>CAZMGG010000082.1:0-25726 GCA_964565715.1 uncultured candidatus Brocadiaceae bacterium | reverse complement strand
GCGAGGCGTGGAACAGGGACTTCATGACGGTCTCCGGTCGGGGACAAAGAGCGGCCGTTCGCGCGGGGGCGCGCGGCGGGTCGGAAGGCTGCACGAACAGTGGTGAGGCAGCCCTCAGGACAAGGACCGGCTATGCCCATGGCGAACGGAGGTTTTCTCGGAATTCCTGGCGTGCCGATGCGGCGTGGCGCAGTCGCGACGTGGCCTCGCGTGGCTCCCCACGCTACGAATGCGCGCATGCCGCACGTCACCGCCGAGCAGGCCGTCGCCACCATCCGCTCGGGCCAGCGGGTCTTCGTCCACGGCGGCGCCGCCACGCCGGGCCGGCTGGTGGCGGCGCTGACCGCGCGGGCGGCGGAGCTGCGCGACGTCGAGATCGTGCACCTGCACACCGAGGGGCAGGCACCCTACGCCCTGCCGGAGCACGCCGGCAGCTTCCGCGTGAACGCGTTGTTCCTCGGCGCGAACGTGCGCGACGCCGTGGCCCGCGGCGACGCCGACTACCTGCCGGTCTTCCTCAGCGAGATCCCGGCGCTGTTCCGTTCCGGCGCGCTGCCGCTGGACGCGGCGCTGGTGCAGGTCTCGCCGCCGGACCGGCACGGCTACTGCTCGCTCGGCGTGTCGGTGGACGTGGCGCGGGCGGCGGTGCATGCGGCGAAGCACGTGATCGCCCAGGTCAATCCAAGGATGCCGCGCACCCACGGCGACGGGCTGCTGCACGTGGACGAGATCCAGAGCCTGGTCGCGTGCGACGAGCCGCTGCCCGAACGGCGGGTGGAGGCGCTGGGCCCGGTGGAACAGGCCATCGGCCGGCACGTGGCGGCCCTGGTCGAGGACGGCGCCACCCTGCAGATGGGCATCGGTTCGATCCCGGATGCGGTGCTGGCGGCGCTGCAGGGCCATCGCGACCTCGGCGTGCACAGCGAGATGTTCTCGGACGGGGTGATCGATCTGGTCGAACGGGGCGTGATCACCGGTGCGTGCAAGAGGAACCACCCGCGCCGCATCGTCGCCGGCTTCGCCATGGGCTCGCGGCGGCTCTACGACTTCCTCGACGACAACCCGTTGGTGGCGATGCTCGACATCGGCTACGTCAACGATCCCGAGGTGATCCGCCGCAATCCGAAGGTGACCGCCATCAACAGCGCCATCGAGGTGGACCTGACCGGCCAGGTCTGCGCCGACTCGATCGGCATGCGGCTCTACTCAGGCGTCGGCGGGCAGATGGACTTCATCCGCGGCGCGTCGCTGTCGCCGGGCGGCAAGCCGATCATCGCGCTGCCGTCGGCGACGGCGAAGGGGCGCTCGCGGATCACGCCGTTCCTGCAGCCGGGCGCCGGCGTGGTCACGACGCGGGCCCACGTGCACTGGGTGGTGACCGAGCATGGCGCGGTGAACCTGTACGGGAAGAACCTGCGGCAGCGGGCGCAGGCGCTGATCGGCATCGCCGACCCGGCGCACCGGGAGCCGCTGGCCGCGGCGGCGCGGGAGCGGTTCCAGAAGATGCCGGAGTAGGGCATGGCGGCCGCCGGCTCCGCCGGGGCACACTGGCGGCATGCGCAAAGCGTTGCCGTGCTCCTGGCTGCTGCCGTTGTTGCTCGCCACGCTGCCGGCGCAGGATGCGCCCCTGCGCCCGCCGGGCGCCGAGGGCCGGCTGCAGCACACCGGCAGCTACGTGGTGCCGAAGGGCGCGGTCACGCCCTGGCGGAAGCCGGCGTTCGCGCATGACGCGGCCGCCGCCACCGGCCGCAAGGTCGCCAAGGTGGTGGTGGTGATCTACGACCCGGTGCTCGAGGAGCACGGCTCGGTGCGGCTCACCGCCCACGTCAAGGCCAACGACCCGCGCCACTACAGCCGGATCCTGGTGGACGTCATCCGGCAGGCGAGCTGGGGCTACCTCAACTACGAGATCGTCGACTGGATCGTGGTGGACGGCTACCCGAAGAAGGTCGACGGCTTCCGCTACACCGACGCGACGTTCCTGCAGGCGCGGCAGCAGCAGGAATGGCAGCCCTCTCCGTCGAGCTACCGCGAGATCCTCCAGGAGAACGGCCTGATCGAGCGGGCCCGCAAGGAGGGCATCACCGAGGTGTGGCTGTGGGGCGCGTCGGGCATGCACTTCGACGAGTTCGCCGGCTTCGTCAAGGACCGCTATGTCAGGTTCGGCCCGACCGACAATCCGTGGCTGTATCGGCCCTATGACATCCCCGGCGAGGAGATCGGCCGGACGTTCTGGGTGATGGGCTTCAACTACGAGGTGGGCGCCGACAACATGGTGCACAGCTACACGCACCGGGTGGAATCGCAGTGCGCGCTGGCATTCGGCGACGGCATCTGGGACCCGAAGACGCGGCGGGATGCCTGGAACGTGTTCACCGTGCTGGAGATGGACTTTCCGGGCTTCCCGTCGATGGTCGGCAACTGCCATGTGCCGCCCAATGGCCAGTCGGGCTACGACTACGGCAATGCCCGGGTGGTGCCGTCGTTCGCCGATCATTGGGCCCGCTATCCGGACCTGCGCGGGGAGCCGCGCGGCGTGAGCCAGCAGGACTGGGGCGGCACCCAGTTCGGCTACCAGAAGTGGATCCTCGAACGGCTGCCGAAGGGGCCGGGCCACACCAACGGCTGCTACGACAACTGGTGGGTCTACGTCGGCAACGTCGATCTCGACCTGCCGGACTGGACGCCGCCGGAGCCGGGCGTGCTGCGGCTGCCGGACGGCCTGCCGCCGGTCGGCGAGGGCCGCTGAGGCTCGGCGCCGGGCTCAGTGGCCGAGCAGCAGCCGCAGGTGCTGGCCGAGGCCGAACCCGTGCGGGGCGTGCGGCTGCAGCGCGGCACCCTGGACGTGCAGCGTGATCCCCAGCCAGGCGGGCCCGTCGGGGATCGGCAGCGGCGCGCTGACGAAGCCCGCCGCGTCGGTGACGACGACCAGCGCCACGGTGGGGCCGAGATGCCACTGACAGCCCGGCGCCACCGGCACCGCGCCGGTGCCCAGCGACAGGCCCAGCAGGGCCGGCTGGCCGGGCCCGGCGCGCAGGTCGAGGCGGAAGCCGGCGTCGCCCAGCCGCGGCGGGCCGAAGGCGGTGACGGACGGCGGTGGGCTGCCGCAGCCGGGCGCCCCGTCGCCCGCCGCCGCCAGCAGGTTGCTGCGCTGCCAGAGCCAGGTGCCGGTGAAGGCCCACAGCCGTGCCCGGCGCAGGTCGGTGGCGCAGACGAGGCTGCTGTCGTGGCGGGACCAGAACGGCGGGGTCACGCCGGTCATCAGGTCCCAGGTGCTGCCGTTCCACCGCCAGGTCTCGAGGAAGCCCGCCTGCTGCTGCGATCGCACCAGCGCGACCACCGCGCTCACCGACAGGTCCATGCCGAGCGCATCGGCGTTGCGCAGGAGGTTGACGGTGTGCGCCGTCCAGGTCGTGCCGTCCCAGGTCCAGGTGCGGCCGTTGCTGCCCTGGTGCAGCACCGTGTGACCGGTGAACAGGTCGTAGGCCATGCGCACGGGCCGCAGGGATGCCGGGCCGGTGGCGGTGACCTGGGTCCACGCCGCGCCATCCCATTCCCAGGTGTCGTTCAGGGTGCTGGTGCCCAGGCCGCCGCCATGCACCACGACCCTGGACCGCAGCACGTCGAACACCATGCCGTGCATGCGTCGCGGCGGCGGACCGCCGGGCAGCTGCCGCCAGGCGTTGCCGTTCCACTCCCAGAAGTCGCCGAGGTCGCTGTTGCCGGCGTCGCTGCCGCCGAACAGCAGGATCCGCCCGTTGGCCGCGTCGTGGACCATGGCGGCGCCGTCCCGGGCGGCCGGCCCGCCGTTGGTGGGGATGCGCTGCCAGCGCTGGCCATCGTGCTCCCAGACCTCGTCGAGCTTGCCGGCATCGCCGTGGCCGCCGAACAACACGAGGCGATCCCGCTGCGGATCGTGGGCCAGCGCGCCGTTGCTGCGGCCCGGCGGCGAGGCGGGCTGGGCCACCGGCTGCCAGGTGCTGCCGTCCCATTCCCAGGCGTCGGTCCAGCCGCGCTGCTGGTCGGGGATGCCGCCGAACGCCAGCACCCGCTGGCGGACCGGGTCGAAGGCCAGGGCGTGGGCGTAGCGCTGCAACGGCCCGTTCGTCTGGGCCAGCGTCCACTGCGCGCCATCCCATTCCCAGGTGTCGCCGCGGCTCCAGATGCCGCCGTGGGCGACGATGCGGCCGCGAAGGCGATCCTCGGCGACGGCGTAGAGATCGCTGGCCGGACCACCGCTGCCGAGGAAGCGCCAGGCGAGGCCGTTCCAGGCCCAGAGGTCGAGGGCCTGGAACTGCGCCGGCCGCGTCAGCAGCAGCACCTCGCCGCGGGCGCCGTCGTAGACCGCGTGCTGCGGCAGTCCGGGCACCGCGCCGGTGGCTCCGACCTGTCGCCAGGTGGTGCCGTCCCACTCCTGGACGGTGCGCGTATCGGTCTGCAGCAGGACCGCCACGCCGCGACCGCGGTCGAACGCCAGCGGCCCGCCGCCCGCCGGCACCGTGGCCGGCGTGGCGTTCTGCCAGCGGTGGCCGTCCCAGTGGAACTGGGCGAGGGGCATGCCGGCCAGCGCCAGCGTGTGGCCGCGCACCGGATCGTGCACCGCGTGGCCTGGCGGCCCGCCGCTGCCGTTCCGGCGCCAGCCGCCGCCGTCCCATTCCCAGGTGTCGCCCAGCGCATCGATCGTGGTCAGGCGCTGGCGCGTGGTGTCGGTCACCACCGGCGGGAAGAGCTGGTCGGCGATCGGCGGGCCCCACCGGGACCAGTCCTGTGCGGTCAGGCACGGCAGCATCGTCAGGGCCAGGACCACCGCCGGTCGAGCGGAACGCGGGATCATGCCGGCCAATAGCGGTGCCGTCGCGCGCCGTAACGCGTCAGTCGGCGGCCTGCAGGCGCTTGCACAGGTTGATCTGGCCCGCGTGGTAGAGGTCGTGGGCGGCCGCACCCATCACGTAGTCGACCGTGCGCCAGCTGCCGCGTTTCCGTGCGAGGCCGGCCGGGTCCAGCGCCAGCACCGCCTGCCGCAGCAGCGCGTGCTGTTCCTCCAGCAGCCGCAGGTCGGCCTTCAGGGCGCGGGCATCGGCCGGCGCGGGCAGCGCCGGGAAGTTGGCGCCCTGCCGCGGGAACGAGCCCCGCGCCTCGCCGGTGAGCTTGCGCCGGATGACGTACTTCCAGTAGGCGGCGTGCAGCAGGTAGTCCCAGGCGCAGTTGCGGCCGGGCGCCGGCCGCCACAACGCCACGGCAGGCGTGAGCCCGCGCAGGGTGCCGCGCAGCGCCGTGCCGTGCCACGAACGGCCGCGGAAGGCGCGGTCGAGGTTGTCCACCAGCAGGGTCAGGCGAGGATCGGCGGCGGGCGGCTTCGGCATGCCGGGATGCTACGGGCCGGCCTTCACCGCAGTGCCGCCGAAACGATGCAGCACCGGCCGCATCGCAGAGAGCGTCTTGACGAGGCCCTGATGTCGACCCGGCGGTGGTCGCCGGCATCATGCGACGGCTCCGCCCGAGGTGCCGTCATGGAAAGCTGCGAAGTCTGCGGTGTGATGTTCAAGTTGCCGAAGGGCGCGCCGGTGCCGCTGCGCATGGTGTGTGCCGGGTGCATGGCCGGCGCCGGCGAACTCGCCGGCGGCAATCGGCCGCCCGTCGCGGCGACCAGGGAGGCGCCCAGGCCGGCGCCCCGCTCCGCGCCGAAGGACGCAGCCACGGCCCCGCGCGCCCGGTCGCGACGGCCGGACGCAACCCTGAAACACGCCTGGATGGTGATCGGCGGCCTGTTGCCGATCCTGCTCGTCATCCTCTGGGTTCTGAAGGCCAACTCGGATGCTGAGGCCCGTGAGCGTGAGCTCTGGCAGGCGAAGCTCGATGGGCTGCAGAAGGAGCTGGCGGCGTTTGACCTCTCCAAGCCCGCCGCTGCCGCCGCCGCCGTGCACCGGGCCGAGGAAACGCGCTCGACCTGGGAGGGCTCCAGCATCGACGGCGCCGTGCGGCAGATCCAGAACCGTGCGGTGTTGGCGGTAACCGAGTCGCAGGTCAACGCACGCTGGCTCGGCAGCCTGGAACAACTGGAGACCGCAGCCAAGGCGCCGACGCCGCCGACGCTGGACCAGTTCGCCAGGCTCAATGGTCTGATCAGCGACCTGGAGGCGGACCTGCGGCACGCGCCTCCCGGCTGCGCCGACCGGCTGCAGGCCGCCAAGGCCACCCTCGACCACGGCTACATCACCGCGATGCGCGAGGACGCCCAGAAGGCCGTCGCCGGCAGCGATGGCCTGGCCGCGCTGGCGTTGCTGGCCAGGGTCGAGGATGCCGTGGCCTCGCGCCAGCAGGCTGCCAAGGGCAGGAAGGATGCGATCAACGCCGCCTGGCTCGAGAAGCAGTTGCAGGAGGTCGCGGCCGAATCGAGCACGCTGGCGCAGAAGGTCCTGACCCCCGAGGTCATCGAGCGCCTGCCCTGGCGTGACCTGCTCGGTCAGGGACAGGAGGCGGCGTGGCGCGGCAGCCGCAGCAACGGCCTCGAGTTCGCGTTGCAGGGCGGCGAGATGCACATCACCAACGGCGAGGGCAAGGGCGTCAAGTCGGCGGTGATCGTGACCGGCGAGCACGAGTCCTGGCATGACGTCGTGCTGGATGTCGAGCTGGCCGTCGCCAAGGGCACGGTGCGGATCATGCCCCGGCTGGAGGGCGCCGCCGATGCGAAGAAGGTGCCGAGCGTGGCGCTCGGCGCGGCCGGTGACGTCGTGGTCACCCCGGAATCGACCTGCGTCGCCGAACTGCGGCTGATCGGCGACTCGCTGATCGCCAGGGCCGGCGGCACCGAGAAGAAGGTCGACGTCCGGAACAAGTCGCGCCGGGGCGGGCTCGGCATCGTCGTGTCGCCCGGCACCGACGTGACGATCAAGCGGCTGCGGATGAAGGTCCTGCGCTAGCGCGGGACCGCCGCCGACGGGCGGCGGTGCTTCTCGAACCAGGTGCGCACGTAGAGGATCCGCCGCAGCCGGTTGCTGACGCTGCGGCCGGCGGCGCCGTGGTACTCGCCCGGCACGCGCACCATCACCGTGTCGACCTTGCGCAGCTTCAGCGCCTGGTAGTACTCCTCGGTCTGCGCCATCGGCGTGCGCAGGTCGAGTTCGCCGGTGATCAGCATGGTGGGCGTGGTCACCTTGCCGACGTGCTTCAGCGGCGAACGGTCCCAGTGCTCGGTCACGTCCTCCCAGGGCAGCTTGTCGAAGTTGCTGTACCAGTAGGGCCCGTCGGTGGTGCCGACGAAGCTGATCCAGTTGATCACCGGGAACATCGACACCGCCGCCGCGAACCGGTCGGTGTGGCCGACGATCCAGGCGGTCAGCACGCCGCCGCCCGACCCGCCGTAGACGAACAGGTTGCGCTCGTCGACGCAGCCCTTCCGGATCACCGCGTCGACGCCGGCCATCAGGTCGTCGTAGTCCTGGCCGGGGTAGGCGTTGTCGATGGCGTTGCCGAACGCCTTGCCGTAGCCGGTGCTGCCGCGCGGATTGCAGTAGAGCAGCAGGTAGCCGCTGGCCGCGTGGTTCTGGCGCTCGAAGTCGAAGTTGACGCCATACATGGCGTGCGGGCCGCCGTGGATCTGCAGGATCAGCGGGTACTGCCTGCTCGGGTCGAAGTCCGGCGGCTTCACCAGCCAGCCCTGCACGCGGAACCCGCCGGGGCCGTCCCACCACAGTTCCTCGGTCGCGCCGAGCCTGCGACCATGCAGCACGTCGTCGTTCACCGCGGTCAGCCGCGACTTCGCGCCACCCATCGTCAACACCGTGATGTCGGGCGGGGCGGTCGGCGTGGTGAGCGTGCCGACCACCGTGCCATCGGCGGCCACGTCACCGAAGCGGAACTGCTCGGTCGGGCCGGTCAGGCGGTCGAGGGTGCCGTCGAGGCCGCAGCGGTGCAGCACGATGGCGCCCTGGTCCTCGATGGTGAAGAGCAGCGCCTTGCCATCCGCGGTCCAGGCGAGGTCCTGGGGTTGCCGGTCCAGGTCCGGCGTGAGGCAGCGCCTGTTGCCGCCGTCCTGCGCCATGACCCAGAGGGGCGCGATGCTGTAGGTGTCGCGGTCCGCCGCCCGGCTGGTGAAGGCGATGTGGCGGCCGTCCGGCGAGGGCACAGGCGAGCCATCGGGGCCGCGCTGGTCGGTGAGCTGCCGCACGGCGCCGCTGGCCACGTCCACCGCGTAGATCTCGGACTCCTCCACCTGCCAGTCGGCGTCGGCGGTGCGCAGGCCGGCGAACACCAGTTCCTTGCCGTCGGCGGTCCAGCGACCCGGGCCGTGGTCGAATTCGCCCGCGGTCACCTGCCGCGGCGTGCCGCCGGTGGCGTCCACCACGAACAGGTGCCGCCAGCCCGCCGGCCGGTAGCCCTGCTGGTCGCGCCGGTAGGCGAGGCGGGTGATGACCTTCGGCTCCTCGGCCCACTTGCTGCCCTTCGGCGGCTTCGGCATGGCGATCGGGAAGCCGTCCTTCTCCGGCACCTGCATGGTGAAGGCGATGGTGCGGCCGTCGGGCGACCAGCGCGGATTGCCCGGCGCCTCGTGGCAGTGGGTGACCGGCGTGACCTCGCGGGTGGTGATCCAGAGCACGAAGAGCTGGGTGCCCTTCGGCTCGCCCTCGGCCAGGTAGCACAGCCGCGTGCCGTCCGGCGACCACTCCGCGGCGCTGCCGCGGACCAGGAGGCGCTGGCGTCCGCCGTCGCGATCCATGATCCACAGCTCGCTGCGCATCCGGTCCTCGATCGCATCGGTCCACTGCCGCGTGTAGACGATCTGGCTGCCGTCGGGCGAGAACTTCGGATCGCTGACGTTCTCCCAGTCGAGCAGGGCCTCCAGCGGCAGGCCGGTCGTCGGTGGTGGCGCGGGGTCCTGGGCGGCGAGTCCGAGGGCGAGAACGACGGCGAGCAATCCAGCGGGGGTATGTGGCATCATGGGACGCGGCTTCCGGTGTACGGATTGGAGCATGCTCGACCTCCTGCGCGATGTCTTCCCCCGATTCGTCACCAGGACCCAGGCATGTCCGGACGCCCATCCCAAGCATTGGCGCGCCGCCCTCGCCGAGCCGGCGCTCACCGAACTCGAGCGACGCCTGCAGGTGCCGTTGCCTTGCTCCTACCGGTCGTTCCTGACCAGGACTGGCGGCTTCGTCCTGTTCGGCGGAAGCGTGCAGTTCGGCGCCAGCCATCCGTTCGTCCACGAGTTCCCGGCCCTGGAGCTACTCAGCCGCGAGCAGCGGCAGGTCGTGCAAGCCCGCGGCGGTGCCTGGCCGCCGCCATCGCAGGGAATGCTCTGCTTCGCAGAGTATTTTCTGGAGGCCGACGGCGATCAGGTGCTGTTCGATGTCCGGGGAGGATTGGTGGATGGTGAGTATCCCGTCGTCTACTACAGCCACGAGGCCCCGGCAGCCATCCGACGCGTGGCCGGGTCGTTCGCCGAGTGGCTGGAGCACCACTGCGTGGACGACCTGACGGGCTGACCGGACGGCTCGAGCCATGGAACGGAAGTCGCCCCGCATCCTCGATCCGATCCCCCAGCCGGGGCCGCTCGCGGCCACGGTGCCACTCCGGTGAACACCGCCCTCGCCGTCGTGTTCGCCATCGCGGCCGGCGTGCTCGTCACCGCCGCGTTGCGGGTGCGCAGCACCGCCGGCGGGCCCCGGCGCGTGTGGGTCGCCCTGCGCCTCGCCGGGCTGGCGGTGCTGCCCGGGATTCCGACTTTCTGGCTCGGCTGGCAGTGGTTCGGCCTGCACGCGGTCAGCGCGGGCGCGACGCCGCCGGACGGCCTCCTGGTGGTCTTGTCGGCGGTGCAGGTGACGATGGCCGGGGTCGGCTCGCTGCGTCTGCCGCGGGCGTTCGGCGATCCCGACCGGCTGCCGCGGGTCGACGATCCGCAACTCCTGGAGCGCATCGACGGCATCGCCAGGCAACTGGGACTGACGCGGCCCGAGGTCCTGCAGGCCGGCTCCAGCGGCCCGTCGCAGCAGGTCTACGCCTTTGCGTCGGGCCTCTTGGCGCCGGTGGTCCTCCTGTCCGACGGCATCGCCGGGCGGCTGCCGGCGGCGGAACGGGACGCCATCGTCGCCCACGAACTGGCGCACCTCGCGCGGCACTCGATCTGGCGCTACCTGGGCGCGATGGCCCTGGCCTCTCTGCTGGCGGTGCTGGTGAGCACCCTCGTGCCGGTGATGGTGGCGGTGACGTTCCTGCTGGCGGCGCAGTGGTTCGGGCGCATCCTGGTCGGCCACGGCGACGAGGTGGCTGCCGACCGGCGCGGAGCCCGCTGCACCGACCATGGCGCGATGGCGCGGGCGCTGGACAAGACCCACGCGGTCAATCAGCAGCTCGCCAGCGGTCGCGGTGCGGCCTGGTTCCACGCGCTGATGACCCATCCGGCGATGGCGCTGCGCGCCCTGCGGTTGCGGCAGGATGCGCCGGCGGAGCAGCGCGCCGGGATCGAGGTCGACGAGGCGCAGGCCGGGCGGTGCGTCCGCACACGGCGGCTGGCGGTGGTGCTGGTGACGTTGTTGATGGGGGGCATGGTGTGGCTCGGCATGCAACCCGGCTGGGAAGTCCCCGCGACCCTGACCCTGTTCCTGCTGTCGATGATGCCGTCGGTGCTGCTGCTGCTCTTCTTCGGCGAGCTGCGGGAGAACTGGCGGCTCGGCATCGGCCGGCAGGGCAGGATCCTGTGCGGCCGGCTGGGGCTGCTGGGCGTGGGCCTGGCGCTCATGCTGGTGACCATCTCCCTGCGGCCGGGCGGGCGGGACCTGGCGCCGGTGCTGTCGCTGGCCATGCTCGGAGTCGTGGTGGCGGCGTTCGCGTACGGCAGGCGGGAGATGCGGCTGCTCCGTGAACTGGACCAGCGGCTGCGGGCGCGGGATCTCGCCGGCCACCGCACGGTGCTGCAGAAGGCGCCGGACCGGCTGCGCCGGCGACCGCAGTACCGGGTGCTGGCGGCGCTGGTGGCGGCGGAACTGGGCGATGCGGCGGCGGCACTGCCGGAGTTCCTGGCGATCCGGGCAGCGCACCCGCGCTGCCACCTGGCTACGTTCTGGGCCGCGGCACTCGTGCTGCCCCAGGACTCCGCGCGGGCGGTGGCGCTGCTGCGCGAACTGGACCGGGTGGTGCCCGGCCATGCCCAGGTACTGGCGGCCCTGGCGGGTGCGCTGCTGCGCGATGGCCGGCGGGACGAGGCAGCGGCGCTGCTGGCACAGGTGCTGCGGCAGCGCCCGCGGCAGGGCATCTACCGGGCGTTGGCGGTTCGGGTGGAACTCGCCGCCGGGCGCACCGAGGCGGCGGCGGCGGAACTGGCGCTGGCGGAACGCTACGCGCCGGGGGACGTGGCCACGGTCCTGGCGCGGGCGGAGTTCGCGCTGCGGGCCGGCGCCGCCGAGGGCGCGGCGCTGCTGGCCACGGCCCGGGAGCAGGCACGGAAGGCGCCGTTCGCGTTCCACGCCCGTGCGCTCGGTGCGGAGCTGGCGCGGGAGTTCGGGGTGGCCGCCGCGGCCGGGGGCTGAGGCATGCGGCCACCGCGCGCCGGCTGGCAGCGGCAGGTGACTGCCGCCTATGCCGGCGCCGGCTTGCGGCGCAGCAGCGACAGCAGCGCCTCGCCGGTGATCCACAGCGCCAGCGCCAGCAGCACCGAGCCGACCACCGAGATCACGTTGACGCCGCTCGCGCGCAGCACCTGCATGGTCAGCGCGGTGATGGTCATCGTCATCATGAACGTCATCGGCACGCCGACCAGCCAGCGCAGCAGCACGGGCTTCCTGGTGTTGCAGAGCCACAGGGTCAGCCCGACCAGGGTCAGTCCCGCCAGCAACTGGTTGGTGGCGCCGAACAGCGGCCAGATCACCTTGTAGGCCGCCACCGCCTCGCCGTTGGCATCGGTCACCGACTGCGCCACCACCCAGAACGGCAGGGCCAGCGTCGCCACGGTGCCCACCACGCCCGCGACGCGGCCGCGCCAGCCGGTGAACTCGGCGAACAGGTAGCGGGCCAGCCGCGTGCAGACATCCAGGGTGTCGTAGACGAAGGTGGCGAACGCCAGGATGCCGAACGACACCGCGAACTGCAGGGGGATGCCCAGCTCGCAGAGGAAGCTGCCGACGCCGTAGCCGAACACCTTGTCCGGGCCGAGCTTCGTCAGCGGCGAGCCCGGCACCAGCACCGCCACCGTCGCCACCGAGATCACCGCCACCACGCCTTCCAGCAGCATGCCGCCGTAGCCCACCAGGGCCGCGTCCGGCTCGCGGTCGATCTGCTTGCTGGTGGTGCCCGAGCAGACCAGCCCGTGGAAGCCGCTGCAGGCGCCGCAGGCGATGGTGATGAACAGGAACGGCACCAGATGGGTGCCGTTCGCCGAGGTGAAGCCGAGGAAGTCCGGATACTGGATGGTCGGATTCTGCAGGAACAGCCCCAGCAGCCCGCCGAACAGGGTCAGGTACAGGAAGAAGCCGCCCAGGTACCCGCGCGGCTGCAGCAGGCTCCACACCGGCATCACCGAGGCGACGGCGCAGTAGCCCAGGATCAGCCAGGCCCAGGTCAGCGCCGGGTTGCTGCCGTCACTGCGCAGATCCAGCGGCAGGTGCGGGCCGGCCCAGATCGCCACGCCGACCAGGGGCACGAACAGCAGCGTGGTCAGCCACAGCTTCGGCCGCAGGAACTTCACCGTCAGGCCCATCACCACGCTCAGCCCGAGGTAGAGCATCGAGCTGCTGGCGATGCCGGCGCCGGCGACCTGCACGCTGGTGGCCGGGGCGGTGTCGGTCGCCGGCAGGGTCAGGTCGAGGTTGTCGACGAACGCCCGCGCGGTGATGTCGGTGAATGCGGTGATCACGTAGACCAGCGCCAGCCAGATGTAGATCGTGAAGACCGTGTAGCTGCGCGGGTTCAGGTTCTGGCGCAGGATCTCGGCGATCGAGCAGGCCCGGTGGCGCAGCGAGCCGACCAGCGCCGCGAAGTCGTGCATGCTGCCGATGAAGATGCAGCCGAGCACGATCCACCAGAGTGCGGGTTCCCAGCCGAACCACAGCGCCGCCAGGATCGGCCCGGCGATCGGCCCGGCGGCGGAGATCGCCGAGAAGTGCTGGCCGAGCAGGTAGAAGCGCGGCGTCGGCTCGAAGTCCTGGCCGTCGCGGTGTTCGTGGGCGGGCGTGCGCAGGGCCGGGTCGAGGCGGAACAGCCGGGCCAGCAGGCGGCCGTAGACGAAGTAGGCCAGCAGGAACGCCAGCAGGCAGGCCAGGACCAGGAAGCCGAGCTGCATCGGCGGCGGATGGTAGCGGTGGCGCGGGCGTTGGCCGAAGCCTCTCTTGCGGCGAAGGCGAACGAGTCTGGCCCGCCACTTCCGGCAAGTGGATGCCAGCGCTCGGCTGCTTCCGCTAAGCTCCCGCGCGCCTTCGACCGCTCGGGAGTCCCCGCCCCATGGACCTGACCCGGCTGCAGCTCAACTGGACCAATCTCGGACGCACGAACCCATTCTGGGCGATCCTCGGCAGCGCCGAGAGTCGCGGCACGGAATGGGACATCGAGCAGTTCTTCGCCACGGGCCTGCAGACGGCGGTATGGGTTCGGGAGCACCTGGACGCTCTCGGCCTGGCGCCGGAACGGGACCGGGCACTCGACTTCGGCTGCGGCTTCGGCCGCCTCACGCAGGCGATGGGTGACTGGTTCGAGGAAGTGGTCGGCGTCGACATCGCCGAACCGATGCTGGAGGGCGCCCGGCGCTGCAATCGCCACGGTGACCGCTGCCGCTATCTGCGGAACGAGCGCCCCGACCTGCGGATGTTCGAGGACCAGTCATTCGACCTGGTGACAAGCCTCCTGGTGCTGCAGCACATCCGCCCCGACTACATCGAGGCCTACGTCGCCGAGTTCGTGCGCGTGCTCCGCCCGGGCGGCGTGGCCTTCTTCCAGGCGCCGACGGTCCACCTGCTGGACGGGGCGCACGATGGTGTCGCGACGGCAGCGGGTGAGTCACGGACGCATGCGGACCTCGCCTGTCACTGCAGCGTGCAACCGGACCGGGACGAGATCCTGGCAGGCGAGTGGACGCATTACCGGGTGCGGTTGCGGAACTGCGGGACGCGGGTGTGGCGTGCCGGGCCCGGCCCTGGACAGGTCCGGCTGGCGCGCCGGTGGCTGCTGGTGCCGGGCCGGTCGACGGGACCGGTCACCTGCGTCGATCTGCCGGGCGACGTCGCGCCCGGGCAGGAAGTCGATGTCGTGATCCCGTTCCACGCGCCGGCGGTGCACGGCGAGTACCGACTGTCGTTCCTGCCGGTGCTCGGCCGGCACTGGGTGCAGACCCTGGCGTGCGTGCCGGGGCACGTGCAACTGCGGATCTCGCCGAATGCGCCGGATCGCCGGGACGCGGCGCTTGCCTCGCCGGCTCCGACGTTGACCCGGCCATCGGCTTCGCCGTCGGGTCCCGTGGCCGACGACGAGGCGATCATCGAGATCCACGGCGTGCCGACGGAGCGGATCGTGACGATCGTCGAGTCGGCGGGCGGCGAGGTGGTGGACGCCACCGCCAATCGCTGGGCGGGCCCGGGCTGGCTCAGCGCCCATTACACGGTGCAGAAACCGTAGGCCGACGCCGACGATGCGTCAGCGCCAGAGTTCGACGCGGACCGGCCGCAGGGCGGCTCCCTGCTGCAGCAGGGTCTGGCGCCGGGAGCGCAGCACCGCCACCTCCTGCTCGCCAGCGTCGATCTGCTGCTGCACCACCAGGGCCTGGACAGCGGCCTTCTCCATGGCCGTGATGCGGTCGGCGACCTGGTCGAGGAGCGCCTGGGTCTGTTCACGGCGCACCAGCAGCTCGTGCAGGCGCAGGGTGGCGCCGTGGAGGTCGCCGGCGAGGTCGTGCACCAGGCCCTCCAGGCGGGTGTGTTCGGCCTTGGCGTCGTTCTCGGCGTAGTAGCTGGCCATCGACTCGGTGGCGATCTTCTCCAGATCGGCGCGGGCGCGGGCGGCGGTGGCAGGCTCCCGCTGACGCTGCTCGGCGTCCTGCCGGCGGGTGATCAGGAGGTCCTTCTCCACCTCCACCTGCTGGATCCGCTGCCGGATCTTGGCCAGGCGCTCGCGGGCCTCGGCCAGCAGTTCCTGCCGCCGCTGCTGCATCGCCTCCTCGGTGCGCAGGTCGATGGACAGGTCGGCCAGCCGGCGTGCCCGTTCGGCGCGTTCCACGTGGGCCTGGGCGAGACCGGCATCGTCGAGGCGCAGGCGTTCGTGCCGAAGGGTGAGCAGTTGCCGCTCGTGCCGGGCGAGCTGGTCGGAGGACTCGGCGAGTTGCTCCTGCAGCAGCTGCGCCTGCGGCACGTACATGCGCTCGTTGAGCCGGTCTTCGAGGAGGCGGGCGCAGCGCTCGAGGAGCGTGCGTTCCTTCTCCGGGGTGACGTCAAGCCGGACGCGCAGCGACAGGTGCAGCTCGGTGGCGTGCACGCCGGGCGGCTGCTGCGCCGGCCCGGGCTCGCGATTGCGCGGCTGGCGGGCGTAGACCCAGGACTGGTCGAGGACCGCGTTGTCGCCCAGCACCTCGCGCAGGAGGGGCGCGATGTGCTCCTGGGCCAGCAGCCCGCTGAGCAGCGCGTCGTCGGGGACCGCCACCAGGGGATCGTGGCGGATCAGGATGGGCGCCTGGCCCTGGTGGTGGATGAGTCGCTCGGTGGGCTGCGGCGGCGTCGGATCCTGCGCCGGCAGCGCCAGCGCGCCGAGCAGCAGGACGAGAGTCTGGCGGGGGAACGGGTTCATCGGTGCTCCTGGGGAATGGGCGTTTGTGGCGCCGGCAAGGGCTGTCGGGCGGCGGCGAGGGTGTCGGGGAAATGGCGGCGCAGGGCCTGGTCCTGGCGGAACGCGGCGGCCGGATCGATGGGCTGCAGCGCCTCGGCGAAGTCACGGCACGCGGCGGCGGCGCGCTCGAGGGAGCGTTCGAGCGAACGGGCGCGCGCGTCGCGTGCGGCCGGTGGCGGGAGCGGCCGGGATTCGGCGGCCAGCCGGTCCAGCACGCGGAACTGCGCCTGCAGGCGCAGCACCGCCGCGGCGTCGGCGGCGGACGGAGCTGCGGCCACCGGTGCCGGCCGGCCGAACCACAGGCCCAGCGCCACCACGAGCGTCGCCGCGAGCCCGAGCCGCACGGCCGTGCGCCGGCGCCGGACGAAGAGCAGGCGGTCCAGGTCGGCCGGGCGGAGCGCGACGCCCGGCTGCGTCGGGTGCGCGGCGTCGACGTCCTGCAGCACGCGGTGCAGGGGATCGATGGGGGCGGCGTTCCCCGTCATGACGCGCCTCCGTCGAGCTCCAGCCGCGTGCGCAGGCGGGCGCGGGCCCGGCTGAGCCGGGCGTCCACCGCCGCGCGGCCGAGGCCGAGCAGTTCGGCGATCGCCGGGATCTCCCGTTCCTCGAGGTAGCGCAGCACCAGCACCTCGCGGTCGCGGTGCGGCAGGGCCTGCAGTTCGGTCCGCAGCCGCGCCGCGCGCGGGTCGTCGGCTGGTGCGCTGGCGACGACGCTCTCGGGATCGAACGGGCGCAGCAGGCGCTGGCGCAGGTGGCGCCAGCGGACGTGGTTGCGGGCCTTGCGCAGGGCGATCCGCGTGAGCCAGGTGCGCAGCGCCGCGTCGCCGCGGAAGGTCGCGCGGCGGGCCCACGCCGCCAGCAAGGCGTCCTGCACCACGTCATCCACCTCGTGGGCGTTGCCGGGCCAGGCCAGCAGCCGATGGACGAGCTGGCGCAGGGCCGGCTGGTGCAGGGCGAGTTCGCGGGCGAAGGTCTGGGCCGGGTCGAGGGGCCGGACCGCCGCCGGGGTCGGATGCTGCAGGTCGGCAGCGGTCAGCAGGCCGGCGAAGGCGGTCATTGCTGCATTGGACACCCGGACCAGCGGTTTCTGACAGGCGCGTTCGGATAGGCTCCGGCGGTGACGCCGCCGTCCACGCCGGATCCTGCCCTCCTGGTCGCCGCCGGCGATGCCGGCCAGCGGTTCGACCGGTATCTGCGCAAGCTCCTGCCGGCGCTGCCCCTGTCGGCGCTGCACCGGCTGCTGCGGCAGGGCGCGATCCGCGTCGACGGCCGGAAGGCCGAGGCCTCGCTGCGGCTGCAGGAAGGCGCGCAGGTGACGTTCCGCGGGCCGGCGCGAGGGCTGGCGACGGCGGCCTCGGCGCCGGAGCCGGTGGCACAGGTTCCCTGGAGCGGCCCGGAGCCGGTCATCCTGCACCGCGACGACGACGTGCTGGCGGTCGCCAAGCCGGGCGGCCTGCCGGTGCAGCCGGGCCACGGTCCGAGCCTGCAGGACTGGCTCCTGTCGCGGCGCGATCTGTGGCCGGCCGGGGCGGCGCGCACGTTCCGGCCGGGGCCGGCGCATCGGCTGGATCGCTCGACGTCGGGCGTGGTGCTGTGCGGCCTGTCGGCGCCGGGGTTGCGCGGGCTGCAGGCCGCGTTCCGCGAGGGGCAGGTGCAGAAGGAGTACCTGGCGGTGGTGCGCGGCGCGCCGCGGCCGCCCCGCGCCACCATCGACGCGCCGTTGCGCGTGCTGCCCGATGCGCGCGGCGACGGCCCGAAGGTGGCGGTGGATGCGGCGGGGCAGCCGGCGGTGACGCACTACGAGGTGCTGGCGGCCCGCGGCGGCGTGGCGGTGCTGCGCGTGCGGATCGAGACCGGCCGCACCCATCAGATCCGGGCCCACCTGGCGCACCTGGGGCACCCGCTGGTGGGGGACCGGCGCTACGGCGGCGGCGGCGGGGTCTTCCTGCTGCATGCCGTCCGCGTCCGCTTGCCGCATCCGGTGACGGGCGTGGAACTCGACCTCACCGCACCGCCGCCGCCGGAACTGCGCGAGTTCGCCTGAGTCACCGCAGGTGGGCGCGACGGAACCGGGCGCGGGCGGCGCCGGCGGCAGCGCCCACCTTGTCGGGCGGGCAGGCGAGGTGGGCGGCGAGCGCACGCACGGTCGGGAAGCGGTAGAAGTCCGGCACCGCGACGGTGAGCCCGTGGCGGGCCTGCAGCAGGTCGAGCACGCGCAGCGCCAGCAGCGAGGTGCCGCCGAGGTCGAAGAAGGCGACGGTGGGTTCCGGGTGCTCGCCGAGCACGGTCTGCCAGGCCGCGGCGATCTCCTGCTCGAGGCGGCCCTGTTCGAACGACCAGGTGGCCGGCGTGGCGATGGCCGCGCCCTGGTCGGCGGGCGCCAGCACGACGCCGGGCACGCCGATCACGGTGGCGCCTGGCGGCACGTCGGCGGTGACCAGCGTGTTGCCGCCGATGGTGGCACCCTCGCCGATGGTCACCTCGGGCAGGATCGTGGCATTGGCGCCGACGTAGGCGCGATCGCCGAGCACGACGCGGGCGTTGAGCACGGCGCCGGGGGCGAGGACGCAGCCGCGGCCGACCTGCGCCTCGTGGCCGACGATCGCACGCAGGAAGACCACCGAGCCCGCGCCGACCCTGGTCTCCGGCGAGGTCACCGCGTGCTGGTAGACCAGCACGTCGGCGCCGAGTTCGGCGTAGGCGTGATCGACGTCGGGATGCACCAGGGTGGCCGGTGGGATGCCGAACGCGGCGATCCGGGCCGCGGCGGCGGCGCGGCGGGTCGTCGTGCGCGCGATCAGGTTGACCGTCTGGTCGGTGGTGGGGTCGGCCTCGGCCAACAGACCGAAGGGACCGATCACCGGCACGTCGCAGAGCGTGTGGCCGAGGCGGCGCGGATCGTCGTCCAGCACCACCAGCCGGTCCCAGCGGTGCCCGGCGGCGTTGACCATCTGCGCCAGGCGGACGCCCTCGGCATTGCCGGCGCCGCAGAGCCACAGGGTGCTCATGGCTGCTGGCGGCGCACCCGTTCGGCGATGCCGACCTGCCAGTCGGTGCAGGTCCGGCAGCGCTCGGGCAGTTCCTCGAAGCGGTGCTCCAGGTGCATGGCGCGGTAGCCGCCGAGCCGCTGCCACAGGGTGGTCAGGGATTCGTGCCAGGCGTTGCCGACGCCCTCGTCGCCCTCGGTGTCGCCGGGGCAGCGCGGCACCCGGCCGTCCCAGAACACGTGCATCATGGTGACGGCCCATGGGCAGGCGATGCGCTCGGCATCGTCGGGCTGGCACAGGCCCGCGGCGAAACGGCCGCCCCAGCTCAGCATGTGCCGCACCTTCAGGGTGGCGCCGCGGGGCAGCCAGTGGTCGCGGAAGGCCGGCAGCTCGTGCTGGTTCTGCGGCATGGCGATGAACTGCACCATCACCTCGGGGAGCTCCGGGCCCATGCCGCGGGCCTGGCGCAGTTCGAGCAGGCGTTCGACGTTGCGATAGACGACGTCGCGGTCGCCGCCGACGCGGATCTGGCGGTAGGTCGCCGCGGCGAAACCGTCGAGGCCGATCACGATCTGGGCGACGCCGCTGTCGAGAAGGCGTCCGGCGACGGCCTCGGTCAGCAGCATGCCGTTGGTGTTGATGCACTGGACGAGGCCGAGCTGCCGGCCGTAGGCGAGGCACCGCAGCAGGTGCTCGGGTTCCAGCAGCGGTTCGCCGCAGAACGAGAACCAGCACTGGGTGGCAGGCGCGACCGCGGCGATCTCGTCGGCGCACTTCTGCCAGAGCGGGAACGGCAGCACGCCCTTGGGCCGGCGCATGGCCGGGTGGTGGCACATGCTGCAGCGCAGATTGCAGTCGGCGCACAGCTCGACGGCGAACCGGCTGGGGAACGACGGGTCGTTCAGGGTGCGCGCGACGGCGCGAAGATCGGGTCGGGACAGCATGGGTGGCCTCTCCAGACCGCCGTGGGCGACGATCTGGACAAATCTATCCTCTATTTCGGCAGTACCGGCCTACGGTGTCCGGCCCCGACTGCGCATGGTGTGGGCGTGGGCCCTGGTGCGTAGACTCCGCCGCCGGAGATCGCCATGCCCATGCTTCCGTCGTGGTTCCGCGAACTGGTGGCCGCCGCGGCGGCGTGCGGCGGCGTGGCCGTGCCCCTGGAGGAGGCCACCGGCCGCATCGGCGTGGCGGCCGGCGTGGTCGGGGAGCGGCGCGAGGCGGCGCAGCGGCTCGGCCGCGGCGACCTGCCCGGCGCCGACCTGGTGATGGAGTGCGCCAACGACCTGCTGGCGACGCGGACGTTCCCGCGCTGCGCCAGCCTGCACCTGGTCAGCGGCGAGGGCGCGGAGGATGGCGGCGAGGATCTGCTGGCGGGGGCGCTGCGGGCCTGCCGGGCGGTGGGGGCGAGGGTGACGCATGCCACGTGGACCCCGGCGAGCATCTGCGATCTCGCGGTGACCATGACGGGTGGGCAGGTCGCCGTGCCGGCGCCGGAGCCCGCGGCCGGCGACGTGCTGCTGGCGCTGCCGGCCCCCGGGCTGCAGGGGCACGGCCTCGCGACGGCGATGGCGCTGCTGGCCGACGCCGGGATCCTGGCCGACACCACCGGGCCCGAGGGCTGCACCGCGCAGCAGGCCGCACTGGCCGCCAGCAAGTGCTACCTGGGCGTGAACCACGCGTCGATCCGGCAGGGCTGGCTCAGCCTGCTGGCGGTGGTCGGCCACGGCGGCATGCGCGGCAGCCTGCGGCGGGCGTTGCCGGCGCACCTCGACGCCGAACTGGCGCCCGACGCCTGGCCGATGCCGTGGCCGTGGAGCGATCTGGTGCGGCGGCATCCGCAGCCCGCGGCGCTGCTCGATGTGCTGAACCTCGGCGTCGGCATGATCATCGCGACGCCGCCGGACCACCGCCGGGACGTGCTCGAACTGCTGCGCCTGTGGAACGAGCCCGCGTTCGTGCTCGGCAGCCTGCGCCAGGGCCTCGGCGAGGTGCTGCTGCGCGGGACGTTGCCGGCGTTGCTGCCGGCGCCGGCGCCGTCGCCCTGCCGTCCGGACTGACGGCGCTCAGGACGCCGCGGCGAGGATGCTGCGCACGAGGGACTCCGGGACGGCGGGCTGGTCGCCGGCGGTCGTCCGCAGGGTGCGGAGTGCTTCTGCCACTTCGAGGAACGAGTGCACGTAGGCGTCGCAGTGCGGGCAGTCGAGCACGTGCCGCGTGCACTGCCGGACGCGCCGCGGCGGCAGCGTGCCCTGCAGCCAGTCTTCGAGGTGGACGGCGATGAACTCGCGGCAGGTGACCTCGTAGAAGGCCGCCATGCCGCTCTCGTCGCCGTCGTCGCCGCCTTGCCTGCCGCCGACCATGGGTGGTCTCGCCGTGCCGGCTGGCTACGGCTTGCGCGACGCCAGGATCGCGCGCACCAGGTCCTCGGGGACGTCGGCCGGCAGCTTCGCGTCGGCGGCGCCGCCTGCGCCGGTGGTCGGGCGGCCCAGCGCGCGGCACAGGTCCACGGTCCGCTTGTAGCCGTCCAGGTAGGCGATGCAGTGGTCGCACACCGCGAGGTGGCGGTCGAACTCGGCCCGCTCCGCCGGCGTCAGCTCGCCGTTCAGGTAGGCGTCCAGGAACTCGGTCAACTCGCGGCAGGTCATGGGTCGGTCTTTCCGAAGTGTCGTTCCAGCAGGGTGCGCAGGGCCTGGCGGGCGCGGTGGAGGCGGATCTTGACGGCGTTCGGCGTGGTGCCGAGCAGGGTCGCGCACTCCTCGGTGCACAGGCCCTCGAAGTCGCGCAGCAGCACGACCTCGCGGTAGTTGTCCGGCAGCAGGTCGATGGCGTCGTGCACGAGGTGGCGGCGTTCGGCCAGCAGCAGGCGTTCGGCGGCGTCGTCGGCCACCGGTGCGGGCGGCACGAGGTGGTGGCCGTCCTCGTTGAACTGCGGCAGCAGGTCCTCGATGGAGCGTTCGGGCCGGCAGCGGCGGCTGCGCAGGCGCATCAGGGCCGTGTTGATCACGATCCGATGCAGCCAGGTGCCGAGGCGGGAACCGCCCTGGAAGGTGCCGATCGCCTTGAAGGCCGACAGGAAGGCCTCCTGCACCGCGTCGCGGGCGTCTTCCTCGTTGCGCAGGAGCCGCCGGGCGACGGCCAGGCACGGGCCGGTCTCCTGGCGCACCAGCAGCTCGAAGGCGGCGGGGTCGCCGTTGCGGAGGCCGGCCAGGAGCGCCTGCTCGCCGCCGTCGGCCGCGGCGGTGCCTCGGATCGGCGGCGATGCGGCCGGTGGCGTGTCGGGCGGGGGCGTGGACCGGCCCGGGCGAGGCGAGGAGAAGGTCATGTCAGTGTCCGGCGGCCGGCGCGGCCGCGGGCGACCGGAAGACTAGCCGGTCGAGGCCGAGGCCGCCGCCGCCGTGGGCCATCAGCCAGACCAGGAACAGCAGGAACACCAGCGGCGTGACGTCGGCCAGGCCGGTCTCCCCGAAGGCCAGGGCGTCGAGCAGGGAGCCGCGGTCGGCGGTGAGCAGGGCCACCACCATGGTGCTGGCCAGCAGGGCCGCAGAGATGCGTGTGCCCAGCCCGACCACGAGGCAGAGCCCGCCCACCAGCTCGATGGTGGCGACCATGGCCGCGTTGGCGGCCGGCAGCGGGATGCCCAGGTCGGTGAAGAACTGCACCGTGTTGGCGAAGTGCTGCCACTTGCCGAGGCCGGTGCGGAGGAAGGCGATGCCCAGGACGAGGCGGGTGGCCAGCGGGGCCACCGGCCCCAGGGCCGCGCTGCCGCGCCGGGCCAACGCGAGGCCCGGCTGGAGGAAACGGGGAAGGTCCATGTGGGTCCTGCTGGCCGGTGGTCGTGGACTCGGGAGGGTGACTACTTCTTCTCGGCGCCGTGGCCGTTGCAGCCGTTCGGGCCGCTGCACTTGTTCTTGTCGGTCTCGGCCTTGGCGCCGCCGCAGCCGTTGGGGCCGCCGCAGCCGTTGTGTTCCTTGCCGGCGGCGTCGGTCTTGCTGCCGCAGGCCGTGAGGGTCAGCGTGGCGCTGGTCAGCAGACCGGCGACGGCGGCGGACAGGATGGCGGTGGTGAGCTTCTTCGTGCGCTTCATGGCAGTCAGGGTCCTTCGTTGCGGCCCCCGCGGGGGCGTTTCGGGATTCTTGGGTTTTCTTCGCCCGCGGCGAAGGGCCGCGAACGGGCCCTCGGATGCGGCGGGCGGCGGTCCGTTTCGCGACGGGCCGCCGCGTGGCCGGCGGCGGCGCGGTGAAACGGGTCGGGCGGCACGGCATCGGTCGGCGCCATGCAAGCCATCGCCGTCCGGCCCGCGCACCGGCAGCTCACCCTCCTGCGCGACCTTCCCCGCCCGCGTCTGGTCCGCCCCACCGATGTGCTGGTGCGCATCCTCGAGGTGGGGGTGTGCGGGACAGACCGCGAGATCTGCGCCTTCGACTACGGCACGCCGCCGCAGGGCAGCGAACACCTGGTGATCGGCCACGAGGCGCTCGGCGAGGTCGTCGAGGTCGGACCCGAGGTGACGCGGCTGCGGCCCGGCGACCTGGTGGTGCCGACGGTGCGGCGGCCGTGCGCGCAGCCCGACTGCTCGGCCTGCGCCGGCGGTCAGCAGGACTTCTGCTTCACCGGCCTGTTCCAGGAGCGCGGCATCAAGGAGCTGCACGGCTTCATGACCGGGTTCATCGTCGACGACCAGCGCTACATGAACGTGCTGCCCGGCGAACTGCGCGACGTCGGCGTGCTGGTCGAGCCGCTGACCATCGCCGAGAAGGCGCTGATCCAGGTCCGCAACCTGCAGCAGCGGCTGCCGTGGACCTGCTCGATGGAGCGGGGTCCGCACGGCTGCCACACGGCGGTGGTGCTCGGCGCCGGGCCGGTGGGGCTGCTGGGCGCGATGGCGCTGCGCCAGGAGGGCTTTGCGACCTTCGTCTACTCGCGGGGTGCGGGTGCCGAACGGCGGCGTGAGGTGGTCGAGGCGATCGGCGCCCGTTTCGTCGCCGCCGAGGACGTCGCGCCGCACCAGCTCGCCGAGGCGGTGGGCCGGATCGACCTGTTCTACGAGGCGATGGGCGCGAGCCAGGCCAGCTTCGAGGCGATGGCGGCGCTGGGCAGCAACGGCGTGTTCGTCTTCACCGGCGTGCCCGGGCGTCGCGGGCCGGTGTCGATCGACACCGATCTGCTGATGCGCAACCTGGTGCTGAAGAACCAGGTCGTGCTGGGCACGGTGAACGCCGGCAGCGAGGCGTTCACCGCCGCGGTCGGCGACCTCGCCGCGTTCCGGCGGCGCTGGCCCGACGCGGTGCAGGCCCTGATCACCGGCCGGCAGCCGATGTCCGCCTACGGCGAGCTGCTGCAGGGGCGCGCCACCGGCATCAAGAACGTCATCGCGGTGGCCTGACATGGACCAGCACACCGACGAACCGGAGTGGCTCGAGGCCGATGGGCTGGGCGGCTACGCGATGGGCACCGTGCTGGGCGAGCGCACCCGCCGGTATCACGGCCTGCTGATCGCCGCGCGCACGCCGCCCACCGATCGGGTGGTCCTGGTGGCGGGTCTCGAAGTGGCCGATGGCGACGCGCCGCAGCTGCCCGGCGGCTGCCCCTTCCAGGCCTGGTCGGTGGGCGAACTGCTGCGCCTGCTGGCCATGACGACGCCCATTGCGGCACGATCGGCGCCGCCGGTCCGCCGCCCGTCCGACCCCCGACCCATGGTGACTCCATGAAGCCCCGCCCTGCCGACGATGGGAGACACAACCGTCTCATGCCCACGCCCGAACGTGACCGCCTGCTGGCCGACAGCAGCCGCGACCAGAACTGGAAGCGGTGGGGGCCCTACCTGAGCGAGCGGCAATGGGGCACCGTGCGCGAGGACTACTCCGCCGACGGCTCGTGCTGGGACTACTTCCCGCACGATCACGCCCGCAGCCGCGCCTACCGGTGGGGCGAGGACGGCCTGCTCGGCATCACCGACCGGCAGTGCCGGCTGTGCTTCGCGCTGGCCCTGTGGAACGGCCGGGACCCGATCCTCAAGGAGCGGCTCTACGGCCTCACCGGCCCGCAGGGCAATCACGGCGAGGACGTCAAGGAGAGCTACTTCTACCTCGACTCGACGCCGACCCACTCGTGGATGCGGGCGCTCTACAAGTACCCGCAGCGGGCGTTCCCCTACGAGCAGCTGCTGGCGGAGAACCGGCGGCGCGGCTACGGCGAACCGGAGTTCGAGCTGGCCGACGCCGGCGCGTTCGACCAGGACCGCTACTTCGACGTGTTCGCCGACTACGCCAAGGCCGGGCCCGACGACATCCTGATCCGGATCACGGTGCACAACCGCGGCCCCGAGGCGGCGGAACTGCACCTGCTGCCGCAGCTCTGGTTCCGCAACACCTGGTCCTGGGGGCGCACCGGCGAGGGCTACTGGCCGAAGGGCGTGATCCGCCCGGACGGCGACCAGGGCCTCTCGGTGCAGCACGCCTCGCTGGGCGAATACGAGCTGCGGCTCGACCACGTGCAGGGCGGCGAGTACCGCGGCGCGCTGTTCACCGACAACGAGACCAACGTCCGGCGGCTGTTCGGCGCCGACGGTCCGGCGCCCTTCGCCAAGGACGCCTTCCACCGGCTGGTGGTGGACGGCGAGGCCGATGCGGTCAACCCGGAGCGCACCGGCAGCAAGGCGGCGTTCTGGACGCGGTTCGCCGTGCCCGCCGGCGGCAGCGTGATCCTGCGGCTGCGGCTGCGGGCGAAGGCCGCGGCCGGCGGACCGGCCTTCGCCGACTTCGACCGGCTGATGGCGCGGGCCGCGGCCGAGGCCGACCAGTTCTTCGCCGCCCAGCGGGGGCCCGGTCTCACCGCCGACGAGGCGCGCGTGCAGCAGCAGGCCTACTCCGGCCTGTGCTGGAGCACGCAGTTATTCCTCTTCGACGAGAAGGCCTGGCTCTAGGGCGATCCGGAGCAGACCC
>CAZMGG010000081.1:23306-25957 GCA_964565715.1 uncultured candidatus Brocadiaceae bacterium | reverse complement strand
CAGCCCCCTTGAACCAGCGGCCCGCCGGCGCACACTTTGCGCCCCAAAACCCCACACCCGAGACCCCACCATGACCACCGAGACCGAGAAGCACAAGTTCCAGGCCGAGGTGAACGAGGTGCTGTCCCTCGTCGTCAACTCGCTCTACAGCCACCGCGAGGTGTTCCTGCGCGAGCTGATCAGCAACGCGTCGGACGCCATCGACAAGCTCAGCTTCGAGGCGCTGTCGATGCCGGCCCTGCTCGAGAACGAGAAGGACTTCCGCATCGACATCATCCCGGACGAGGCGAAGGGCACGCTCACCATCCGCGACAACGGCGCCGGCATGACGCGGGCGGAGCTGATCGAGAACCTCGGCACCATCGCCCGGTCCGGCAGCAAGAAGCTGATGCAGTCGCTGGACGCGGCGAAGAAGAAGGACCTGTCGCTGATCGGCCAGTTCGGCGTCGGCTTCTACTCGGCGTTCCTGGTCGCCGACCGGGTCGCGGTGATCTCGCGCAAGGCGGGCACCGACGAGGCCTGGCACTGGGAGAGCGAGGCCAAGGGCGACTTCGAGGTGCGGCCGTCGGCGCGGCCCGGCCGCGGCACCGACGTCGTGCTGCACCTGAAGGAGGAGGCCCGGGAGTACCTGCAGGAATGGGAGGTGCGGCAGGTGGTGCGGAAGTACAGCGACTTCGTGCGCTGGCCGATCCGCATGGAGGTCGTCCGCAAGGGCGAGAAGGAGAAGGAACGCAAGGAGTGGGTGACGCTCAACGAGGCCCGGGCGCTGTGGACGCGGCCGAAGAGCGAGATCACCGACGAGCAGTACCACGAGTTCTACAAGCACGTCGGCCACGACTGGCAGGACCCGCTGGCGTGGACCCACTTCAAGGTGGAGGGCACCCACGAGCTGACCGGCCTGCTGTTCGTGCCCTCCCAGGCGCCGATGGACCTCGGCGAGCGCAAGGCGCGCGGCGTCAAGCTGTTCGTCAAGCGCGTCTTCATCATGGACGACGCCCAGGAGATCCTGCCCGAATGGCTGCGCTTCGCCCGCGGCGTCGTCGACAGCGAGGACCTGCCGCTCAACGTCAGCCGCGAGATCCTGCAGAAGGACGCCACCACGCGCTTCATCCGGAAGCAGGTGGCAGGCAAGGTGATCACGCTGCTGGAGGAGCTGGCGGCGGAGGGCGAACGGGAGGTCGAGCGCGACGGCAAGAAGGTGAAGGAGCAGCGCTACCTGACCTTCTGGAAGTCGTTCGGCCGGGTGCTGAAGGAGGGCGTCTACCACGACGCCCAGTGGCGCGAGCAGCTGGCGAAGCTGCTGCGCTTCCACTCGTCGCACGGTGACGGGCTCACCGGCCTGCAGGAATACGTCGACCGCATGCCCGGCGCGCAGAAGGCGATCTACTTCGTCGCCGCCGAGAACCTGGCCGCGGCGCGCAGCAGCCCGCACCTGGAGGCGGTGCGCAAGCACGGCTTCGAGGTGCTCTACATGGTCGACCCGATCGACGAGTGGATCGTCGACGTGCTGCAGAAGTTCGCCGACAAGCCGTTCACCTCGGTGGCCAAGGGCGACCTCGACCTGCCCGAGACCGAGGTGGAGAAGCAGCAGCGGGAGGAGAAGCAGAAGGGCCTGCAGGGCGTGCTGGAGCGGGTGCAGAAGGCGCTGGGCGACAAGGTGAAGGAGGCGCGGGTCACCGACCGGCTGACCGACTCGCCGTGCTGTCTGGTCGCCGAGGAGCACGGCATGAGCCTGCGCCAGGAGCGCCTGCTGCGCGAGGCGGGCCACGACCTGCCGGAGCAGAAGCGCATCCTCGAGCTGAATCCCGACCACCCGGTGGTGAAGAAGCTGGCGGCGATGACCGACGAGCAGCAGTTCGCCGAGTGGACCGACCTGCTGCATGACCAGGCGCTGCTGGCCGAGGGCGTGCTGCCCGACGATCCGGGCGCGTTCGCGAAGCGGATCGCCGGACTGATGGGGCGCTAGTCCGGAGCCGGGGCCCCGGGTTCGGGGTCGAGGATGCGGGCGCCGGCCGCCGCGGCCGCGCGCCGCAGACGGCCATCCAGCGTGGCCAGCGGCAGGTCCAGGCGCAGCGCGAGTTCGACGTAGCTGGCGTCGTAGATGGTCAGCTCCCGTTCGCGCGCCAGGGCCGCCACCGGCCCGCAGGCGATCACCGCATCGCCGCCATCCACCTGCACCGGCAGGGCCGTGGCCTGCTGCAGTCCGGCGGCACAGTCCTCCCAACCGATCCGCTGCCGGCGGGCCTGGATGAGCAGGCCGTTGGCGACCTCGAGGGGCCAGATCGCGGGCGCGTGGAGCACGCCGTCGATCAGTGCCTGCCGCGCGTGGATCGAGAGGCTGGTCGGCGCCTCCCCCAGCAGCCACGCCAGCGCCACCGAGGCGTCCAGGACCAGACTCAACGCTCCCGATCCTTGCGGATCAGCTCCACGATCTCGTCGGTGCTCATCCGCGCCTTGCCCGCGATCCGGTCGAACACCGCGAACGCCGCCGCGACCTTCTGGCGGTGATCCGGATCCTGGTAGGGCACCAGCCTGGCCACCGGCCGGCCGTGCCGGGTGATGACGAAGGATCCGCCCTGCTCGACCTGCTCGAGCAGCGCGGAGAACTGGTTCTTGGCCTCGTAGGCGCCCACACTGCTGGTGGAACGACG
>CAZMGG010000081.1:21343-23206 GCA_964565715.1 uncultured candidatus Brocadiaceae bacterium | reverse complement strand
GTCGGGCTGCTCCTGCTGCCGCTGACCTTGGGCCTGCCGACGACGCTCGCCACCGTCGCGGTGCTCGCGCTCTGGAACGGCGGCGCGGTGTGGCTGCCGATCCTCATGACCGTGCTGCTGGGATTCACGCTGCAGTGCCTCGCCCATGCCACCCTGGGACGCTGGCGCCGTGCGGAGCACCACCCATGAGCCTCGCCCGCCGCGACTTCCTGCGCGGAGCCCTGGCGCTCCCGTTCGCCGCCTGCAGCGGCCCACAGGCGCCGGCGCCGCCCGGCGCCTTCGACGCCCACGTGCACCTGTTCGGCACCGGCGACGGCGGCAGCGGCTGCTTCCTGTCCGACGCGCAGCGGCAGCACCTCAACTACCGGTTCTTCCTGCGCCTGCTGGACCTGCGCGAGGACGGCCGCATGGACCAGACCTTCGTCGAGCGCCTGCTGGCCCAGCTCCGCGCCTCGCCGGTGCGGCAGGCGCTGCTGTTCGCCCAGGACGGCCGCTGCGACCGGCAAGGCCGCATCGATCGCCGGGCGACGCACTTCTACACGCCGAACGACTGGCTGTTCGCGATCTGCGCCCGCGCCCCGGACCGCCTGCTGCCCTGCGCGTCGATCAACCCGAAGCGGCGCGACGCGCTCGACGAGGCCGTGCGCTGCCATGCGCTCGGCGCCCGCGCCATCAAGGTGCATCCGCCGACCCAGGACGTGGATCCGGCCGACCCGGCGTTCCGGCCGTTCTGGCGGAAGCTCGCCGAACTCGGCCTCGTGCTGGTGGTGCACACCGGCACCGAGCACGCCTCGGCGGTGACCAGCTACGAGGTGTGCGACCCGGCCCGGCTCGAGCCGGCCCTGCAGGAGGGCTGCACGGTGGTGGCGGCGCATGCCGGCTTCGGCTCGTTCCTCGACGGCCTCGACTTCTTCCCCTCCCTGCAGACCCTGGTGCGCCGCTACGACCGGCTGTGGTGCGACACCGCCGTGCTGGCGTCGACCTTCCGCTGGCGCAACCTGCCGCGCCTGCTGCAGGACGAGGCCGTGCTGGCCCGCACGATCCACGCCAGCGACTGGCCGTTCCCCAGCAACCCGGCGGTGTTCTGGAACCGCCTGCGGCCCGGCACGCTCGGCCGGCTCAGCGGCGAGGACAACCTGTTCACCCGCGACCTCGAACTGAAGCGCGGCCTGGGACTGCCCGAGGAGTGCTTCACCCGCGGCGCTGTGGTGTTCGGCGCGTGAGCCGCCGGGATCGGGTCGCGGTGCCCGCCGTGCCCTGTGCTAGCATTCTCCCGTGACCGAACGCGAGGCTCGCAACCGCCGCATGACCACCCGGGTCATCCGACCTGGCGAAGCCGAGCCGCCCGACCTGGATTGGCGCAGCATGTCGGTCGACGAACGCATCGAAGCCGTCTGGACGCTGACCCGGCTCTGCTACGCCTGGCACCACGAAGACCCCAGTGCACTCCGACTTCAGCGATCTGTTGTCCGCATTCAACGCCCACGCCGTTGAGTATCTGGTGGTCGGCGCCCACGCGCTGGCGGCGCACGGGCTGATCCGGGCAACCAAGGACCTCGACGTGCTGGTGCGGCCCAGCACCGACAACGCCAACCGCGTGCTGCAGGCACTGGTCGCGTTCGGCGCACCCTTGCACGACCTCAGCGTCGCCGACCTCACGGTGCCGGGGCTGATCTTCCAGATCGGCGTCCCACCGGTCCGAATCGACGTGATCAACGCGATCGACGGGGTCGCCTTCGAGGATGCCTGGCAGGACCGGAAGCAGGCCAGGTTCGGCCAGGTCGCAGCACCGGTCCTCTCGCGCCAACATCTCATCCAGAACAAGAAGCTGGCTGGCCGCAAGCAGGATCTGGCCGACGTCGA
>CAZMGG010000081.1:19261-21243 GCA_964565715.1 uncultured candidatus Brocadiaceae bacterium | reverse complement strand
TCAGGTGTCGGTGGTCACCGCACTGTAGACCGGCTCCCAGCCGGCGAGCCAGTTCAGCGCTTGATGGCGTTCCTGGACGATGCTGCGCACCGCCTGCAACCGCCCGGGCTCGACGTTCGGCAGGGCCACGCCGTCGATGGCGAGTTCCCCGTCCACCAGCGTGAGCCCGGCGGCCGACAGCGGCCCCCACTGGCACTTCGCGATGTAGGCGGCGAAGTCGATCGCCCGCCGCCGCAGCCCGAACTCGCGGATCCGCCAGTGCACCGTCAGGTAGTGGTGCTCCATGCCGTCGATCTCGGCCACCGCGCGCAACGTCGGCGCCGCCAGCACGGTCGCCTCGCGCGGCTGCAGGAAGCCCAGCGCGTTGGCCACGTCGCTGGGGTTGCACATCGCCGAGAACGCCGGCAGCGCGGTGCGCCCGAGCGCCCACGCCAGCACCACGAGGCCCTCGGAGCGCCAGCCGGCATCCATGGCCTCCCGGGACGTGAGTTGGCCCAGGGGCAGGTCGAGGATGCGCAGTTCGGCCGCTTCCGCCTCGGCATCCGCGCCGATCCGGCCGAGCCATTCCCGCACCGAGCGCCGGAACTCCTCGGCCTGCGGTTCCGCGGCATCCTGCTCGATCAGTCCACGGCACGAGACCGCGGCCAGGACCGCCGCCCGGGCCGCGACGCGCGCTGGGTCGGGCGGCCGCGGCTCGGGATCCGGGTCGTCGCGGTCGGGATCGAGATCGTCGGGGTCAGGTGCTGCCATCGGGAACTCCGTCAGTTGATGCCCAGGTCCACGACGAAGTTGGTCGCCGGCGTGATACGGGCGGGATCCACCCCATTCTGGGTCACGAGGATGGCAGTCATGCGGCGCCAGACGTCGTCGGGGTCCACCGTCTGCCCGCGGGCCCGCAGCGCACCGACGAGATAGGCATGCATGTCGCCCAGGACGACGAGGCCGGCGGCGTCCGCGTTGGGGATGCGCAGTTCGAACTCGTCCTCGATCGCCATCATCAACTCCACCGAGTCCAGGCCCATCGGCGTCACCGTGCCCTGCGTTCGCCCGGGCGCTGCCAGAGGCCGTGCTGGACTCCGCCCTTCACCAGGATCGCGAAGCGGCCCTGGCCCGGCAGGTCGAACGGCGGGTGCGCGACTTCGGCGCCCGCCGCCACAGCCGCCGCGGTCGCGGCATCGACGTCGTCCACCAGCAGGTACGGCCGCACCACCGGCGCCTCGGAAGGATGCATCGGCGCGCGCACGCCGATGCGCCCGCCCGACGCCAGCGCTGCCGTCCGCGCGTTGCCCAGCGCCGCCACCGCCGCGCCGAAGGTCACGCCGTGCAACCGTTCGTAGAGGGCGCAGGTCGCCTCGACCTCGGGAGTGACGATCTCCAGGTACTCGATCCGCATGGCCGGGGATTGTCGGTGGCCGCAAATCCGGGTTCCACCTCAGGCTTCACAGGCCCTGCACGAAGCGCAGCGTGTTGCCGTCGGGATCGTCCACGTAGAACTCGCGCGTCCCCCAGCTCTGGTCGAGGGGCCCTTCATGCACCTCCCGGGGCGCCGCCGGGTCGCCCGGCGTCCGCAGGCCACGCCGGCGCACGGCATCGAACACCGCATCGACGTCGGCGACGCGGATGACGATGGCCTGCCCGATCGTCCCATCGCCGGCATGGCTCGACAGGAACAGCAGCGCGCCATCCCGCTCGAGGACGCCGAACGCCGGATCCCCCTGGCCGACGCGCTCGACACAGGTGAAATCGAGGATGCCGGCATAGAACGCCAGGGAGGCGTCCATGCAACGGCACCGGACCACGGGAACGATCGACATCAGACCAGTACTTCGCGCTCGGTTGGCGCAGGGTAACGCCAGCGCCCACCGGCGGACCAGGACTACGCGGCAACGGCGCCCGACGGCAAGTGCTCGCGGTTTCGGCCGGTCATCGTCGACTATGGTGACCGCCCATGCCCGCCTCGCTTCCGCGCCTCCTCACCACCG
>CAZMGG010000081.1:0-19161 GCA_964565715.1 uncultured candidatus Brocadiaceae bacterium | reverse complement strand
CGTCGACTATGGTGACCGCCCATGCCCGCCTCGCTTCCGCGCCTCCTCACCACCGTCGTCCTGTTCGCGCTGCTGCCCGCCATCCAGAACGCGACCGCCCAGGCGCCGCCGGCGCCGCCAGACCTGACCGCCGGCGGCCAGCGCCCGGCCAACGCCGAGCACGACTGGAACCTCGGCGCCACCGGCGCGCGCGGTTGGATGCATTCCGAGAAGCTCGTCACCTCGCGGGCGCGGCAGATCGCGATCACCGAGGTCGCCAAGGGCTCCCCCGCCGATTCCATCCTCGCGCCCGGCGACGTGCTGCTGGGTGCCGGCGGCAGACGCTTCGCCCACGACCCGCGCACCGAACTGGGCCAGGCGCTGACCGCCGCCGAGACCGAGGAAGGCAACGGCCGGCTCGAACTGCTGCGCTGGCGCGCCGGCGAGACCAGCACCGTCACCGTGCAGCTCCCCGTGCTGGGCACCTACAGCAGGACCGCGCCGTTCGACTGCCCCAAGTCCCAGCGCATCCTGCAGCAGGGCTGCAAGGCGCTCGCCGCACGCATGGCGCAGAAGTCCTACCGCGCCGAACCGATCGTGCGCAGCCTCAACGCGCTGGCGCTGCTGGCCAGCGGCGACCAGGAGCACCTTCCCCTGCTCCGCCGCGAGGCCGGATGGGCGGCACAGTTCACCGCCGACGGCTTGGAGACCTGGCACAACGGCTACGTCGGCATCCTGCTCGCCGAGTACGTGCTGGCCACCGGCGACCGCTCCGTCCTGCCGGGCCTGAAGCGCATCGCGCTGGAAGCCGCCCACGGCCAGAGCCGGGTCGGTTCCTGGGGCCACCGCTACGCGCTGCCCGACGGCCGGCTGGGCGGCTACGGCATGATGAACTCGCCGGGCATCCCGCTCACCATCGCGCTGGTGCTGGCGCGCGAGGCCGGCGTCGACGATCCGGCGCTGGACCGCGCCATCACGCGCAGCCAGAACCTGCTGCGCTTCTACGTCGGCAAGGGTGCGGTCCCGTACGGCGATCACGATCCGTGGATCGAGGCGCACGAGGACAACGGCAAGTGCGGGATGGCGGCGGTGTTGTTCGACCTGCTCGGCGACGGCGAGGCGGCGACGTTCTTCTCGCGGATGGGCACGGCCTCGCACGGCGCCGAACGCGACACCGGCCATACCGGCAACTTCTTCAACCTGCTGTGGGCGATGCCCGGCATCGCGCGCTCGGGGCCCAGCGCCACCGGCGCCTGGATGCAGGAGTACGGCGCCTGGTACTTCGACCTGGCGCGGCGCTGGGACGGCTCGTTCGCCCACCAGGGACCGCCGGAGGAGAAGAACGACAAGTACGCGCGCTGGGACGCGACCGGCGCCTACCTGCTGGCCTGTGCGATGCCGTTGCAGAAGCTCCGGCTCACCGGTGCCCGGCCGAGCAGCGCCATGCCGGTCGACGAAGCCAGCGCCGCGGCGCTGATCAAGGACGGCCGCGGCTGGAACAACCGCGACCGGGTCGCCGCCTACATGGCCCTCGACCGGACCGAGCTGCTGCAACGGCTGCGCAGCTGGTCGCCGGTGGTGCGCGAGCGGGCGGCACTGGCGCTGACCCGCGAACGGGAGGCGGTGGTGCCCGATCTCGTGGCGATGCTCGCCGAGCCCGACCTGCACGCGCGGCTCGGCGCCTGCCAGGCCCTGGCGCGGCTCGGCGAACGCGCCGGCGCGGCCGTTCCGGCCCTGCGCGAGTGCCTGCAGCACCCGGATCTCTGGCTGCGGGTGAAGGCGGCGCAGGCGCTCGGCCGGATCGGCAAGGCCAGCATGCCGGTGTTGCCCGAGCTGCTGGCGACGCTGGCCCGCACCCCCGAGGACCCGCGCGGCATGGAGCAGCGGTATCTGTGCTTCGTGCTGTTCGACCGGCGCGAGGGCCTGCTGCGGCGCTCGCTGGACGGCGTCGACCGCGACGCGTTGCGGGCCGCGATCCGCGCCGGGTTGCGCAACGAGGACGGCCGGGCCCGCAGCGCGCTGGAAACGGTGTACGGGCAACTGACCCTGGAGGAACTGCGGCCGCTGCTGCCCGACATCCTGGCGGCGACCGTGGAGTCGGCGCCGAGCGGCATCATGTTCGCCGACGGCATCCGGATGGCGGGCCTCGAGCTGCTGGCCAGCCACCGCATCGAGGAAGGTCTCGCCGCCTGCGTGCACTACCTGCGGCACCAGAAGCAGCACGGCAGCGAGAAGCGGGTGCCCGAGGTGCTCGCCATCCTGCAGCGCTACGGCGCGCACGCGCAGGTCCACGTTCCCGAGCTGCTGCGCATCGCCGACTTCTTCGAGCGCGAGGAGCAGGACTTCCCGAAGAAGCTGAGCCTGGCGAAGGCCACCGCCGTGCGCGAGGCAGTGCGCAGGATCGAGCAGGCCACCGACAAGCCGGCGCTGATCCGGATCCAGTAGCTCCGCAGCGTCCACCCGAGCCCGACCATGACCCTCGCCCCCACCATCCTCCGCCTCGCCCTCGCGTTCCTCCTGCCGGGCGCCGTCCTCGCCCAGCAGGACATGCCCCGGTCCGACGTCATCGACGTGCCCGCCATCGGCGAGGGTCTGTGCGTCCACAACCTGTTCCAGACCAACATGGTGCTGCAGCGGGACAAGCCGATCCGGGTGTGGGGCCACGCGGCGCCGGGGGAGCGCGTGCAGGTGACCTTCGACGGTGAACAGCAGGCAGCGACCGCCTCCGCCGACCGCGCCTGGTCGGTGACCCTGGCGGCGCGCCAGGCCAGCGCCGAGCCGCGCGTGCTGACGGTCGCAGGCAAGGACCGCACGCTGACGCTCGAGAACGTGCTGGTCGGCGACGTCTGGCTGCTGGGCGGCCAGAGCAACATGGAGTTCCCGCTGGAGAGCGTGGACAACGGCTGGCTCGAGATCGTCTCGGCCAACCTGCCGCAGATCCGCCTGCTGACCGTGCCCGCGCCCCAGGGACCCGACGTGCGCCACGGCTTCCCGCGCCTCCATGAATGGAGCGACTGGTTCGGGCGCCACTTCCGCAAGGGCGACTGGGAGGTGTGCAGTCCGGCCAGCGTGCGCGAATTCTCGGCGATCGGCTATGTCTTCGCGCGCCGCATCCACCTGGCGAGCCGGATCCCGATCGGCGTGATCGACGCCTCGCGCGGCGGCACCACGGTGGAGACCTGGACGCCCGAGCCGGTGCTGCGCGGCATCGACGGGCCCGAGGTCCGGGCCCTGCTGGCCGACTGGGACCAGCGCGTGGCGACGTGGGACGCGGCACAGGACCTGGCGCAGCGGCAACGCGACCACACAGCCCGGGTGCGGCACCGGCAGGAGCGCGGCGAGGCGATCCCGGCCGACTGGCAGCAACCCACCGACCTGCGGCCGGGCCCGGCGTGGGACACGAACCGGCCGGGCACCTGCTACAACGGCATGATCGCGCCGCTCGCGGGGCTCGCCATCAAGGGCGCGATCTGGCACCAGGGCTACAACAACGCCAACGGCGGTTCGGCCTGCGGCGCGTTCTACCGCGAGGTGTTCGCGCCGATGATCGGCGCCTGGCGGGCGGCGTTCGGCGACCCGGCGCTGCCGTTCGGCATCATCGGGCTGTGCACCGACGCGGCGCGGCAGACGCGCGACAACTTCGTCGCCTCGATGCTCGACGACGGCGTCTACATCCGCGAGGCGCAGTACCAGACGTTCCTCGAACTGGTGGCGGCCGGCGACCGCACGGTCGGCTACGCGTGCAGCTACGACCAGCGGCGCTCGTGGTACCACCCGCAGCAGAAGATCCCGGTGGGCGAACGGATCTCTCGCTGGGCGCTGGCCACGCAGTATGGGCTCGACAAGGAGATCCGCTGGCGGCCGCCGGTCTGCACGAAGATGCAGGCCCAGGACGGCACGCTGGTGCTGCACTTCGACCGCGAGGTGGCCGCCGACGACACCAATGCGGCCATCGAGGGGTTCGCGATCGCCGGCGAGGACCGGCGCTTCCAGCCGGCCCTGGCGCAGTGGCTGGAGGTGAACGACCGCAACGACCGGCCGCAGAAGAACCGCCGCGTGCTGGTGCTCTCCAGCTCCCTGGTGCCGGCCCCGGTGCACTTCCGCTACGCCTGGGCGCGCAATCCGATGGGCAACCTGCAGTCCGCCGACCACAACGACCTGCCGTTCGCCACCCAGCGCAGCGACCGCTGGCGCATGGAGGAGGTGCCGCTCGGCGTGCTCGGCGAGGAGCAGGTCGAACCGGGCCGACCCACCCGTGCGCAGCGCGCCCGCATCCAGAAGGCCCTGCAGGGCGAGGACCTGCGCCGGCGGCTCGCGGAGGCGCGGGCGCTGCTGGAGCAGCACGGCAACGGCCGGTAGGCGCCCCAGGCCGCGCCGGCCCGCCTCAGAGCCCGAGCTGGATGTCCTGCGCGTTCAGCAGCACGGGCTGCAGGCCGCTGGCCAGGATGTCGAGCCGCACGCCCTGGGTCGAGAGCCGGAGACCGCTCAGCACCTGGTTGTTGGGAATGGCCACCGACAGGTTGCCCGACCCGAACAGCAGCAGCGGACCGGCCGTGAGCGCGACCAGCACCTCGCCGCCGAACATGATCGGCCCGGTCGTCGGCCCGCCGGTCCCCATCGCCAGGCTGGTCAGCGCCGTGTTCGCATTCGGGTTGAACGACGTCGTCCAGGCGGTCCCCAGCACCGGCCGCGTGACGCAGGCGTAGTCGGCCGGATTGATCCCCGTCCCGTTCCGGAAGCTGCACACGGCGAAGCCGCCGAGCGCGAACTCGCCGCCGAGACAGTTCTGCCCGGCCATGCCGGGCACGGCGATGCGCGACAGCAGCGTGCCGGTCCGGCTCCACTGCTCGTAGGTGCCCGTCGCGTTGCGGTCGTGCAGCCACAGGGTGCCGTCGGCGGGGTCGAGCGCCAGCGCCATGTTGCGCTGGTGGCCGGCGTTGAAGGAGCTGATCACCGTGCCGGTCATGGTGTAGTTGGTGATCGTGTTGCCGGTCCACAGCGACACCCAGAGCGAGTTGGTGGTCCCGTCGTAGGCGATGCCGCCGAAGCTGCTGACCGAGAACAGCTGCACGGGATTGGTCCAGTCCGACTGGAAGCGGAAGATCGCGCCGGCGCCGTCGATGGCGTAGTTGTTGACGCCGTCGGTGGTGCCGTCCCAGCAGCGCGCGGTGCCGGCGGGGTGGGGAAAGCGCAGGGTCAGGTCGTTGCCGTTGAGGTCGTACTGGGCGCCGATCTCGTTGACGTTGGCGCCGGTCGTGCGGATGACGTTGGTCACGGCGATGGGGTACTGGTACTGGGCCGAGCCGGGCGCCACCGACCAGGACCGCAGACGCACGCCGCCCTGGATGACGTGGAAGGTCGACTGGTCGCCGGCCATCAGGAACAGCTCGCTGGTCTGCGCGCGGCCGGTCGCGGTGAACGCCAGCGCCAGGACGACGGCGGCGGCGAACGGGTGTCGGGTGGTGGTCATGATCGTCGCCGACGCCGTGGGCGCCGTCCTCGGTGGGGGTTGCTTGGGGCTGGGGTCGCGGAAGATCGGCGCTCGATGGTCACCGGCATGGCCACGACCGTCAATGCCGGGCAGCGCGCGCCACCGCACGGCTGGATCCAGAGGGCACGACCGGCGCCGGCGGCTCGCGGTGGCGCACGGCCTGGAACGGCACGGCGACGGCCAGCGAACCAGCGGGACGGCTACCATGCGGTGATGCGCACTCTCGCGTTCGTGGTGTTCTGTGCCGCCGTGGCCGCCCAGGATCCGCCGGCGACGGCCGCGCCCGCGACCAGCAAGCCGCGTCCGGAGCTGAAGGTGCTGTGGACGCGCGAGTTGGGTGCGCCGTCGTTCGGCGGCGCCTGCGCGGCCGACGTGGACGGCGACGGCCGGCTGGAGCTGGCGTTCGGCACCTACTTCGGCGACAGCCGCGCGCTGGTGCTGCGCGGCCACGACGGCGAGCCGGTCTGGGCGCGCGACTTCGGCGACGGCAAGGGCGCGTGTTGTCTGGATGCGTCGTTCCGCTTCGCGGACCTGGACGGCGACGGCAGGCTGGAGCTGCTGGTGCCGACCTCGAGCGGCTGCGAGCTGCACGCGCTGGATGCGGGTACCGGCGAGACGCGGTGGACGTATCCGACGGGGCAGCACGACTGCATCGACTCGCCGCCGTGTCTGGTGGATCTGGACGGGGATGGGCGGGACGAGATCGTGTTCGGCAGTTTCCAGGACCGGCTGCACGTGGTCGGCAGCGACGGCAAGGGGCTGCGGCATGTGAAGGTCGGCAAGGGCTTCGTGCAGACGTGTCCGGTGGTGCTGGACTGCGACGGGGACGGGGTGCTGGACTTCGTGGCGGGCACGTTCAAGGGCGACAACCGGCTGTATGCGCGTTCGGGCAAGGACGGCAGCGAGCTGTGGCACGTGCAGGTGGCGGTCGGCGGGCAGCTGGATCTGGGGATCTACCACGGCCCGGCGGTGGGCGATCTGGATGGGGATGGGGTGCCGGAGCTGGTGCTGTGCGCGTATGACGGGATCGTGCGGTGTCTGCGGGCGAAGGACGGGGGTGAGGTGTGGCGGGTGCAGCCGGGGGATCGGTACTTCATGGGTCCGCCGGCGATCGGGGATGTGGATGGGGACGGGGTGGCCGAGGTGGTGGTGGCGAGCCAGAGGCTGACGGTGATCGAGCGGGATGGGAAGGTGAGGTACAGCGTGGAGGTGGCGCCGAAGGGGAGCTGGCTGGCGGCGGACAGGGGTCCGTCGTTGGCGGATCTGGACGGGGACGGCGGGGTGGACGTGGCGCTGCTGCGGGCAGACGGGTGGTTCGGGGTGCTGCGCGGCCGCGACGGGGAGCTGCTGTGGGAGTTGCGGGCGCGTGATCTCACCAAGAAGCCGGTCATGTCGTGCGCCAACGGCCCGCTGCTGGCGGATCTGGATGGGGACGGCCGGCTGGACGCGTTCTACGTGATCGGCAACGCCATGGAGAAGGGGCGCTTCGGGCTGGCGGTGTGCGTCAGCGGGTTCGCGGGGACGGGTGAGGGATGGTACATGCTGCGGCACAATCCGCGGAACACCGGCAACGTGGGAACGGCCCTGCCGGCGGCGCTGCGGGCGCGGCTGCCGGCGCCGAAGTGACGAGGGGCCCGGTCATGGGCTCGGCGTCGATGTGCAAGCAGCCTGGTCCGAGGCGTTGAGGGCCGCTCCGGCGTCAGGTCAGCCGCGGAGCCTCGCTGCGAGGTCGCTCATCGACTTGCGCCAATCGTCGAAGTGTTCGGTCTCCTCCCAGAGTTCCCGCAGCTCCGACTTGGCCTCGATCGCAGTGACCGCCTGCTTGGCCAGGTCGATGATGTCCCGTGGGACCACCGGATGCTCTCCGACCCAGGTGCGCACCTCATCCGGCAACCCATCCACGGGCCGCCCGAGGCACGCTGCGACGGTCTCTGCGGCAGCGATGGCCTCGGAGCATGTGGGAGCTTCGAGGTAGTCGTCGCCGCCGACCACCGCCTGGAGGGCGTCCTGCACGGCCGAGAAGCCGTCCGACTCCTCCAGCCCCCAGGCCCAGTCACCAGCGTCGTCGTTGTCGAACGGACCGAGACCCCATGCTCCCATGTGCGAACTCCTGTGTCTGGTTGATGGGCTGCGCCGGCGGCACCGTCGTCGGGTCTGGCGCACCGGCAGGGTCGGTCAGCCTACTCGTCGCCGATCTCCCGATCTTCAGGAAGCCTGCCGCGCCGGCGGAACACTTCGAGGGTTGTGGCAGCCGCGGTGCGCAGCCGCTGCCAGTCCGGGGACGTCGTCAGCGCGTGCCGGTCGGGCTCTGCGTCCGGCAACGCGTCGGCGACCGAATCCCAGGTCGCGTGGAACGCCGAGATCGCCTTGTGTTCGTCCGCGGTGAACACGGGCTCGACGTAGCCCGCCATCCGGCGCTCATCCACCCAGTCCTCCCACCAGTTGATGGTCTCGAAGGGCCCCAACCGCTCAGTGAGAGCATCGAACGACTCCAGGTAGTCGATGATCCGATTGCGGATCAGCTGCAGAACGACTCGCGCGCTTGGCTTCTGCTGCCTCCTGCCTCTTGATGAGCAGGGCTTGCGCGATTGACTCAGGGGGAAGGGGTCGTGTCGTCTTCCTGCTGCGCCGGCATCTGCGCCACGCGGACGGTCGAGAGCCGACTGCTTGGTTCTGGGCTTCTTGCTGTTCGGCATGAGCTTGTCTCCTCGGAGGACGGTGTAGATTAGTCAACTGATCAGCAGGGTCTCTGGGTGGCCAACGTCTTTGGCCATCAGCCGCGAGCGCCGCTGCGGCGCTCGTCGGTCTGCATGGCCTTGTTGGGCTGCCACGGTATCATGAACTGCGGCCCGGAGAACGAGAAGCAGCAGCCTGAAGGGCCTGCTGGAATCGAGCGGTGAAGAGGGCCAGCCGACCCTGAAGCCCCAGCACCTCTGAGGCTCGCATCAGGTCTTTCCAGAAGCCACCTGGCAATGGGCGATCCCGAACACGGTCGAGCAACAACTCCAAGCGCTCGAGAACGATCGGCAGTCCATCCGCGCGCATGAGGTCCGACAGGCGACGAGAAAGACTACTGTATTGGTCGAAGGGAGGTCCCTCGATTCCTGCGCGACGTGCTGCACGCTGAATGTTGGCATCGGCAATGGTCCCCCTCTTGGCCGCGCGCAGAGGATCCCGGCTCATGGTCAGCCCAACGTCTTTACCGCTGAGCCGCGAGCCGCGTGCGAGGGCTCTTACTCTCGCGGTTGCGTTGATCGCGGCTCGGCAGCTCCTGCGGCTTGTTATGCCGCCTCCTCGCGCCAACGAGCAAGGCCCGGGTGCAACTTGTAGCAGCCTTCGAGCACTGTGATCGCTGCTTGCAGGATGCGCTTGTCGCGAGCAACCTCTTCAATCGGACCATCAGGGTACTTTCCACCATGAAAGAGGTTGTTTCTCGCCGTCCTGAGGAGCCGGAGCACGAACTGCCCATCAGAGTCCTCCTCCCTGCGCTGGACCGACTCCCAAGCCAAGTGACCGCCACGCACTACCTGTCGGCGCGGGCCGGCGTCAGTCAGAATGCGCACTGCATCTCGGAACTCGCCGTCATCTACCTCGCCGAAGCGGTCTCCAACCTTCTGTCCGAATGTGTCCCAGTCGGGTTCGGCCGCTTGGTTGCGACCCTCGCGCAGGAACCCCTCACGCTTGAGCGCGCACTCGAACACGGAGAACCTCCAGAAGAACGCCAGGACGGTCTCGCGATCGAGACGATCCGGGGCGCTTCAGGCTTTGGTGTGGGTAGAAGCGGGGGCCCCGGCCGCCCGTCGGCGATCCTCCCAGGCCCCCGAGGCTGGCGCCGCCTCGAAGGACTCTGCCGCGAGGGGTGCCTGTGCCACATCCCCGGGAAACCCCGAGAACGGGCCGAAACGGCCAAGTAGAGAGTCTTCGGGAAAAGGGAAGAGGAGGGGGGTGCCCCAGCGGCAGGGGGAACCCGAAGGTGGGGTTCCCCCGAGAGCGGTCCCCGCGGGGTGCGAACGACCATCGACCGGGCGCTCCTGGGCAACCCACACGACTTCCTGAAGACCCCGATCCGGAGACGCGGCGTAGGACATCGGCATCACTCCTTGCATTCGGTCGGCATAACGTCTTTGACCATCAGCCGCGAGCGCCGCTGCGGCGCTCGCGGCTGCATGGTCTTGTTGGGCCGGGAGCATACTAACCTTCGCCACGGTTCACCCTACCGACTACCGAAACCACAGCAAGCCCGCCCCAATCCTCCTCCGGGCCATCATGGCCGATTCGGAGGTTGTCATCACCGCCGGCGCGGTCCAGCAATTCCATGACATCAGCGAGCTTGCCAGTTGCCGACCCAACTCTACGGACAGCTGCCTGCACGGAAGTCCTCAGAATCCGGTCCGAACGCGCGCCACTCGCAGCGTGCCAGACCTCACCGAGCCGCAGGCCAGTCCAGCTTTGAACGAACTCGTCGAGCCCGATGCAAGTGGTCGCACTCTGAGCTGGGGCATTGTCCACCGGACTCGGTCCAAATGGGTTGTGCTGATGATGGTGGCGATGCCAATGCCGTGGGTGAATGTGCATGGCCAGCTCGTGGCAGTACGGGCAATGCTTGGGATCGAACCACCAACGCTCCTCTGGGACCCTCCCGGCGCTGCGAGCCGCTGCACTCTCGCTTAGGATGGCTGGAACCAGCTCTTTCGATGTGATCGACTTGCGACCACCCAGCATCTGGTTGAGCACGCGCGCACTGACAACGACAACTTCTCCTGGTGGTGATAGAAGGCCATAGGCGCCCAGCATTCCGGAGGTATTGCGCATGTGCACGGTGAGCCCCGCGAAGACGCCGCTAATGCTAATTCCCTCGAACGGTGGGAAGCTGGCCAACAAGGCGAGTTGCCATGGATCGACGCCGTATCTCGACGCGGCCTGATTCCCACTCGGACCAGAGCGCTTGGCCTGGACCAAGCAGGCTCTCTGGCAAGCGAGGCTCCCATCGTTCACATACCCCGCGAGCACGAGGAGGTCTGCGAGCTCTCTGTGATGGCTGGCGCCACCGACTTGGAATCGAACCTGCGATCGCGCACCATGCAGAAACGCTGCCTCTACGCTCAGCTTGAACGAGCCTCGTCTGTTCGCCTTGACCACGATCTCTGGGGTCCCGTCAATCGCCTGGACCACAGCCCGGACGCATTCGACCTCGTCAGGCCGCGAAGCGTACACGCGCTCGATCCCGCTGCGCATGCGCGCTGCGAGGTCCCACTGCCAGTGCTGAACTTCAGGCGTTTCTGAGAAGGTCTGAAACATTGCCACCTACCCGGGGGCAAACGGCCCAACGCTCAGCATCAACGGCGGCGCGCAGCGCCGTCCGCTGCATGCTGTTGTTAGGCGCCGGTTGACAGCACCTCATCGAAATGCTCGTCCCTCACCTCACTTACGGCGTTTTGCAGTTTCTTCCTCGCCGCTTGCTTCAACGCGTCCAGAATCTCCTGGCTGCCTGGCAGACCCGCTTTGAGCGTTAGCTTCTGTTCCCCGAGAGGTGCCCCCTCGGGCTGGCGGTCGAGTATCCCGGCGGAAACGAAGCAGAGCAGGGCTCGTTTCACGGCCTCTGCCGACACAACTCCACTAAGGGCGTTGGATACGGCCTCGATGGCAGTCCCCAAGTCTGTATCGCGCGGCGGATTCTCAGCAATCCAGGCCGCAACCTCATGAAGGGATTGTGCGTCCGGCAACCGGAAGATTGGAAAGCCAGTGCGAAGTACTGACCGGTAGTTCTCGGCGGAGTGGAGATACTCCGGACCGAGATCCGGTAGGGCCTCGGCCCCGCGCCGGGTGTTCGACCGGCGTGCGAGCGTAACAGAACCATCGGAAAGCCGAACGACCTGAAGTCCGGTACCAGCGCATGCATACTGCAGAAACGCGACGAACTTCGCGAAGCCGACGCCGCCCGGCTCGAAGTCGGGTACCGCATGCCGAATAGCCTGACCGACGACTGACAGATGGAGACCTCGGTCACCCAGGTCGGAACGGCTCAGTGCGTCGTGTTCGATCCACCGGAGCACGTCCTTCGCCTTGGCGACGACAACCTCTCGCTCGTTTGAGGCAGCGCGCTTGACGGTCCGCGCCATGCGGAGGACAAGCGGCGTTGTGATTTGGGGTCCTTCGGCAGATCGTTCAGCGGTGGGCGTCTGTCCCCGCGTACCCTCAGGGTCGGGGATCGACACGAATTCGTCGCAGACGGCCTGGAAGACACGGTTCGCAGCGCTGGGATAGGCGCAGCCGACGACGGTCTTACCGTACTCGTGCAGTTTCTTCGCAAGGGACGCAAAACCGCCGTCACCAGAGACGATGACGAACACCTCGATAGAGGGCCGGACATGCGCTAGGTCAATCGCGTCAATGGCCAGTTGAATGTCAGCAGCATTCTTCTTCTGATCCCTGGAAAACCCAAAGACCTGTACAGGTTCGATCCCCAGCTCGTTGATTTCTCCGCGCATGACGCCCAGTCGCGGATCGCTCCAGTTTGCGTAGGCACGTTGGACTGCAATCGCGGATAGACGACCGGTCTTGGCCGCTGAGTCGAGTATCTCCCTGAGGGACAGGTTGGATAGCATCTGCGCAGAGAATGCATAGCCCTTCAGGAGATTCTCTATGTCATAGAACACGGCGGTATTGAATGGCATACAGTAGCCTCTCTCCTTCCGGCGTCTAACAAGTCTTCGACAGAACTACGTAACCATGCGGAGACTGCGCCGACCGCAGCCTAACGCTCAGTGTCACGCATAGACAATCGACGCAAGTGCGGGCGCAGCGCTCTGTTGCGTCTACGGACTCAGGCGCCAACCCGATGTTAGGCAGGTCTGGCGAACGCCCCGTCATCCGCTGGCTCCGCGTCCCGCGCTGGCCGACCCCCGGCCGGCTGACCACCTCATCGTTCGCTAGCAGCGCCGACGACAGCGGATGCCAGGGCGCCCGCACCAGGGCGGCCTTGCCGGTGGCCGTTGGTGGCTGTTGACAAGGGTCGCGGAGCCGCGCGGAGGCCACGGCGGCGTGACGGCTGAGGTGCTCCAGCCGCGTCGGGACGTGCAGGTGATCGAGCAGGCGGCGCTGGCCGGGCTGCGAGGCGCAGTCCGCCAGATCTTCGCGCACGACGGGTGCGCTGCACACTGCGGCTACGGGCGAGGTAGGCGCTTCCCGCATGGCGGCGGAAGCTAGCGAGGCGGCAGGGGAGTGGCAAGAGCCTTGTTGCAGTGCCTCACCGTGTCACGCCGCCAGCCAACCCAGCCACGCTGCGTCCTAATAGCGAGCAAATGCCCTGCGCCCCGGCGCGCGCGAGCTACCACAAGCTGGCGGCACGGCCTGTCTTGCGAGCGAATTGAGACCGACGGACCGGCCGATCCTTGGACTTTGGTGGCCGGCAGAGTGCCGGCGCCGTGCGCAGGCCGGGGCAGACACCGATTTCACCCGGCCGGGCGCCGAAACCCCGCGACTCCGGCACCTCCAGACCCACCCTCACCACCCGGCGCCCGCGCCAGGATGAACCAGACCCGGGACAGTGACACGTGCCCCGGCTTGGACAGACACTCCAGCAATGCCGCGTCGAACCCGTCCGCCTCGGCGCCGAACCGCTCGCGGAAGCGCGGCATCATCCGACCCACCCGACCCTTCCACGCAGCCAGCACCTCCGGACCCGCCGGCCCCGCAAACGAGAACTCGTCGTCGTCCAGCACCCGGTCCACCTCGATCCCCCACCCACGACGCCGGAGCGCCTCCACCACCAGCTCACGCGACCGGAACCGGTACACCCCCTCGCTCGCCGACTGCTCCGCATACCTCTCCGCCAGCGACACCCAACGCCGCAGCAGCGGCCGGTGCCCGAACAACTCATCCACCTCGGTCAGCGCCAGCCATCCCCCCGGCGCCAGCACCCCCTCGACGACCCCCAGCAGATCCTCACACCGCGGAAAGTACGCCACCACGAAGCTTGCCCACACCCCATCGAACAGCCCCTGGACCCCACCGACATCGCCGATGCCGCCGCACACGAATCGCGCCTGCGGGATCCCGCGCGCCGCCGCATGCGCGATGAACCCAGCGTTGCCGTCGACGCCCAGCACCCTGGCGCCGAGCTCCGACAGGTCACGCGCCTGGTCGCCGATCCCGCAGCCCAGATCCGCCACCTCGGCGCCCCGCAGATCCCCCAGATGCCCGTACACCTCCGACCAGCGCCGCCAGGAGTACTGACGCGCATACCCCTCGATCACCGACTCCGGCGGCCCACCGTTCACAGGTCGATCGACAGGTCGAACGTCCGCATCTCGCCGGCCGGCAGTTCGAATGGCTCCACCGCCTGCGTCATCGGGTGCTCCTCGCGCAGCGTCACCTGCAAGTAGTACCCACCAGCCCCGACACCCACGAACCGGTACCTCCCCTCCCGATCGGTCACCACCTCCGTCACGCCGCCGTCCTTCTGCTGCTTCGTGACGAAGTCCCACGTCCGCAGCCACACCCGCGCGCCGGGCACCGGACCGCCCTGCGCATCGCGGACGATCCCGCCGATCGAGCCGGCCGGCGCCAGCTTGAGTGGCGGCAGCTCGATCTGCTCTCCCATGCCGAGTTGGAACGGCTCCCCTTCGGCCGCGCCGCTGCTGTCCTCGACCTTGACCCGCACCGGGTCCGGTGTGCCGTGCAGGCCGCGCAACGCGAAGCGGCCCTCGCGGTCCGTGGTCGCACTCGCGAACGCCATCCACCAGGGCATGCGGTTCCCCCTCGCGTGTTCCAGTTCGATGCGTGCGAACGGCACCGGCCGGCCATCGTCCCGCACCACGCGGCCGGTCACCACCGTGGCCGGCGCCACCCTGAGTTCCAGCGGCTGGTCCGGCGCCACAACCGCTTCGTGGCGGTTCAGGTAGCGCAGGTCCCAGCCCCCGTACATCCCCTCGGTCTTGGCCTGGTCCATGCACCAGGCCGGGTCGAGCGAGTAGAGGCTGCACTTCGTGCCCGGCGCCAGGTGGCTCTGCAGGGTGAATCTGCCGTCGGCGCCGGTCACCGCCTCGGCCCGCTGCCGTTCGCTGGTCTCGCGGATGGCCAGCCGCAGGCCGGCCACCGGCTGGCCCTCGGCGTCGACGCAGCGGCCGCTCCACGGCATGGTGCCGAGCGCGTGCGCGGTGAAGGCGATGTCATGGCTGTCCTTCTCCTTCACCCGCATGTCCCGCGGCGCGAACGTGAAGCCGGGGCTCGACGGCCGCACCAGATACTCCCAGTCCGGCAGGCCCTCGAACACCAGCGAGCCATCGGCCCCGATCGTGCCGCCCACCATGCCCCGCGGCAGCGTCTGCAGGCTGCCGTTCGTATAGGGCAGCAGGCTGACCCGCGGCCGCTCGGCGTCGGCCGGCAGGCCGGTGATGACGACCCGCAGGGTCGTGCTGGCATCGGTCCCCACCTGCAGCTTCACCGCGGCCGCGTCGCGCAGATGCACCTGCTCGGCGCCGAAGCCAGCGCCGGCTTTGCAGGCGCGCACGTCGATCACGCCGAGCGGCACGCCGGCCAGCGTGAAGGCCCCGTTCTCGTCGGTGATCGCCTCCACCTTCGCCGAGAACATGATCCGCGCCAGGTCGAACGCCGCGACCACCTGGGCGCCGGCGATCGGCTGGCCGGCCCGATCCACGAAGGTGCCGCGGATGGTGCCCGCGTCGTAGAGGCGCAGGGTCGCGGTCGGGCCGTCGGGAGACACGTAGGCCGTGTCGGTGATCCGCCCCGGCGCGCTGGCGTGCACGGTCCACGCGGAACGGGCCGGCACGCGGCCGAGCCGGAAGCAGCCCTCGCCGTCGGCCACCGTGCGGGCCAGGACGTCGGGTCCGGGCGATGAGGTGACCCAGACCTGCGCCACCGGGATCGGCTCGCCCCGGGCGTCGAGCACGCGGCCTTCGATGGTGGCGCCGGGCGGCGCGGGATCCTGGCAGAGGCAGACGGCGATCAGGAGGGTCGACAGCATCGTGGGCTTCCTCGCGGCGTCGGGGATGGCGCAGGATCCGCGCTGCTCGCGACGGGAACAACCCCCTTCCGGCCCCGCGTTGCGTCAGGATCGCCTTGGGCTGCCGGCGCCGGGCGCGAACGCCGCCAGGATGTCCTGCGTGCGGCGCCCGAAGTCGAGCGCGGTGCTGGCGCAGTCCTGCAGCGCCGCGCGCAAGGCGGCGGGGACGCGTTCCTGATCGGCGCGCAGCGGCGACATCGGACGGGCCTGCAGGCGATAGCGGTAGCGGCGGGGCCACCAGGAAGGGCACCAGTCGAACGCGAACAGGCCGCGGCGCACGCAGGCGACGAAGTCGTCGGGGCGAGGCACGCGGGCGCGCAGCCGGCATTCGCTGGTGAACGGCAGCGCCAGCAGGGCCGCGACCAGCGCCCGGTGTCGCGGCCAGTCGGCGAGGTGCTTGTCCGGGATCGGCCCGTGGCCCCCGGTGGTGAAGATGCCGATGCGTCCGGCCCGGTCGACCGCCACCCACTCGACATCGACGCCGACCAGTTCCGCGGCAGTCCTTGCTGCTGGGGAGGGGTCGGGCATCAAGCGCCTTGCCCCGTGGCCTGGTCCTCGTTCCGCCGGCGCGCCTGCAGCACGCAACTGCCGACCATCGCGCCGGCGAGGATGATCGCCAGGGCCGCCTGCTCGGCACGCGACTTCACCCACCAGATCAGCAGCATCACGCCGCAGACGAACATCAGGAGGTTGCAGACCATGGGGAACTGCTCGTCGTTCGCGGTCGGATGTCGTCAGCCTGGAGATCAGTCGTTCCACCAGGTCCGGCCGGTGTGGCCGTCCACCATGTAGGGCTCGCCGTCGCGGATCACCCAGGTCGGGGTCACGGTCCCGTCCGGCCCGGACGGCGTGGTGAGGTAGCAGAGGAACGGCCTGGCCTCGGCGTCGTAGCGGGCCAGCGCCGCGGCGTCGGCGCCGCGCTTCTGGAGCTCCTCACGCCAGGCGGCCAGCGCGGCCGCCTGTGTCACGCACACCTTCGCCGTGCCTTCCCGCGCCTGGTAGGTCTGCAGATGGGCATGGGCGCTGGTGATCGTCCCGCCGTCGAGCCAGACGATGGCGACGCCTTCGGTGGCGATTCCCCGGTGGCGCTGCCGCAGGACGATGATCTCGGCGGGTCCCGGCGGCGCCTTCGGATCGTTCGTGCCGCCGTGATCGATGGAGGCGACCTCGAACTCGTCGGCGGTCATGCCGAACGCGCGGGTCATCCAGTGGCGCGCGGCCGCGGTGGCGAGTTCGTCCGAGGCGAACAGTGGGTCGCGCGGCGCGTCGGCGGGAGCGCGATACTCGAAGCGGCCTGCATCGCTCGTCCAGGGGTGGAGACCCGCCACCGGCTCCCGCAGGCGCGCCTCCAGGAGCGGCACGGGGTCGGTGACCTGCCACGGCGCCGGCGGTTCCGGTGCGGCGCCCTGGCAGGCCGTCAGCCACAGCCGGGGGAGACAGGATCGCAGTGGCAGCATGGCCTTGCGGGTCAGCGTGAAGGCCCATCACACCCCGGCGACCGGTCGCGGTCCACGACCGTGCGGGCTCTTCTTGCCGCCTCCGCGCCGCCGAAGTCTAGCCGCCGCGGAACGTGCGGTCGCGGGCGCCCGACCAGGACCTGATGAAGACGACGTGGCCCTTCCGCAGGCCTGAGAGGTCGGGTTCCTCGGTGGCGGCCAGCACGCTGGAGCGGGACCAGCGGCCATCGAGGGTCCAGTCCTCGATCAGGGTCTCGTCGGCCATCAACGACCGGACGAAGCGGATCGGGTCGCTGTCGGGCCACGACGGGTCGCGGACCGGCCAATCGAAGTGCCTGTGGCCTTGAGGTGCAGGCAGCTTGGTCGAAGCCGCTGAGGGTCGCTCCGGCGTCGGGTCAGCCGCGGAGTCTCGCTGCGAGGTCGCTCATCGACTTGCGCCAGTCGTCGAAGTGTTCGGTCTCCTCCCAGAGCTCCCGCAACTCCGACCTGGCCTCGATCGCAGTGACCGCCCGCCTTGCCAGGTCGATGATGTCCCGTGGGACCACCGGATGCTCTCCGACCCAGGTGCGCACCTCATCCGGCAACCCATCCACGGGCCGCCCGAGGCACGCTGCGACGGTCTCTGCGGCAGCGATGGCCTCGGAGCATGTGGGAGCTTCGAGGTAGTCGTCGCCGCCGACCACCGCCTGGAGGGCGTCCTGCACGGCCGAGAAGCCGTCCGACTCCTCCAGCCCCCAGGCCCAGTCACCAGCGTCGTCGTTGTCGAACGGACCGAGACCCCATGCTCCCATGTGCGAACTCCTGTGTCGGGCTGATGCGAATGATGTCGGGCTGCGCCGGCGGCCCCGTCGTGGGGTCTGGCGCAGCGGCAGGGTCGGCCTACTCGTCGTCGATCAGTCGCCCATGAACCTCACGTGCTGGTGAACGCCCTTGCACGATGTCAGGAACGCGACCACCTTGCTCAGTCGGCCACCAAGCTCTGCGCTCAAGGGGCGGCGGGCCATTTCCTCCAGCTCCGCGATCAGCACCGGCAACTGCAACTGGTTGAGCACCGTGTCGCCGTAGGGATCGATGAACCGGAGGCACGCTGAGCGGCTTGACGCATGATGCACGATCTCCACCGGGACCCCCTCGCGATCGTAGCGCGCCAGCACCTGACCGCGTTCATCTTCACACTGGAGACCGATGTGCTGAACCATCTCAGGCCTCATAGGGATAGCGTCGGCACTCGGTGCGATATGGACCATCAAGCACGGGGCAGGTAGCCGGCCCAACGGGTTGCCGCTCAGCCGCGGGCCGCGCCCGAGTGCCTTGGTCTCGTGGATGCGTCCTCGCGCGGCCCGCCGGCTGCGGCGGCTGGCTGGGCGGCGATCCTACTACGCTGACCGGTCGAACGGGCGAACCGAGATCAGATCGCGGTCTTCGACGGCGCGTACGTCTTTGGCCTTGAGCGTCACGAGCGCCTCGGTCTTGCCTGAGGCGGTGACGAACTCAACGTCCAGTCCGTCGGGTGCGTAGACCTCGACAACTGCTCCAAGATCACCTCGGCGCAGCCCGTGCTCGGGAAGGTCCCGGTCGAGCACTACGGTATCGAGTTGCTTGAATCGCATGACTTGGCCAGGGAATGCGGTAACGAATCTGGGGGCGTCCTCTCCGCGGAGGATGATCCAGACCGAGATGATCTCGGCAGCACGGCCGCTCGGCCCCACGAGTCTACCACGGACTTCGAACTTCTGGCCGTAGGGCGACTTCTCACCCGCGACCGCCGTCCCTCCGGCAGCATGGCGGCGGAGATCCGCGGCCAGCGTCTCCCAGCGCTCCTGGGAGTATCCGAGTGCGAAGAAGAACTGCGCCTGGAAGCGGCCCACTTGGTGCGACGGCGAGAGGAGGTAGTCGCGGACCTTCGCCGCATCGATGACCGCGTGCTCCACGCCGGGCAACTTCACGCCGAGAGCCTACTCGTGGCCCGCAGGCGGTCCAAGCACTCGGCGACGGTCAGGCGCCCGCCCAACGCCTCTGCCGCTGAGCCGCCATCTGCGCGGTCGAGGACTCTTGCTCTCGCGGTTTGCGTGATTCGCGCAGATCGCCGAACCGCTCACGGAAGCGCGGCATCATCCGACCCACCCGACCCTTCCACGCAGCCAGCACCTCCAGATACTGACGCGCATACCCCTCGATCACCGACTCCGGCGGCCCACCGTTCACAGGTC
>CAZMGG010000080.1:0-25966 GCA_964565715.1 uncultured candidatus Brocadiaceae bacterium | reverse complement strand
CTACCGCGGCTGGGTGGTGCGCAGCCTGCACCTCTACTCGGACATGCATCGCTTCATGGCGGCGCTCGGTGCGGGCATCGGCGCCCGGATCGCCGAGCTGCCGGTGCGCCATCACGCCCGCCGCCACGGCAAGTCGAAGTACGGGCTCGGCCGCATCTTCCGCGTGCTGGCCGATCTGATCGTCATCAAGATGCTGATCCAGTTCGCCGCCCACCCGATCCGCTGGTTCTCGATCCTGGCCCTGCCGTTGTTCGTGGTGGCGCCCTGCCTGTTCGCGCTGGGCGTGGTGAAGACCACCCGCGAGGGCGAGTGGATCTGGTTCCAGCACTACGACATGGCGGCGGTGGCGGCGGCCTCGGTGGCCTGGCTGGTGGCGGCCAACGTCTTCCTGCTCGGCTTCCTGGCCGAACTGCAGATCAAGGTCTCGCGCTTCTTCCGCCAGCGCATCTCGGTGACGGCGCGGGAGGCCAGCCGGTGAGCCAGATGCCCCTGGTCTCGGTGGTGGTGGCGATCGGCGGGCCCGAGGCGCATCCGGCGCCGGTGGCCGAGGGCGTCAGCCGCGCCCTGCGGCAGGCCGGCTACGGCTGCGAACTGGTGTTCGTGTTGGACGGTCCGGCGGGGCCCCTCGAGCAGGAGATCCGCGCCCTGGACTGCGGCTGTCCGGTGCACATCGTGCAGCTGCAGGGCGGCGGCCTCGGCGAGTCGATCGCGCTGTCGGCCGGCGTCGCCAGGGCGTCCGGGCAGTTCATCGTCAACGTGCCGCCCTACCTGCAGATGGAGCCGCAGGACGTCACCAAGGTGGTGGCGGCGCTGGAGGCGGGCGCCGACTGCGTGGCGACCTGGCGCTGCTGGCGCGTCGATCCATGGCTCAACCAGCTGCAGTCGCGGCTGTTCAACTGGGTGCTGCGCCTGATCATGGGCATCCCGTTCCACGACCTGAACTCCGGCACCCGCGGCTTCACCCGCCAGGTGCTGGAGGAGGTCGCGGTGTACGGCGAGCTCTACCGCTTCCTGCCGGTGCTGGCGCGGCGGCAGGGCTTCAAGGTGGTGGAGGTCAAGGTCCGCCACCGCGAGGAGAAGGGCCGGCTCGGCTTCTACGGGGTGGGCGTCTACCTGCGCCGGCTGCTGGACATCCTGGCGATCACCTTCCTGACCCGCTTCACCCAGCGGCCGCTGCGCTTCTTCGGCTACCTGGGCTTCGGCGCGATGCTGCTCGGCGTGGCGCTGGCGGCCTGGCCGCTCTACCTGAAGCTCAGCGGCCTGGAGGGGCTCAGCGACAAGCCGTCGTTCGTGGTCGGCACCATCCTGGCGGCGTTCGGCGTGCAGCTCATCGGCTTCGGCCTGATCGGCGAGATCATCATCTTCACGCAGTCGCCCAACCTGCGGGACTACAAGGTCGGCGACCAGGTGGAGGGCGGCGCGGAGGCGCCGGCGGCGGTGCCCGTGGCCGCGCCCGCGCCCGTGGCCGCCGCGACGGCACCGGAAGCGCCGCCGGAGACATCGTCGGCGCCGGCGGTGGCGCGGAACGGCGAGGCGCTGCCGATCCGCGTGCGCGAACTGCTGCCCGGCGAGGACTCGCGCTGGGATGCGTTCGTCGGCCGGCACGCCCAGGGCACCTACTTCCACCTCACCGGCTGGCGCCGCGTGGTGCAGGACGTCTTCCACCACGAGCAGCACTACCTGGTGGTGGAGCAGGGCCGGCGCTGGCTCGGCGTGCTGCCGCTCGGGCTGGTGAAGAGCCCGTTCCTCGGCCGCAACCTGGTCAGCGTGCCGTACGGCGTCTACGGCGGCCCGCTGGCGGAGAACGAGGAGGCGCTGCGGGCCCTGCTGGACCGCGCCGCCGAGCTGGGCCGCGAGCTGGGCGTCGGCTACGTCGAGCTGCGGCAGCTCGAGGCGGCGTCCGGCGAACGGCCGGCCAGCGGGCTCTACGTGACCTTCCGCAAGGACCTGCCCGACGACCCGGCGGCGGTGCTGCCGGCGATCCCGAAGAAGGCGCGCGCCGAGGTCCGCAAGGCGCGCGACAAGTTCGGGCTGCGCTTCGAGACCGGCTGCGACCCGGACGTGTTCTTCGGCCTGTTCGCCGAGAACAAGCGCCGGCTCGGCTCGCCGAGCCTGCCGCGCCGCTGGTTCCTGGCCCTGCAGGAGGAGCTGGGCCGCTCGGTGGTGATCCACCGCGCCGTCGACCCGGAGGACCGCACCCTGGCGGCGGTGATGAGCTTCTGCTTCAAGGACACCGTCAACGCCTACTACTCGGGGTCGCTGACCGGCGTCAACCACACCGGCGTCAACGACTTCATCTACTGCGGCATCATGGAGTGGGCGGTGCAGACCGGCTACTCGCGCTTCGACTTCGGCCGCAGCCGCGTCGACTCGGGGCCGGCGTCGTTCAAGAAGAACATGGGCTTCGTCGCCGAGCCGCTGCACTACGAGTACCTGCTGGTCGGCGAGGGCGCGCGGCTGCCCGACTTCCACCCCAGCAATCCGAAGCTGGATCTGCCGCGGCGGTTGTGGTCCAAACTGCCGATGGCCCTGGCCAGCCGGCTGGGCGGGCGGCTGTCGCGCTACCTGCCCTGAGCCGCGAGGCCGGCCCGGAGCCCGCTCGATGCCTTCGTCCCCCCCGGTCCCCCCGTCTCCCGTGCCGCCCGAGCAGACCCGCTGGTCGTGGGGGCTGGTCGGCTTCTACGTCAGCTGCGCCATGGTCGCGCTCGGCGCCACCGTCGCCGCCGCCGGCTACATGTGGGTGGGCAGCGTCGCCTGCCTCGTCGTCGGCAGCCTGATGGTCGCGGTCTGCTCGGTGACCTGCCTCACGAGCCTGAAGGCGGCGCGCCGCGAGTAGTGTCGCCGGCGGCGAGCCAGTCCACCGCGGCCGGCAGGTCGGCCGCCACGTGGTCCGGCGGGCAGCCCTCGGCCGCGAGCTTCGCCAGTTCCGCCGCCCAGGGCTTGCCGCTCCGCACCAGGATCCGGCGCAGCGGCAGGTCGCGGCCCGCCAGCAGATCACGGGCGCTGTCGCCGATCAGCACGCTGCCGGCGAAGTCGACGCCGAACAGGGCCTGGGCCTCGTGCAGCAGGCCGGGCCGGGGCTTGCGGCAGCCGCAGGTGCCGCCATAGGGGCCGGCTGCGTCGGGCAGGTGCGGGCAGTGCAGGTAGCCGGCGGGTGCCTGGCCCAGTGCCGCGTGCAGGCGGGCGTGGACGCGGGCCAGGTCGGCCTCGGTGTAGAGGCCGCGGGCGATGCCCGACTGGTTGGTCAGCACGATCGGCAGGAAGCCGAGCGCGCGCAGCCTCGCCACCGCGGCCGAGGCGCCGGGCAGCACCTGCAGCTGGTCCGGACTCCGGACGAAGCTCACCTCGGCGTTGAGCGTGCCGTCCCGGTCGAGGAACGCCGCCCGCGTCACTCGCTGTCGCCGTCGGCGTCGGGCGGCGTCATCCGCGGCGCGGGCTCGCCTTCCTTGTAGAGCCGCACGTAGAGCTCGCCGGGCACGTGGGCCCAGCGCACGGCGAACGGCGCCAGGGTGTCGCCGGTGCTCCAGAACAGCGGCCAGGGCAGGAGGCCCATGTCGGCGGCGCCGTCGACCCAGCGGCTGGTGTAGCCCTCGGTGTGGTGCGTGACGTAGCGGCTGCTCGGCTGGAAGCCCGGCTTGGTCAGCGTGATCACGTGGTCGCTGGCCATCATCCCGCCCAGGTCCAGCAGGTAGGGGGTGGTCTTGCCGGTGTCCACCCCGTCCACCAGGATCCGGGCGCCGGGCGGCTCGCTGGTCACCAGCACGTTGCGGTTGCCGGCAAACCAGGTGCAGGCCGGCTGGAGCAGCAGCAGGAACCAGAGGGCGGCCTTGGACATGCGGGGAGATGCTAGCAGGTGGGTCCGGCCCGTTCTTCGGCCGCCTCGGGCCCCGGCCTTGGCAAGAATCCGGCGCCGGGCCCGTGCTTCCGGCCTTGCCATCGCTACGATCGCGCCCGGTCAACGACAGCGCGTGCCAGGGCCGGACGGTCAACCGGCGGCGGCGCGCGGGCGATTCCCGGAGGGCTGCCATGATCGACATCCGTGCTGGCCTGCTGCGTTCGGCGGCGGGCTCCGTGTTCCTGTGGGCGGGCACCTGCCTCGCCATCCTGTTCCTGCTGGCCTCGGCCCTGCGTGCCCAGGATCCCGGCGCCAGCCCGCCGGTGCCGCCGGCGACCCCGGCCCAGGACCCGGCACAGCCGACCACACCGCCGGTGCTCGGCACCGTGCTGGTGGAGGCCGCCAAGGTCCGTTGCTTCGCCGGTGACCTGTCGCCGTCCTTCGAGGACACGCTGCCGAAGGGCGCCGTGGTCGGCGCCGGCCGCACCGAGGGCGCCTTCCGGCAGGTGATCCTGCCGCTCGGCCCGGTGGGTTACGTCAGCAAGAAGTTCACCACCGCGCCGCAGGACGGCGTGGTGAAGGCCCAGGGTCGCGTCTCCTTCCGCTACCGGCCGAAGACCAACGAGGCGCCCACCGCCAACCTGGCCGACGGCGCCGAGCTGCAGGTGATCGGCGAGCACGAGGACTGGTGGCGCGTGCGTTCGGCCAGCGTGGAGGCCTGGCTGCCCCAGGCCGAGCTGCAGGTGTTCGACGCGCCGACCGAGACCATGCAGCTCGCCTACGCCGAGCTGGCCAGGGTGCAGCGCGACGAGGGCGCGGCATGGCTGCGCAAGATCGCCGAGGCCGAGGCGGCGGCGAAGCTGGCCGCCGAGCAGGCCACGAAGCTCGGCGAGCTGCAGCAGAGCCTGCGGCAGATCCAGCCCGATCCGGTGACCGGTGCTGTGCCGGCCGCGGCCTTCGAATCCATCGAGCAGGAACTCGCCGCCCTGGCGGCGGCGCTGGCGGCGGACTCGCCCCTGCGCGCCGGCGTGCAGGCCCTGCAGCAGTCGATCACCGACCGCAAGTGGGTGGCGGAGGCGACCGCGGCCCGCGACGCGACGCCGAAGCCCGCCACCGACGTGCCCGAGGTGAAGCCCGAGGTGCGCGATCCGATGGAGCGCTTCGACGCGGTGGGCTGGCTGCGCTACCACAGCCAGCTCGGCCGGCCCGGCTACTACACGATCCAGAAGGGCGGCCAGGTGCTCTACCACGTCACCTGCCAGAGCCAGCGCTACGACCTCGCCCTGTTCCTCGACAAGGAGGTCGGGCTGATCGGGCCGCGCCGCCGGCCGGGCAGCGACAGCCTGCGGGTGCTCGACATCGACCGCGTCGAGGTGCTGGGCACCGGCCCGGCCCGCTGAGACCGTCGATGGCATGGGCGGTCCGGCGCCGGGCGAGAACCGGGCGCCGATCCGCTCCGGTGCGCCCGCGCCGCTGACCGAAAGCGACCCCGGAGCACACCCGGGAGATGCGCAGAGGGGAGCGAGCGGCCCGCCGGCCAGCCGGGCGGGCCTGGCGGGCCACGTTCGCGGCGACGTTCGCGACCGGCGGTCTCGCCCTGCTGCTCGGCAGCACGGCTCCAGCCCAGGATCCGTCGCCCGGCGCCGAGCCGGCGCTGGTCGGCAACCTGGTCCGGCGCGGCCACGAACTGCTCGACCAGGAGGACCCGATGCGGGCCTGGGACGCGTTCCGCGCCCTGCGCAGCCGGGCGCCGGACTGCATCGACGGCCTGCTGGGTCTGGGGCGGGTGCATCTGCTGCTGGGTGCAGCCCCGGTGTCGGTGCGCTACGCCGACGCCGCCCGCAGCCATGATCCGCGCAACCAGGAGGCGATGGCGCTGGCCGTGCGCAGCCTGATCCGCTGCCGCGAGTTCGACGGGGCGGTGGCGGCGTCGACGCGCTTCCTCGCCGAGGTGCACCAGCCCGGCGCCGACCTGCTGGCGGCCCGGGCGTCGGCGCTGTTCCGCGTGCAGCGCATCGACGAGGCGGGTGCCGCCTACCGGCGCGTGCTGACGCTGCAGCCGCTGCACGGTGAGGCGCACCTGCGGCTCGGCTCCGGCCTGCTGCCGCCGACCCGGGCGGTGGTGGGGCCGGACCTGCTGGCGGCAGTGCGGGCGGCGCGGCAGGGAGACCACGACGCCGCCATCGGCCGCCTGCAGACGATGCTGGCGGCGGAGCCGGACCATCCGATCGCCCACCGGCTGCTGGGCGAGGTGCTCTGGCAGCGGCGCTGCGACGCCAGCATGGCCACCGCCGATCCGGCGTTCGCGCAGCTCCGCGCGGCGCTGCCGCAGCCCGACCTGCGGCACCTGCCGGTGGCGGACTTCGTCGCCGGCTATCGCGAGCTGTCCGAACGGCGGCGGCTGGTGGTCGACCGGGCGCTCGGCCTGTTCGCGCGCCATCTGCCCCGGCTGCTCAGCCTCGGCGGCCGCCACGACCTGCTGCTGGAGATCGATCGCACCACCGACGCGCCGGCGCGCAGCACCCTGCGCGGCCAGCGCACCTTCGACGGCCGCGTCTGGGACGACGTGCGCGGCATCGGCGGCCTGCAGGCCGCCACCGGCATCGAGGCGCTGGACGAGGCCGCCGAGCTGGGCTTCGACACGCTGGCCCACGAACTGGCCCACCAGGTGCATTACTTCGCCCTGCAGCCCCTCGAACGGGCCAGGATCCGCGACCTCTACCATCGGGCGAGGGCCAACGACCGCTGTCTCGACCACTACGCCGCCACCAACGAGGCCGAGTACTTCGGCCAGGGCGTGGAGGCGTTCCACAGCTACGCCAAGCGGCCGGGCTGCGAGACGACCCACGGCCACACCCGCTTCGAGCTGTTCCGCGTCGATCGCGACCTGCACGACTTCATTGCCTCGATCGTCGACCAGGATCCGCTGGCGGATCCGCTGCTGCGCTACCGCATCCTCACCGCGGCGGTGGACGTGGCGCTGGTCTGCGGCCGCGCCGACGACGCGGTGGTGGCGGCCGGCATGCTGGAGGCAGGCGGCGTGCGCGACCGCCTGCTGGAGAAGGCGGTCCGGGCGCGGCAGCTCTGGCAGGGCTACTGAGGCGCCACCCGGCTCCAGAACGCCCGCAGGGCGGCGACACCCGCGTCCCGCTGCGCCTTCTGCGCGTTGGGCGCGTAGCCGGTGCTGGGCAGGTCGAGCGTGCGGTAGGGCAGCAGGTCCGGCAGCAGGCCCTGCAGCGCCGACCAGGCGGCGGTGCGGACGGGCAGGTCGGCGTCGTCGAGCCCGGCCAGCAGGGGCGGCACCGCGTCGCGCCGCCGGAAGCCGCCGAGCACGCGCAGCGCCTCGGGCCGGTGCGTGCCGCCATCGGTGGCGAGCTGCCGCACGCGATCGAAGCCCTGCGGGTCGTCCATCCGCCGCAGCGTTTCGGCGGCGACCAGGGCCACCGTCGCATCGCCGCTGGCCAGCATCGTCGCGAGCTGGCGGGCGTCGAGGGCGCCGGGGATCTGCGCCAGGGCGGCCAGCGCGCCCTTGCGCACCGGCTCGGTGCCGCTGTCGAGCAGCTTGCGCAACGCCGCCACCGCCTTCGACTCGGAATGGCGCGCCAGCAGCTGGCCGGTGGCGGTGACGTCGTACTCGCTGGTGGCCTTCTGCAGCCGCTCGGCCAGCGCGTCGAGGACGGGCTCCGGCAGGCGCGGCGCGTTGTCGAGGAAGCGCCGCAGCGAGGCGAGCCAGGCCTCGCCCGCCGCCAGGGCCGCCAGCACCGCGTCGGCGTCGCCGGCATGGCCGCGGGCCAGCAGGTAGGCGGCGGCCGAGGCCCGGGCCCGCACCGCCGTCGCGCCCTGGGCGTCGGCCAGCAGTACCGCGCGGGCGGCGGCGATGGTGGCCTGGTCGAGGTCCTTCTGGGTGGTCAGCAGGTGGTGCAGGGCCTGATCGATGGCGGCATCGTCGGCGCCGGGCAGCACGCGGCTGCGCACGGCGTCGCGTACCGCCGGATCGTCGATGCCGTAGATGCGCGACAGCAGGAACTGGGCGTCGCGACCGTCGCCGGCGGCGAGGGCCGCGGTGAGCACCGGCAGCGCGTCGCGCTCGCCGCCGCGCCACAGCATGGCCGCCGCGGCGCCGCGCAGCAGCGGCGCCTTCTCCTTCAGCAGCGAACGCAACGCCGTGCGGGTGTCGTCCAGCGGGAACCACTGCAGCAGGTAGAGGCCCAGGTTCTGGCCGTCCAGCGGCATGGTCGGCAGCCGCCGCGCCACCAGGCCGATCGCCTCGGGGGGCTTGCGCCGCATGAGTTCCTGGTAGGCATCGCTGCGGGCGCGGGTGTCGTCGCCGGCCAGTCGCTCGACCAGGGCCGCGACGTCGACGTCCTGGGCCGGCAGCATCGCCGCCAGGGCCAGCCAGGCGAGCAGCGGCCGGCTCATCGGCCCCCCGTGGTCGGGCCGCCGGCGCCGGTGGCGGGTGCGCCGCGCACCGGCCGGGTCGGCCGCGGCGTGGTCACCGGATTGGTTTCGCTCTCGCTCTTCGGCCGCACCCGCGGCGGCCGGCCGGCGATGCCGGGGTAGGTCAGGTGGAAGCGGGCGATGCCGGCGCGGGCGAAGGCGAAGCCGTACTGGCTGTGGCCGAAGCGCTGCAGGAACGCCGCGTGCATCGCCTCGAGCCGGTCCATCTCCTGCCGGAACGCCGGGCCGCCGGGCAGCTCCAGCTCGCGGAACGGCCGCACGCCGTGGCACAGGCACAGGTTGCTCACGCCGATGCCGGCGGGCCGCTCCTCGTGGCGTTGCCACCACACCTCGGGCGGCACCGGCACCGCCGGGCTCTTCGCCACCAGCTCCGGCGCGATCTCCCGGCACCAGCCGGCGAACGTCAGCAGGTTGACGCGGGTGAGCTGCAGCAGCAGCGCGGTCAGGTGCGCGGTGGCCTCCTGTCGCGGCAGGCCCTGGTTCGGCGGCAGCGCCGCCAGCTCGGCCGTCAGCCGGTCGACCAGCCGGCCGGCGTCGGCGGCGGCGCGCTCGGCCCGCTTCGCCTGGCGTTCGAAGCTGGTGCCGTTCATCAGGTCGAGCTGGTTGCCGAAGCGCTGCCGGTCGGGGGTGGCCGCCGTGGTCTGCAGCTTGATGGCCGGCTCGCTGCGGATCAGGCCGGCGTCGGCCGCCCCCTTCCAGGCGGCGTAGGTGGCGCGGAACCACGGATCGCGGCCCAGTTCGAGCAGCGCGTCCTTGCGGCTCTGGGTGGAAGGCGCCATCGCCGCGGTGCGCGGCGACCAGTACGCCTCGTCCGGCGCCAGGTGGTCGCCGTCGCAGAACGGGCAGCCGGCGTAGATGCCGCACTGGTGGTTGCCGGCGGACTGATGGAACAGGTGGACGCGGCCCTCGGTGGCCGCCGCCAGCCGGCTGAACGCGTAGGGCCCGAACGTCGAGGGCGTCAGCTCGTTGGCGGTGCCGATCTGGAACAGCCAGCCCCAGGGCAGGTCGATGGCCGGTGCGTCGCCGCCGAGCAGCGTCGTGCCGCGCGGCCGTTCCTCGTAGGGCCGCCCCGCCCAGTAGCTGTCGGCGACGTAGGACTCGGCGGTGATCGCCACGAACCGCACCCTGGCCTTCTGCAGGATCGCCACGGTCTGTTCCAGGTCGTCCTCGGCGTCGCCGTTGTCGAGCGTGACCAGCAGCAGGCCGCGCTCGCCCGGCGCGCTGGCCAGGGCCGCGGCGGCGGTCCGCAGGTCGGCGTAGACGTTCTGGATCTCGGCGGCGGGGCGCTGCAGCGCGTCGCGGATCGCCCGGGCCACCGCCGCATGGTCGTCGGTGGGGGGCAGCACCACGGTGCCGCGGTGGTCGACGACGCCGAGCCCGAGCCGGGTGCGGGCGAGGCCCGCCCGCTGCTCCTGCAGCGCCTGCTCGAACGCCTCGGCGAAACCGGCCTGCTGCAGCGACACGGTCGGATCCAGCAGCACCAGCAGGGTCCGTTCCGGCGCCTCGGTGCCCGGCGCGCCGAGGAACATGGCCAGCGGCCGCTGCCAGGTGCGGCCGGGTTCGGTGACCTTGGCGGCATCCGGGGCCTGGCCGGCCAGGGTCGGCAGCAGACCGGACAGGGAGAGGACCAGGGCGCGGACGAGCATCGGCGGCAGAGGATAGCGGCTCGGGTGATGCGTCGGAGGGAATCCGCGCCGGGCGGATGTGGCCGCAGAGCCCGGTTGACGCGATCGCGGCGCAGGGCGATCGTCTCCGCGCCCCACACCACCTGTACCACCTCATGCGAATCCTCCTTGCGCTCGCTCCTGCCCTGCTGTTCGGCCTCGGCAGCCTTCCGGCCCAGCTGGCCGGCACCTATGTCGTCGGACCCGGCGGCAACTACGCCAACATCGCCGCCGCGGTGACGGCACTCACCACCAGCGGCGTCAGCGGCCCGGTCACCTTCCTGGTCACCGCCAACGACGCCAGCGGTCCCTGGACGATCGGCGCCTTCGCCGGGCAGGGCGCGGCCAACCCCGTGCTGTTCGACGCGCTGGGCACGATCAGCCTGAGCGGCGCGCAGCCGCTGCTCACCCTGAACGGCTGCGGCTTCGTCACCTTCCGGGGCTTCAGCGGCACCTACAACGCCACCCCCAGCACCTTCGTGGTCAACGCCGGCACCACCGACTGCGTGTTCACCGGCTGCGACTTCCGCGCCACGGTGGCGACCTCGGGCCAGGCGTTGTTCAGCCTGGTCGGCGGCACCAACTGCCGCATCGAGGACTCGAGCTTCGGCGGCGGCTACGAGGCGCTCTATGCCCAGTCCGCCAACTCGCGCACCATCGTGCAGCGCTGTCGCATCACCGGCGGCGGCTTCTGGACGATGCGCATCGACGGCACCGATTTCATCCTGCAGAACAACTTCATCAGCGGCACGTCGAACTACGGCATCCGCGCCGGCGGGCCGGCCGCCAACCTGAAGATCCGGCACAACTCGGTCTACAGCTTCCACCCGGCCAACTCCGGCAGCCAGTACTGCACGCTGCGCTGGTACACCACCGTCGGCGGCACCGAGGTCGTCAACAACATCTTCTACGACGACTACCCGGGCACGACCGGCAACAACCTGTGGTGCTCGGGTACCTACCGGCCGACGGTGATGGACTACAACTGCCTGTGGAGCAACGCGGCGACCTACACGCCGGTCTACGCCAGCGCCGCCCAGACCTTCGCCTCGTGGCAGGCGCTCGGCTTCGACACCAACAGCATCGCCGCCGACCCGCTGTTCCAGGCGCCGGCGGCGACGCCCGCCGACCTGCGGCTGCAGGCGGGCTCGCCGTGCGCCCAGGCCGGCACGTTCCTGCCGGCGGTCCTCACCGACTTCTTCATGGCGCCGCGGACGGCGCCGGTCAGCATCGGCGGCCACGAGTCCGATGGGGCGCTCGCGTCCTACACGACGTTCGGCGCGGGCTGCGCCGGGTCGGCCGGCATCGCCAGCAACACCAGCTCGGCGCCGCCGCGCCTCGGCACCACGGCGATCATCACGTTCGGCAACCTGCCGCCGGCGAGCATCGCGATCGCCATGCTGGGCCTCAGCAACACCACGTCGGTGTTCGGCCCGCTGCCGGTGGATCTCGGCGCCTGGGGCGCGCCCGGCTGCTTCGGCCGGGTCAGCACCGAGGTCACCATGCTGATGATCGGCAGCGGTGGCTCGGCCTCGATGCCGTTCGTGACGCCGAACCAGGCCCATCTGATGGGACTCAGCTTCCACACCCAGGCGCTGGTGCTCGACACGGTCAACGCCTTCGGCGTCGTCACGTCGGACGCCGCCACCGCGGTGCTCGGCCTCTGATCCGGGCGTGATGCGCGCATCGATCGTCCTCCTCGGCTGCCTGCTCGCCGGCCTGCCTGCACAGGATCCGGCGCCGGCCGCCACCCTCTGGCTGCCGGCCATCTTCGGCGACCACATGGTGCTGCAGCAGGACGGCGAGGTGGTGTTCTGGGGGCGCGCGAAGCCCGGCTCGGACCTCAGCATCGAGGTGCCGTGGCTGGTCGAGCCCTACGGCATGGGCGTCGACGCCACCGGTCGCTGGGAGGCCCGGTTCCGGGCGCCGAAGGCCGACGGCAGGCCGTTCGACGTGGTGGTGGCGGCCGGCGGCGAGCAGCGGGTCCTGCGCGACGTCGTGCTGGGCGAGGTGTGGCTGTGCTCCGGGCAGTCCAACATGGAATGGACGCTGGCGCCGCAGCGCGGCCACGGCGGCAGCGACGGCCACGAGCGGTTCGTCGCCGAGTCGGACCTGCCGGCGCTGCGCGTGTTCACCGTCGCCCGGCGCGCGGCGCCGGCGCCGGTTGCCGACGTCGAGGGCGCCTGGGTCCGCAGCGCGCCGGCGGTGGCGGGCCGGCTGTCGGCGGTGGGCTGGCACTTCGGCCGCACGCTGCAGCGCGAGCTGGGCGTGCCGGTCGGCATCGTCGTCAGCGCCTGGGGCGGCACCACCGCCGAGGCCTGGACCGGGCCCGAGGGGCTGGGGCGGATGCGCGACTTCGACCAGGCGCTGCAGGCGCTGGCCGCCGAACAGGACGGCTCGGCGGCGGCCGCCCGGGGCCGGCAGCGGGCGGCGTTCTGGGCGGCGCTCGAGCAGCAGGGCCGGGACGCCGAGGGGCGCGGGCCCGAACGGGCCGACTTCGACGACGCGGCGTGGCCGGTGGTGGAGCTGCCGGCCAACTGGACGAAGCTCGGCCTCGGCGACTTCGATGGCGTGGCCTGGTATCGGCGGCCGGTGGCGGTGCCGCCGGAGTGGGCCGGCCAGGACCTGCTGCTCGACCTCGGCCCGATCGACGACATGGACACGGTGTTCTTCGCCGGCGTGCGCGTCGATGGTCGCGACGACCTCGGCCACCACGCCGAGCCGCGCAGCTACCGCGTGCCCGGCAGCATCGTCCGCGGCGGCACCACGATGCTGGCGGTGCGGGTGGTGGATCCGCAGGGCGAGGGCGGCTTCGGCGGCAAGGCCGCGGACCTGCGACTGCGGCCGGCTCTGGGCGCGGCGGGCGCCGAGGTGCCGCTGGCCGGCGCCTGGCGGCAGGGCCAGGGCCCGGCGATGCGCGAGCTGCCGCCCTGGCCGCGGGCCGGCATCAGCCAGCACACGCCGAGCGCGCTGCACAACGGCATGATCGCGCCGCTGGCGCCGTTCGCGCTGCGCGGCTTCGGCTGGTACCAGGGCGAGTCCAACCGCACGCGCCACGAGCAGTACCGGGAGCTGTTCCCGCTGCTGATCTGGGACTGGCGGCAGAAGTGGGGGGCGGAGAAGCCGTTCTACTTCGTGCAGATCGCGCCGTTCGCCTACGGCGGCGACGCCGGCGAGGCGGCGCTGCTGCGCGACGCGCAGCAGGCGGCGCTGGCGGTGCCGCACACCGGCATGGTGGTGACCCTCGACGTCGGCAACCCCGGCGACATCCATCCCGGCAACAAGCAGGCGGTGGGCGAACGGCTGGCGCTGCAGGCCCTGGTCAAGACCTACGGCCGGCAGGACCTGGTCTGCGACGGGCCGGTGCTGGCCCGCGCCGTCCGCAGCGGCCGCGAGGTGGTGCTGGAGTTCGATCACGCCGTGGGCGGGCTACAGGCCGACGGCGACGGGCCGCGCGGCTTCGCGGTGGCCGCCGCCGACGCGGTCTTCCGGCCGGTGGCGGCCCGCATCGAGGGCAACCGGGTCCGCCTGCTGGTGGACGAGGACCGGCCGGTGGTGGAGGTCCGCTACGCGTTCGAGGCCGCGCCGGTGGCGGACCTGCGCAGCGGCCAGGGGCTGCCGGCGCGCCCGTTCCGCGTCCGTCTGTGAGGCGGAACCGGCGCGGATGCGACTCCCGACTGTGGCGGTGGCCGGCGGTTGCTATCATCGCGCCGCTTGGCCACCGACGGTTCCCTGTTCGACTCCCGCTTCCAGCCGGCCTCCGCCGGCCAGATCGCCCTCGAGGACGGCGAGGTGCACGTCTGGGCGGTGCCGCTCACCGGCGACCCCGAGGTGCTGCGGCCGCTGCTCTGCCCCGCCGAACTGCAGCGGATGGAGCGCTTCCGCGTCCTCGACCACCGGCGCCGCTACGCCATCTCCCACGGCGCCCTGCGGGCGATCCTCGGGGGCTACACCGGCGAGAGCCCGGAGGAACTCGCCTTCCAGCACGGCCCGAAGGGCAAGCCCTACCTGGACGCGGCGGGCGCCGGGCGGGGTGAGTGGTTCTTCAACCTGAGCCACGCCGGCCAGCTGGCGCTGGTGGCGGTGGGGCGGCGCGAACTCGGCATCGACCTGGAGAAGGTCCGCCATCTGGAGAGCTTCCTGGAGATCGCCAAGCGGCACTTCACCGCCGCCGAGTTCGAGGCCCTGCGGGCGGTGCCGCAAGACCAGCGGCTGCAGTGCTTCTACCGGTGCTGGACCCGCAAGGAGGCCTACATCAAGGCCGTCGGCGAGGGCCTGAGCATGTCGCTGGATGGCTTCGACGTGAGTCTCGACGGCGAGGCGCGCTTCCTGGCCTTCCGCGAGGGCAGCGGTCGGCCGGGCGAGTGGAGCCTGCAGGACGTGTCGCCGGGCGCCGACTACGTGGCGGCGTTGGCGGTGCACGGGCCCGGGCCGCGGCTCTGCACCTTCGCCCTCACCCTGGGCTGACGCCGGCCCGGGGAAGCGCTTGCGCCGGGCCAGAAGCCCGCTGCGCCTTCCCCCGGATTGGATGCGGCGACTCCGGGCGGTAGCTTGCCGGGGCTTGCGGCGGCTGCCCACCGTCCGCGCGTCCTGCCGGCCCCCCCCTCTCCCTATGCACCTGCGTACCCTCGCGGCGGCCCTCGTTCTGGCCGCCGTTCCCGCCCTGGCCCAGGGTGTCAACTGCGTCCTGCTGGGCACCCACAACCTGCACACGCCCTACGCCAACATCTGGGGCTACGTCGCCCCGAACGGCAAGGAGTACGCGCTGCTCGGCAGCAACTCCGGCACCGCGGTCATCGACTGCAGCAACCCAGCCGCGCCGGTGGAGCGAGGCTTCATCCCCGGCGCCAACTCCTCCTGGCGCGAGCTGATGACGTACCGCAACTACTGCTACGTCGTGACCGAGGCCGCCGGCGGCTTCCAGGTGATCGACCTGAGCAACGCCGACGCGCCGGTGCTGGTCGGCACCGTCGGCGCGCAGTACTTCAACAACTGCCACACCATCACCGTCGATCAGGGCACCGGCCGCGTGTACTGCAACGGCACCAACGCCGGCACCGTGGTGTTCGACGCGTCGGTGACGCCGCAGAGCCCGACCTACGTCGGCATCGCCTCGCCGTCCGGCCAGTCCAACTACTGGCACGACTTCCACGCCAGCAATGGCTACGGCTACGCGTCGATGATCTACAACGGCCAGCTGCGGATCCTCGACCTCAGCACCTTCCCGCTGACCACGCTGAGCAACACGACGACGCCGTCGGCCTTCACCCACAACGCCTGGCCCAACGCCAATCACACGATCCTGGCGACCACCGACGAGCGGGCCGGCGCGGTGGTGAAGTTCTACGACATCTCCAACAAGGCGGCGCCGGTGCCGCTCGGCCAGTACACCACCAACGCCGCGTCGATCCCGCACAACGCCTACATCATCGGCAACCTCTGTCACGTGTCGTGGTACACCGAGGGCTACATCTGCCTCGACATCACCGACCCGAACAACCCGGTGGAGATCGCCAGCTACGACACCTGGCCGGGCGCGTCCGGCGGCTTCAACGGCGCCTGGGGCGTCTATCCGTTCCAGCCGTCGGGCAACATCTACATCATGGACATCAGCACCGGGCTGTACATCGTCCGGTTGAACCTGCCGACGGTGAACGTCGCGCACGCGCCGCTGGGGAACACCCAGGACGAGGACGGCCCGTACGTCGTCGACGCGACGATCAGCTCGTCGGTCGGGCTGTCGTCGGCGGTGCTGCAGTGGTCGGTGGGCGGCGGCGCGCCGACCCAGGTGCCGATGACGGCGATGGGCGGCGACCTGTATCGGGCCAGCATCCCGGGCCAGTACGCGCCGGCCACGGTCCGCTACCGCGTCACCGGGAACGACGCCAATGGCAGCATCAGCAGCCCCGCCACGGGCGATCACGAGTTCAAGGTGGGGGCGTTCCTGCAGGTGTGGGCCGACGACTGCGAGATCGATCGCGGCTGGACCCACGGCCTCGTCACCGGCCAGGACGACTGGCAGCGCGGCACGCCGATGGGGCGGTCGGGCACGTCCGGCGGGCAGGGCTGGTCCGATCCCAACGCCGCCGCGTCGGGCACCGCCGTCTGGGGCAATGACCTGGGCGGCTCGACCTTCAACGGCAGCTACCCCAACAACGTCAACAACTGGCTGCAGTCGCCGGCGATCCCGACCGGCGGCGCCCAGGGCCTGCGGCTGCGCTTCCAGCGCTGGCTCGGCGTCGCCAACGGCGACACCGCCCGGCTGCTGCTCAACGGCAGCGTGCTGTGGCAGAGCAGCGGCGCCCTGCGCGACACGGCATGGACCGGCATCGACCTGGACATCGCCGCCATCGCCAACGCCGCCAGCAGCCTGACGGTCCGTTTCGAGCTGCAGACCAACGGCTCGACGGTGTCGGGGGGCTGGAACTGGGACGACCTGGAGATCTACGCGTTCAGCGATCGCGTGCCGGCCCGCCACTACGGTGCGGGCACCGCCGGCACCGGCAGCGTCGTGCCGCAGATCGCCCTGTCGGCGCCGCCTTCGCTGGGCACCACCTTCCAGGTGCAGGCCACGGCGGTCCTCGGCGGCGCGCCGGGCTTCCTGGGGCTGGCGCTGCAGCCGGCCAGCCTGCCGACCTTCGGCATCACCGCCCTGATCGATCCGAACGGCGCGGCGTTCGTGTTCGGGCTCGCCAACGGCGGCTTCGGCGTGCCGGGCGCGGGGACCGCGAGCTGGAACCAGTCGGTGCCCAACAACGCCGTGCTCGACAACCTGGACCTGTTCGCGCAGGCCCTGTTCCTCGATGCGGGCGCGGTGGGCGGCGTGCTCAGCAGCACCGGCGGCGTGCGCATCCGCGTCTGCCACTGAGTGTCCAGGCCCGTGGTGGCCGGCCCCGGTCCGCCGCGGTATCCTGGGAGCGCTTCGTTGTTCCGACTGATGAACGGTGTGTCCCCGGTCCCGCGCCGGGGCGCAGCAGTCGCGGTGGCTTCCCTGGTGTTGCGGCCCGGCGTCATCGGCTCGGATGGCGGCGCTGATCCTCCCTCCGCCCGGACGCCCCTCGGGGCCCTGGGCGGATCCCTGCCACGCCCCACCGACACCCATGTCCATCCGAACGTTCGGCGCGATCCTCGCGATCGCCGCCTCCTCGGTCCCCGCCCAGGGGACCAACTGCGTGCTGCTCGGCACGCACAACCAGCACGGGCCCTACAACGACGTGTGGGGTTATCGCGCCCCCAATGGCAAGGAGTACTGCCTGCTGGGCGCCACCACCGGCACGGTGGTCATCGACTGCACCAATCCGGCCAGTCCGGTCGAGCGAGGCTGGTTCCCATGGGCCAGTTCCACCTGGCGCGACATCCGCACCTACCAGAGCTACGCCTACGTGGTCACCGAGTCCGGGTCGGGCTTCATGATCATCGACCTGACCAATCCCGACAGCCCGGTCAGCCTCGGCGTGTTCGGCTCCCAGTACTTCACCAACTGCCACAACGTCTGCATCGACACCGGCACCGGCAAGCTCTACTGCGCCGGCACCAACACCGGCACGCCGGTGTTCGACCTCGCCGCCAATCCCACCAACCCGCCCTACGTCGGCCATCTCACCAGCAGCGGCAACAGCAACTACTTCCACGATCTGTGCGTGGAGAACGGCTACGTCTACGGCTCGATGATCTACAACGGCAACCTGCGGATCTACGACGCCTCGTCGTGGCCGCACGTGAGCCTCAGCAACAGCCCGACGCCGTCCAGCTTCACCCACAACGCCTGGCCGAACGCGGCGGGCACGGTCTGCGTGACCACCGACGAGCGCGCCGGCGGCGTGGTGCAGTTCTTCGACATCACCAACAAGTCGAACCCGGTGCCGCTCGGCCAGTTCACGCCGAACAGCACCTCGATCCCGCACAACGCCTACATCACCGGCAACCTGTGCCACGTCTCGTGGTACACCGAGGGCTACCGCTGCATCGACATCAGCGACCCGAGCAACCCGGTGGAGGTGGCGTCCTACGACACCTGGCCCGGCGCTTCCGGCGGCTTCAACGGCGCCTGGGGCGTGTACCCGTTCCAGCCGTCGGGCAACATCTACGTCAACGACATCTCGACCGGGCTCTACATCGTCCGGCTCAACCTGCCGACCATCCAGCTGGCGCACACGCCGCTGGCCGGCACCGAGGACGAGGACGGCCCGTACGTGGTGGACGCCACGATCGCCTCGACCCAGGGGCTGTCCAGCGCGGTCCTGTCCTGGTCGGTGAACGGCGGCGCCAGCACCCAGGTGCCGATGACGCCGCTCGGCAACGATCTGTATCGGGCCAGCATCCCCGGGCAGTACGCGCCCTCGACGGTGGCGTACCGGATCACCGCCAACGACAGCAACGGCTCGCGCAGCAGCCCGCCGGTCGGCGACCACGAGTTCGGGGTGGGCACGGTGGTGCAGGTCTTCGCCGACGACCTGGAGACCGATCTCGGCTGGACCCACGGCATGGTGGGTGGCCAGGACGACTGGCAGCGCGGCACGCCGGCCGGGCGGTCGGGCACGTCGGGCGGCGTCGGCTGGTCCGATCCCGGCGCGGCGTTCTCCGGCAGCAACGTCTGGGGCAACGACCTCGGCGGCAGCGGCTGGAACGGCAGCTACGCCAACAACGTCAACAACTGGCTGCAGTCGCCGGCGATCCCGACCAACGGCGCCCAGGGCATCCGGTTGCGCTTCCAGCGCTGGCTGTCGGTCCAGAACGGCGACAGCGCCCGGCTGCTGGTGAACGGCATCCTCGTCTGGCAGAACGGCGGCGCGTTGCGCGACACCGCCTGGACCCAGGTCGACTACGACGTCGGCGCCATCACCAACACCGCCGGCACCGTCACCATCCGCTTCGAGCTGCAGACCAACGGCAGCAACGTGTCGGGCGGCTGGAACCTGGACGACGTCGAGCTGTTCGCGCTGAGCGACCGTGTGCCGGCCCGGCACTATGGCGCCGGCACGCCGGGCACCGGCAGCATCGTGCCGCAGATCGCCCTGTCGGCGCCGCCCTCGCTCGGCACGACCTTCCAGATCCAGGCCGGCGCGCTGCTCGGCGGCGCGCCCCTGTTCCTCGGCATCTCCACCGGACCGGCGGCTGTCCCGACCTTCGGCATCACGGCGCTGATCGATTCGACCAACGCCGCCTTCCTGTTCGGGCTGGCCAGCGGCACGCCGGGGCTGCCGGGCATCGGCGCCGCGGCCTGGAACCAGGCGGTGCCCAACACGCCGGCGCTCGACAATCTGGACCTGTTCGGCCAGGTGCTGGCGCTGGACATGGGCTCGCCGGGCGGCCTGCTGTCGTGCTCCGACGGCATCCGCATCCGGGTCTGCCACTAGCACCAGCGGCCCTGGCCGGCCGCAGCCGTCACCGCGAGCGCCGGCCATGGCGCCGCGGTGGCGCGCCGTCCGTGGTTCCGCGTTAGCATGGCGGCCCGAATGACCCCGCTGCTGCGCCGTGTCGCCGTTCTCTGCCTGCTGCTGTTGGCGCTGCCGGTGCTGCCGGTCGCCACGGCCCAGCAGCAACCCACCGACGCCGAGAAGCTCGACACGGTGAAGGAGTTCAAGCGCTGGTTCCGCCAGTTCAAGGAGGAGTCGCAGCAGCGCGAGGCGGTGATGACGCTGCGCTCTGCCGAGTGCGTCGAGGCCGCCGAGGAGCTGCGCAAGCTGCTCACCCACAAGAGCCCGGTGGTGCAGGCCACTGCCATGGAGGTGATCGCCACCTTCACCCAGCCGGCCACGTTCCAGCCGTGGATCGACGCCCTGCCGGGCACCAGCGACGCGACCGAGAAGGCCCTCCTGATCAAGATCCTCGGCCGGGCGAAGATGGCCACCGCGGTGCCGGCCCTGCAGGTGGTGGCGCAGGATCCGAAGGCGCCGGCGCCGGTCAAGTTCGAGGTGCTGCGCGCCCTGCAGGCCATCGGCAACGCCGACGTCGCGGCGGCGGTGGCGCCGCACCTCAGCGACGCCGATCCGCTGGTGCGGATGGCGGCGGCCGACGCGGTCGGCGGCCTGAAGCTGACCACGCTGGGCCCGGCGGTGGTGCCGCTCCTGCAGGACGACGCCTGGCAGGTGCAGACCGCGGCGGTCACCGCGCTCGGCATCGTCCGGCCGCAGGAGGCGGTGCAGCCGATGATCGACCTGATGCGCAAGACCGGCCGCATCCGCACCGAGTGCGCCGAGGCCCTGTTCCGCATCACCGGCTTCGACTTCGGCGTCGACCCGGACAAGTGGCAGCAGCAGTGGAACCGGCTGATGGAGATCGGCGGCTGGCGGATCCCGACCGAGGAGGAACTGCAGAAGAAGGCCGAGAGCCGGCAGAAGTACGACGAGTTCTACGGCAAGAAGACCGAGCGCAACACGTTCGCCGGCATCACCACCACCTCGACCAACGTCCTGTTCATCATCGACGTGTCGGGTTCGATGGACGACCTGGTGGTGGAGCGGGACAAGTTCCAGGGCTACGACGACTACAAGAAGTTCACCGTCGTGCGGAAGGAGCTGCTGGCGGCGGTGGACAGCCTGACCCTGGACACCAACTTCGACATCGTCGCGTTCGCCAGCGACCTGCAGGTCTGGAAGAAGCGGATGGTGCAGGCCAACGTGATCAACCGGCAGAGCGCGAAGTCGTGGATCGAGCGCCTGCGGCCGCTGGGCGGCACCGAGGACCAGGAGCTGGCGGCGGTGGGGCTCGGCGGTTCCGCCAACCTGTCGGCGGGCAAGACCAACACCCTGAAGGCCCTGATGTACGCGTTCGGCATCGACCCGGAGAACCCGCCGAAGGCGGCGATCACCGGCGGCGACAAGGTGTCGATCAAGAACAAGCTCGACACGGTCTACTTCCTCAGCGACGGCCGGCCCAGCATCGGCAAGCTGGTGGACACCAACCTGATCCTGCAGGAGGTGACGAAGTACAACGACGTCTACAAGATGGTGATCCACACGATCGCCATCGGCGAGTTCCAGAAGGAGTTCCTGCGCGACCTCGCCAGCCAGAACGGCGGCGTGTTCGTCGACCTGGGCCGCTGAGCCAGACGGTCGGCCGCCTCACGGCGCCGGCAGCACGCCCTGGCCGCGTAGCAGCCCGCGTGGCCGCAGCAGCATCACCAGCACGGTGAGCAGCAGGCCGCCCAGGCCGGCGGCGAGGAACGCCTGACCGTGGCCGCCCTGGTCCTGCAGGCGGAACAGCAGCACGCTGAGTCCGGCGAACACCATCCGGCCGCCCAGCGACAGCGCCGACAGCACGGTGGTCCGCGATTCGGGCCGGATGCGGTGGTTGACGAAGTCCTGCACCAGCGCCCAGTGCATGCCGAACGGGACCTGCTGCAGCACGAACAGCAGCACGCCCCACGGCCCCGGCGCCGCCATGGCGACGATGCTGAGCGCCAGCACCACCGGCATCGCCCAGAACAGGAAGCGCCGGCCGCAGCGTTCCAGCAGTACCGGCACCTGCCGGCTGCACGGCGCCGCCACCAGGTTGAGGCCGGCGTAGAGGCCGCCGATCACCAGCGGGTCGCCGAGCCAGCGGTGGGTGGCAGCCACCTCGTCCAGGTAGACCTGGTAGTTGTGGAACGGGTGGCGCAGCAGCGCGAACAGCACCACGTAGTAGACGAGCAGCCACAGCACGGGGCGCTGCCGCAGGTCCTGGGCCGCGCCGCGCAGGAACTCGCGGGGTGCGGGCCGCGGCACCGCCGGCTCACGGAGCCCGACGGCGAGGGCGCTGCCCAGCAGGCAGAGCAGCGCGGTCAGCGGGATGGTGGCGGTGAAGTCCCAGCGCCCGCCGCTGCTGCACAGCCAGGCCACGGCGCCGCCCAGCAGGAACGCGGCGCCGGTGCCGAGCAGGCGCCGGCCGTGCAGCCGCGCCTCCTCGGCGAGGAAGCGATGCTCCTGGCGCCGTTCCTTCAGCGAGTCGTAGAGCAGCGCCGAGGCCGGTCCCGACAGCACCGCGTGGCCGATTCCCATCACCACCTCGCCGAGGCAGAAGCCGAGATGGCTGCGCCACAGCCACAGCGTGCCGAAGCCGGTGGCGAGCAGCAGGGGGCCCAGCACCAGCATCGGCTTCCGCCCGCAGCGGTCGGCGAGCATGCCGGTGGGCAGCTCGGCCACGAACATCGCCAGGTAGTACCAGGCGATCAGCTCGCCGTAGCCGGCCAGGGTGACGCCGTGGTCGGCGAAGTAGAACCACAGGAACGGCACGCAGGCGAACGGGTAGGTCAGCAGCCCGTAGGCCCGCAGCAGCCGCAGTTGTCTCGAGAGCTCGACCAACGCGCCCCTTCATGCCATGGCCGTGGTCCGCAAGGAAGCGGCAAGACACGCTGTCATGGCGGCGTCGAGACCGGCCCCTGGGGGGGCTGTCGCCCCGGTGGTAGACTCCCGGGCTCCTCCCTGCCCGCACTCCCCGCACATGCTCGCACTTCCCCTGGCCTTCCTGGGCGCCCTCGTGGCCGCGCCCGGCGTGCTGGCCCCCTCCGCCACCAACCTCACCGCCAACGTCAACGACAGCCGCTCGCACGGCCTGGTCGGTGACCAGTTCCTGTCGCTGGACGAGGCCATCCGGCTGGCCAACGGCAGCCTGATGATGGCCCAGCTCTCCATGGCCGAGATGGGTCAGATCACCGGCACGGGGATGATGGTCGATTGCATCGCCATCGACCACATGATGACGCCGACCATCACCCTGGAGGCGCCGCTCACCGACGTGATGCCGATGATGGGCCCGGCGATGGGCATGCTGACCATCACCGGCATGAGCGCCATGCCGATGGCGATGCCGATGCCGGTCCTCGACGGCTCGGTCCACGCGCGCATCCTGACCATCCGCAGCCACATGGTGCAGGTGATGGGCCTCGAGTTCCGCAATGGCCAGGTCGGCATCGACATCCGCACGATGAACGGCGCCATGCAGCCGGGCCAGATGGCGATGGTGATGGACTGCATGCTGATGGGCCAGTCCACCGCTGGCGTGATGATCCACGGCGCCGGCACCGGCGAGTCGACCGCGGCGATGCTGATGAACACCCGCTTCCGCAACATGCCGGTGGGGGTGCGCATCGACGACCAGAGCGTGCAGGGCTCGGTGCTCACCGAGGACGAGTTCCTCGAGTTCGACGGCGTCGGCATCGGCTACGACATCACCGGCAACGGCCGGCAGAACCTGTCGATGAACATGATGTTCCGCAGCACCTTCCGCAACGGCGACCGGTTCGTCCGGCTGGTGCGCGGCGCCCAGAGCAGCCAGCAGCACATGATCCGGATCGTGCACTGCGATGCGATGGCCAACGCCCACTGCGTCGACATCCAGGGCACCAACGCCGGGCTGACGATGGTGCACCACCATCACTCGAAGCTGTCGGCGCCGGCCGGCATGGCCATGCGCGCCGTGCCCCGCACCGCCCTGTTCGACCTGCACGGCAGCGAGAACGTCTTCACCGGCGGCGTCGTGCTGAGCGGCAACCTGTTCACCCAGCGCATCTGGCACCAGAACAACACCTACCGCCAGAGCACCGTGGTGATCGACAACGACGGCGCCCAGCCGAACCTGCTGTGGAACGTGTTCGACGGCGGCTCGGTGACGGTGCCGGTGACCGCCCGCACGCCCGCCCGCTTCCGCGGCTGCGAGTTCCGGGGCGTCAACGTGCTCGGCACCTCCAGCTTCGCGCCGATCACCCTGGACGGCTGCTTCCGGAGTGGCGGATCCACCGCCGGCATGGTCAGCACGGTGGCGCCGGCGCCGAGCCCGTTCCTCGGCAGCGCCACGGTGACCCCCGAGTCGCCGATGATCGGCACCAGCGTCGCCCTGCAGGCGGTCATGCCGTACGGCATCGGCGCCATCTGGGACCTGGCGGTGGCCGAGCCGCGGCCGGCGACGGCGGTGGAGCCCTACCGGTTCTACGGTGACCTCGGCACCGTCGTCGTGCTGCCGGGCCTGGTCGTCTTCCAGAGCCGCATCGACGTGCCGGTGCCCAACAACGCGCTGCTGATCGGGCTCGAGTTCTACGCCCAGCCCGTCGCGGTGCCGCTGCTGAGCCAGGGCCACGTGCCGCCGGTGCAGCTGCCGATCGGTGGCCTGATCCGGCCGCGCATGTAGCGCTGGCCGGTCTTGCTTTCGAGGGGGGGCGGGGCATCCTCTCTGCCTCCCATGGCGCCTGCCCCCGCCGACTTCCGCAGCGACACCGTCACCCGGCCGACGCCGGCGATGCGGGCGGCGATGGCGGCCGCCGAGGTCGGCGACGACGTGCTCGGCGAGGATCCGACAGTGCGCGCGCTGGAGGAACGGGGCGCCGAGCTGCTCGGCAAGCCGTGCGCGGTGCTGATGCCGTCGGGCACGATGGCCAACCAGGCGGCCATCCACGTCCATTGCCGGCCCGGCGACGAACTGCTCTGCGAGGAACGCAGCCACGTGTTCCTCTACGAGGCCGGCGGGGCGGCGCGGTTCTCCGGCACCCAGGTCCGGCCGCTGGCCGCGACGGGGGGCTTCCCGACGCCGCAGCAGGTCACCGCCGCCCTGCGGCCCGAGGACGCGCACCATCCGCGCTCGCGCCTGCTGGTGCTGGAGAACAGCCACAACATGGCCGGCGGCCGGGTCGCCACTGCCGCCACGATCGGCGCGCTGGCGACGGCGGCGCGGGCGGGGGGGCTCCTGGTGCACATCGACGGCGCCCGGCTGTGCAACGCGGCGGTGGCGGCGGGCACCACGCCGGCGGCCCTGGCGGCGCCCGCCGACTCGGTGTCGCTCTGCCTCAGCAAGGGCCTCGGCGCGCCGGTCGGTTCCCTGGTGGCGGGCGACGCGGCGTTCGGCGCGGCCGTGCGGCGGGCGCGCAAGGCGTTCGGCGGCGGCATGCGCCAGGCCGGCGTGCTCGCCGCCGCCGGGCTGATCGCGCTCGGCGAATGGCCGGAACTGCTGCCCCACGACCACCGCCGGGCCCGCCGGCTGGCCGAGGGGCTCGCCCAGGTGCCGGGCCTGCGGGTCGATCCCGCCGCCACCGAGACCAACATCGTCATGTGCGACGTCCAGCGCGCCACCGCCGCCGCCTTCCTGGCCGCCCTGCGCGAGCACGCCGTGCTGGCCGCCGGCGTCGGCGGCCAGCGTGTCCGCTTCGTCACCCATCGCGACCTCGGCGACCCGCACGTCGACGCCTGCCTGCAGGCGGCCGCGCGCTGGGCCCGCGCCGCCGCCTCTCCGTGATCCCGAGCCCCCGCCCGACCTCCCCATGAGCATCTTCAAGGCCTACGACATCCGCGGCACCCATCCCGACCAGATCGACGCGACCAAGGCCCGCCGCATCGGTGCCGGCATCGTCCGCTTCCTCGGTGCGAAACGACTGGTGGTGGGGCGCGACATGCGCACCATGGCGCCCGCGATCCAGGACGCGCTGATCGACGGCATGCTGGCGCAGGGCTGCGACGTGATCGACATCGGGCTGGCGTCGACGCCGATGGTCTACTACGCCATCGGCAAGCTGCCCTGCGACGGCGGCGTGGCGGTGACCGCCTCGCACAATCCCAAGCAGTACATCGGCTTCAAGCTCTGCCGCGAGGAGGCCCGGCCGCTGTCGGCGGACAACGGCATCAAGGACATCCAGAAGCTGGCCGAGGGGCCGGAGCTGCCCGACGCCGCCCGCGCCGGCAAGCGCGACAGCGTCGACGTCAAGGCCGACTTCGTCGCCCACATCGCCGGCTTCCAGAAGAACATCGCGCCGATGCGGATCTGCGTCGACTACGCCAACGGCATGGGCGCCAACGAGGCGCCGGCGATCTTCGCCCGCGTGCCGGGCCTCGAGGTGATCCCGCTCTACCAGGAGCTCGACGGCACCTTCCCCAACCACGAGGCCAACCCGCTGAAGGAGTCCAACCTCGACGACCTGCGCGCGGCGGTGAAGAAGCACAAGGCGGCCCTGGGGCTCGCCTTCGACGGCGACGCCGACCGCTGCGCCTTCGTCGACGAGCAGGGCCGCACGGTGCTGGCCGACCTGATCACCGTGATCCTGGCCCGC
>CAZMGG010000079.1:7805-26105 GCA_964565715.1 uncultured candidatus Brocadiaceae bacterium | reverse complement strand
GTGGACGTGTCTTCTTCAACCAAAGCAACCAACTAGAGCCCAGCCATGTACGACGCCCAGACGATGCAGTGTACTGACGCCGCCACCACAGTGGTGTACAGCCCGTGGTTCCCACGCGGCGGTGACTATGCGATGCTCACGCTCGAGGTGGCGGCGATGAGCAGCGCCTCTTCCAGCTTCTCCCTGACCGTCCAGATGATCCACAAGAATGCCAGCGACGTCGGCGATGGAAGCACGGTGGGGAGCACATTCTCCAGAAGCGGCAACCAGATCGCCACGGCGCCCCGCGTCACCTCCGACCTGACCAACGGGTTCAAGGAGCTGGTGCGCTACAAGTTCACGCTTCAGTTCAGCGGCGGCAGCGGCGTCAATTGGGCGATCTTCCGGATGCTCGCGCCGATCTGGTACGACGCGGTGAAAGCGTAGGACGCCATGATCGATGCAATCCTCCTGTTCAGCGGCGCCACGGTCTATGGGCCGTGGTTCTCGCGGAATGCCGACATGCTCCGGGTGGCGGCGGAATGCGTCGCCAGAAACGGCGCCACGCTCGTGGTCGACCTGGTCACCAAGGACGCGGACGATACAGGTGATGGCACCGATGTCGACACCGGAACCGACATCACGCTCAACACGCCTGGGATGGTCACCGGCGAGTGGCGGTCGAAGGCGGGTCAGGCGGGGGTTGAGCACCTTCTGCGGTTCCGCTACACAGTGACGGGAGCCAATGCGACGGACTGGATCCTGTTCCGCATGCTGCCGCCGTGCTGGTTCGATGCCGTGCAGGAGCCGTGAGGTGTTCCCATGATCGATGCCGAAGTGCTGGCCACGCCGCCGTACAGCTCGGAGGAGCCTGTTGCCCTGTGTGTCTATTCCACCTGGATTCCGCGTGGCGGCGACAACGTGCGGGTGGCCATCGAGGTTTTGGCGAACTCGTTCACGAAGATGACGGTGCAGGTCTTCCACAAGAACCGGGGCGAGGTAGGGGACGGTACCGCCTTCACGCCAAGCACTTCGGTGGTCTTCGAGCCGGCGACCGGGCGTCAGGTGGAGGAGTGGTCCGGGCTGAAGGAGTTGGTGCGGTTCCACATCTGCGTGGAGGCTGACGGTGGCGGCGAGGTGATCGAGGATGGCACAGTGGGCTGGGTGATCTTCCGGTTCCTCCTGCCCGCCTGGTTGGAGGCGGTGAAGGCGTAGCATGCCTGCGACGATGGGCTACGGATACCGCAGGACGAGTTGGAACCCCCCGCCTTGAGCAGCGCACGGCCGGGACCCGGGCGGTCCCACGACCGGTGGCCCGGCGGCACCAACGGTGCCTGCTGTTCCCGGTGTGCCGCGTCCGGTGACGCCGCGTCCACCGATCGTGGGCTCGGGCGGTCCGGTGACCGGGGGAGGCATTGGTGCACAGACTCCTGTAGGCGGTCCGATCACGGGTGGGCCCAGGGGGCCCGCGGGTGGCCGGCCGCGTGGCCCGACCACAGGCGGATCAGGAAGGCCTACAGCCGGTGTGATGGGCAGGACGCGCGGCCTCAGCGCGGAGCATGACGTGAACGGAGGCGCCGCTGGCGGCCTGGCTTCGGGCACTCGGGTCAGCGGGTACCAGGGCGTCGGTGCGCCTTGTGCCTGTGACAAGGGGCACCCATGGAAGAGCGTCAACTGGCATCCCTGCGGGTGCCGGGCTGAGAAGAGAGTGTCCGACCTGACGTTCCACCTTGGCAATGCAGCGCGGGTCCATGCGCGTCGCAGCTTGGCGTCGGCTTATCATGTGCAGGAACCGGCATGTCCCGGTGGATGTTGTTGTTGTGTGCGGCGGGTGTGCTTTGCAGGTGGATTTGGGTCGGACTATGACGCGGGTGAGCGAGGAAAGGGTACGCTCTATGATGCGGTACAGTCAAATGCATCAAGAGGTTATCATGCCGCCAGCGTATGGCACATCGTGGTGGAGTGGGCCACAAAGGGTGCCGCTGGCGCTGCGTTGCCTCGATGCAACCTTCAATACTACGAAGCCATGCAGCCAGGCAATGAAGAGCTACTCAAGCATGACCCCATGGGATATGGGGCTGCATGGGGCTACGATCGATGGAATCCGTTTCACGGAACGCATGCCCTGGCCAGCGACCTCGCCGACTGGTACGACAAGCAGAGGTGTCCAGAGGAAGGGGCATGGCACTATAGTGATTTTCCCGCGTATGGACCAAAGGCGGCCATTCTACTGAAGGGGGCCAAGCTGTTGGTGTTTGCGCGAGTTGAAAGTGGATGTCCTGAGTGCCCTACGTGTTGCATGCTCATCATGCTCGATTATGCGACGGAGGCGACAGCCGTATTAGGTCCAGTGTGCGGTGCGGCAGTCTGTTCTACAGAGCCCGCCCTCGATTTCACGGCTATGGGATCCGGAGCCAAGGTAGTTGATGTGGCAGCAACATTTGCCAGTTTTGGCCGACGTCTCAACGCCATGCAAGTGTACCGGGGTGCTGCGAATGCCAAGCCTTGGAAGTTGGTCGTGCCGGTCACGGATCTCAATTCGACTCCTCCTGGAGGTGGGGATTCGGGGCGCAAGTGTGTGCAGTAGCAGTGAGGCGCGTGGGGTTGGGGCTCGTCATGCCGTCGATTGGCGTTATCGCCTTTCTTGCATGCGCTCATGAGGATTCGGTGCCTATTGTCGAAGACCCCATGTTCTTCCGAAGGCCATTCGACGGTGACAAGTTGGTTCAGAGAATCGCCGGTATGCTGAGGCAGGCGGAGGTGGACGGACAGGATGTGAGAATGCACTTGAATGAGCTTCAAGGGTTGATGAGCCCTGGGTTTGTCTTGGAACTGGTGGACAGCGGACGCCGCCTGCGCATGACCTTGCGCCCGGATTACAGGCACTCAAGCTTGGGTGACAAGTGGTCCTGGGAGGCTCCCGTTGTCATGCCGCTCGTCCCCAGGTAGTGCCGCGAGCAAGAGACGGCAAGCTCCCTCTGTGCCAACATGCCCGCAGCGGAGCCGCGGCGAGCGTAGCGAGCCTGGGCGTAACGGATGGGATGTCACCAACGGGCGGGCGACCGAAGGGGGGGCAGGATGGGAACATCGAGACCTTTGAGCTTCCGAGGCGATGCACGTTCAGGTGTCCTGCTGTCTGCTGTCTCAGATTCGTTGACAACTACCGCCCCGAAGCGCCGCGATCTTTCGATCCGGACGGCCTTCAGGTGCACCGCGGCGACATCCACCTCGCTCTCGTCCCGCGGCTCGAACAGACTCGGCTCCATTCTTCGACCGGTCAGCGTGTTGGGATAGGCCCTGGCCCGACTCCGACCCTTCGCAAGCAACTTGCCGAGGGTCGCGACGACCTCCTGCCGCACCTTTCCGCCGCGACGCACCGAGCGCACCAACAACCAGTAGGCGTGCGTCTTGCCGTTCTTTGGGATGCGCTTGTGGCGGAGGTACATCGGCGTCCAACCGAGCACACTTCTCGCTTCTCGCGCACTCAACGCAGCCGATCAATGGGGTGGGTTGGCACTACATAACCTCTCCAAAACTACCCCCCGCCGTTGCTGGGCTCCCGGGTCGCGGAAGCCCGAAAACGGCCCACAAATCCAGAGATGGCTCGGACTGCGGAAGTCGGGCTAGTCCTTTTGCAAGTTGTGAAACCACGTCTACCCTGGGCGGGCACTCGGCGGTCCCGGCGCCCACGTCACCGGGGCTCCAGCTCGAGCACGAAGTTGCGGAAGCGGACCTCGGTGGGGCCGCCGCTGTGCACCTGCGGCGCGATCACGCCGCGCTTGCGACCCGGCGGATCGATGAGGTCGACGATAGTCACCCCGTTGATCGCCAGCCGGATGCGGTCGCCCACGGCTGTGATCTCGTAGCGGTTCCACTCGCCGGGCCGCACCGGGTCCTGCTGCGGCCGCGCCAGCACGCCGCGGCCGCTCTCCTCGTAGAGGATGCCCCACCAGCCCTTGCCGATGTCGGCCTGGTAGCCCCGCATCTCGCCGTCGGGCAGGCCCTCGGAGCGGAACTGCACGCCGGAGTTGGCGGTGTCGGGCGTGAGCCGGACCTCGAAGGTGAGGCGGAAGTCGCCCACCAGCAGCTCGGAACGGGCGAAGTCGTTGTGCGGCAATCCGGTGGCGGTCTGGCCGATCAGCTCGCCGTTCTCGACGCGCCAGACCTTCGGGTCGGCGTCCCAGCCGCGCAGCGACACGCCGTCGAAGAAGGCGCCGACGTTCTCCGGCGAGGCGGCGATCGGCGCCTGGCGGGAGGTCCGCAGGTAGGCGATCAGGTCGCGGACCTCCTCGTCGGACAGCAGCTGCAGCTGGCCCTTGGGCATCAGCGACTCCTTCGAGTATTCGATGGCCGGCTCGCCGGGCCGGTCGTCGGCGAGGTCGCGGCGGCGGACGGTGATCTCGCCGGCCAGCGACTTGACGGTCACCGCGGTGGGGGCGTCCTTCAGCATGTTGCCGGTCAGCAGGCGGCCGTCCTTCAGCCGCACGGTGACGAGCTGGTACTCGCGGCTCATCTCGGCGCTCGGGTCGATGATGTTGGAGAGCAGGTAGTCGAGGTCCTGGCGGTTGCTGCCGGTGAGGTCCGGCGCCAGCACGCCGCCCTGGCCGTAGAGCTTGTGGCAGGCCTGGCAGGTGCGGGTGAAGATCGCGCGGCCGTGCGACGGATCGGCGCCGGCTAGGAACTCCGGGGTCAGCAGCTGCTTGTAGCGGGCGATGTCGGCCTCGGCGCTCTGGCTCGGCCGCACCGAGCGGCCCCAGGCCTGCTGCAGCAGCGCGTCGACCTGCGGATCGCCGAGCGCCTGCAGCTGGCGGCGCAGCGAGGCAGCGTCGAGCAGGCGCGGGCTGGCCTGGCCGGCGGCGACGGCCTGCAGGAAGGCGCGGGCCGAGGCCGGGCGGGTGGTGAGCGCGCCGAGCGCCAGTTCGCGGTCGGTGGCGTCCAGTTCGGGCAGCAGGGCCAGGATGCGGGTTGACGCCTCGGGCAGGTCGTAGGCGGCGATGCCGTGCAGGACGGCCCGGCGCAGGGCGGGCTCGGCGAGCACCTGCAGCAGGAGCGGGCCGGTGGCGGGATCGCGCAGGCGCACCAAGCCCTCCAGGGCGGCCAGCCGGCGCTTGTCGTTCTGCTTGGGGTCGGCGAGGCGGGCGCGGAAGACCGGCGCCAGGGTGGCGTCGCCGAACGCGAGCGCCACGTCGGCGGCGAGGTCGCGCACGGCCGGGTCGGGGTGCTGCATCAGCTCGCCGCTGCAGGCGGTCCAGCCCGACAGCGGATCGAGGCCGGGCTGGTCGCGCAGGGCGGCCAGGATGGCGCGCAGGATCTCCCCGTGCGGCGCACGGGCCGTGTGCAGTTCCTGGGTGAGCGCCGCGGTGAGCGTCGGCTCGCCGAGCGCAGCACGGCGCCACATCAGGCGGCGCACGGGTTCGATGCGCGCGTTGGCGGCCAGCGCGACGAAGCGGGGGCCGTCCAGGGCGGCCAGCGGCTCGACGCCGTACCAGAGCACGGTCGGGATGTTGTGGTCCTGGCCGTCGGCCGCGTGCGCCAGCAGGGCGGTGGCCAGGTCCCAGCGGTCCGGCGGCGGCAGGCGCTGCAGGCAGGAGGCGAGGTCGAGGCGCACCGCCGGCTCCGGCTCCGCGGTGGCCAGGGCCGGCAGCGCCGCCATGACGGCGGGGAAGCGCTGCGGCTGCTCGGCGCCGAGCCGCGCGGCCCAGCCGCGCAGGTCCGGATCGGGGCTCTGCAGGGTGGCCAGCAGGAGCTGGGCGTCGAGGTGGTCGGTGACGTGCAGCGCCCACAGGGCCCGCAGGCGCACCCGGGAGGCGGAGTGGAACAAGAGCCCGCGCAGCCTGGCCACGGCGTCGGGCGCGATGCGGCCCCGTTCCTGCAGGATGCGGCGGGCGTGGCTCACGGCGAAGTCGTCGGCGCTCGCCTGCAGTGCCGCCAGTTCCTCGTCGGCCAGGGTGTCGAGCGCGAGCGTGCCCGTCGCCAGGGGGCCGTGGCGGAGCCGGTAGAGGCGGCCGTTGGTGCGATCCCAGATCTGCGGGTTGGTGCGGTGGCAGGCGTTCTTGTCGTACCAGTCGATGAAGTACACCTCGCCGTGGCCGCCCTGGCGCAGCGCCACGCCGCGGAACCACGGATCGTTGGCCTTGACCAGGTCCGGGCCGTGGCGGCCGACGTAGCCCGAGCCGTGCCGTTCGAGCCGGTCCTGGTTCACGCGGTTGCCGTGGATGTTGCAGAACAGCACCGCGTTGCGGTACTCGGCCGGGAAGGCGGTGCCTTTGTAGAGCAGAGTTCCGCAGTGGGCGTGGCCGCCGCCCTTCTGGTCGGTGCCCGGATCGGTCACCGGCCGCTCGCGGCCGCCCCACCAGGCGTGGTCGCGGGTTTCGCCGACGAAGTGGGCGTGATCGGCGATGGTGGCGATCTCGATCCAGGCGTGCTCGTCGAAGTGGCGGCCGCCCTGCCGCTGGTAGCGGCCGCCCTGCACCATGTGCCAGAGGTGCGGGATCACGCAGCAGGCCAGGAAGGCGTGGCCGCGATCGTCGAAGTCGACGCCCCACGGATTGCTGGTGCCCCAGGCGAACACCTCGAACTCGCGGCGGGTCGGGTGGAAGCGCCAGACGCCGCAGTTGAGCTTCACCCGCTGGTCGTCGGGCGTGCCGGGCCGGCCGACCTTGCTGTGGGTGAAGACGCCGTGGGTGCCGTAGAGCCAGCCGTCGGGGCCCCAGAGGAAGGAGTTGAGCGTCTCGTGGGTGTCCTCGAGGCCCCAGCCGTCCAGCACCACCTCCGGCGGGCCATCGGGCACGAGATCGCCGTCGCGGTCGGGGATGAACAGCAGTTCCGGCGCAGCGCCGACCCAGACGCCGCCGAAGCCCACCGCCAGGCCCGACACCAGGTTGAGCTTGTCGTGGAAGACCGTGCGGTGCTCGTGGCTGCCGTCGCCGTCGCGGTCCTCGAACACCAGGATGGTGTCCTGGGCCTCGGCGTCGGGCCGCCGCACCGGATAGCTGTAGGCCTCGGCCACCCACAGGCGGTTCCGCTGGTCGACCCACAGGGCGACCGGCTGGTGCAACTGCGGCTCGGCGGCGACCAGGTCGACCTGGAAGCCGGGCTCGGTGGTCATCGCCGCGGCGGCGGCTTGCGGCTCCAGGCCGCCGATCGAGTTCGGCACCAGCCCGCGCACCGGCTCGTCGTGGAACTGGAAGTGGTCGAAGTTGACGTGGCCCCAGCCGCCGGTCTGCTCGTCCACCAGCCGGATGCGGATCGCCTTGCCGACGTGCGCGGTGAGGTCCACCGCGACGGTCTGCATCTCCTCCTCGTCGTTGCCCGATGCCGCGCAGATCACGGTGGTGCCGTCCGCGGCCAGCACCTCGACGCGGGTGCCGTTCTTCGCGCCGCCGCCGATCAGGAACGACGCCCAGGGCTTCGTCACCGGGATCGGATCCGACAGCAGCGTGCCGGTGGCCTCGTCGCCGACCAGTTCGTAGCCGCCGATCCAGAACTCGCCGTCGTGGCGGCTGTGGCGGCCTTCCTTGCGGGCCGCCACCAGGTCCGAGCGCACCGGCTGGCCCTGGAAGGCGGTGCCGGTGGCGGTCCAGCCGCGCAGGGTGCCGGTCTCGAAGCCGAGGTCCGGGCCGGCGGTGGGGTCCTGGGCCGCCTGCTGGCGCAGCACGAAGGTGCCGCGCTTGTTGGCGACCACGACGTCGGCCCGGCCGTCGCCGTCGACGTCGCCGGCGCTGACCTGGGTGCCGACGCCCGAGTTGTCGTCGAGCAGCGCCACCGCGAAGCGGGCGCCGCCCGGTTCCCGGCGCAGCAGCAGGCCCAGCAGCCAGGCCGGGTCGTTGCCGCCGTCGCGGTTGCGGTCCTTGCTCGGCCCGTGCGACCACCAGCGCTTGCCGGTGACCACGTCCTGCAGCCCGTCGCCGTCGAGGTCGCACAGGCACAGGGCGTGCAGCTCGCTGACGTTGCCCGGGGCGGGTTGCGGCGGCAGGATCGCGTGCGGCTCGAACGCGCCGTTCCCGCCCTGGCGGAACCAGGACAGGCCCCAGCCGTGGGCCGAGTGGCTGCTGATCACGTCGTTGCGGCCGTCGCCGTCGACGTCGGTGACCAGCATCTGCGCGCCGCCGTGGCCGCCGCGGGCGAAGTCGACCGGGTGGAACGCCCACTCCGGCTCGCCGGCGAGGTCCCTGGGCTGCTGGTACCAGCCCTCCTTGCGCAGGATGTCGGGCCGGCCGTCGCCGTCCACGTCGCCGACCCCGAGCCCGTGGGTGAACTTGGCGCCCGCACCCTGCCGCAGGGCCGTGCGGAAGGTCCACGGCTTCCGCGGGTCCTGCCAGTCGGCCTCGAGCCAGCCGAGCCGGTCCTGGTTCTGGCAGATCAGTTCGGGCCTGCCGTCGCCGGTCAGGTCGGCGAAGATCGGCGACTCGTTGTCGACGCCCTGGAACACGACGTGCGGCTCCCACGAGTCCGGCGCGCCGGTGTTGCGCAGCCAGAAGGCGCCCTCGCCGGGGAAGCCGACGAAGAACACGTCGTTGCGGCCGTCGCCGTCCAGGTCGCGGATCCAGGCGAAGAAGTTGTCCGAGTAGTGCAGCCGGTGGAACTGCTTTGCGGGATAGAGTGGATGCCGGGCGGTGAAGTCCGGTCCCTCGTACCACCAGGGTCCGGCCACCACGTCGGCGTCGCCGTCGCCGTCGAGGTCGCCGAAGGCAGCACCCTCGCACAGGAACTGGCTCGACAGGGTCTGCCGCGCGAAGGCCAGCGGCCGGACGACCTCTACGGCGGCCGGCTGCGGATCCTGGGCGGGAGCCTGTACGGCGACGACGAGCAGGAGAGTGGCGAGCATGGGCGTGCGGTGGGGCGGTGGGAGGCGTGGATCGGACAGGCGGTGGATACGGGCCGGCGCCGCGGCGCGCGGGTCAGGCCAGCGTGAACCCGGGCAGTTGCTGGATCGCGCCGCCCTGCATGGCCGACTGGTGGGCGAGGATGCCGACGCAGGTCCAGTTGGCCGATTGCACGGCGTTCGGGAAGGGCTCGCGGTCCTCGCTGAGCGCCTGCAGGAACTCGTGGGCCAGGTGCGGGTGCGAGCCGCCGTGGCCGCCGCCCTGGGTGAACGACAGGTGCGCGTTCTCCTGCAGGTCGTAGACGCCCTTCTGGGTGAACATGCGGATCGGCTCCGGCAGCAGATGGGCGAAGTCGGGGCAGGTCACCCGCGTCGGGATCTCCGGCTCCGGCCGTTTGGCGGTATGCAGGATCAGCGGCTCGTGCTCGACCAGCGGCCACTCCACCGACTGTTTGCTGCCGTAGACGTCGATGCTCTCGCGGTACTGGCGGGCGGTGTCGAACAGCGAGCGGTGGATGCGCGCCGCCACGTCGCTGCCGCGCAGCCGGATCTGCGCGGTCTCGACGGCGAATGGCGAGCCGTGGTGGGCGATCAGGTCCTCGCGGATGCGACCCGAGCCGAGACACGACACGCTCTCGGCCGGCGCCTGGGCCAGCCCGAGGCACGGACCGACGCAGTGGGTGGCGTAGTGCATCGGCGGCAGGCCCGGCCAGTAGTCCGGCCAGCCGTCCATGTCCTGCATGTGGCTCGCCTGCACGAACTGCAGCCGACCGAGGTCGCCGTTCCGCAGCAGCTGCTGCAGGAACAGGTACTCGCGGCTGTAGACCACCGTCTCCATCATCATGTAGCGGCGGCGGTGCTTGCGGCACAGCTCGACGATGCGGCGGCAGTCGTCGACGCTGGTGGCCATCGGCACCGTGCAGGCCACGTGCTTGCCGGCCTCGAGCGCGGCGATGGTCTGCGCGGCGTGGTCCGGGATCGGCGAGTTGATGTGCACCGCGTCGATGTCCGGGTCGCGCAGCAGCTCCCGGTAGTCGGTGTAGCGCTTCTCCACGCCGAAGGCATCGCCGATGGCGTCGAGCTTCGAGCGCGTCCGCTGGCAGATGGCGGCCATCTCGGCCAGCGGATGCCGTTGGTAGATGGGGATGAACTCGGCGCCGAAGCCGAGTCCGACGATGGCGACGCGGATGCGCTTGCCCATGGTGGGGCGACAACATAGCCGGCGGCCGCGCGCCGCCGCACGGGTTCCTCAGTAGAGGGCCGGCAGCAGCAGGGTGGCGAGCCCGAGGAACAGCACCGTCAGCGGCAGGCCCGGCCGCAGGAAGTCGCGGAAGCGGTAGCCGCCGGGGCCGTAGACCAGCAGGTTGGTGTTGTAGGAGACCGGCGTCAGGAACGAGCAGTTGGCGCCGAACGCCACCGCCATCACGCACGGCATCGGCTCCATGCCCGGCATGGCGAGGCCGAGGTTGTAGGCCAGCGGCGTCATGATGGCGGCGGTGGCGTTGTTGGACAGGATCTGGGTCAGCGCCGCCGTCAGCGTCAGCATCGCGCCGACCACCGCATACGGACCGAGGTCGGCCACCACGCCCACCACGCCCTCGGCGATGGCCCGCGCCAGCCCGGTCGCCTCGAAGGCGCGGCCCAGCGCCAGGGTGCCGGCGATCATCAGCAGCACGTCCCAGCCGATCGCGGCGTAGGCCCGGTCGATCGGCACGCAGCCGGTCAGCACCACCAGCAGCGCGGCGCACAGGGCCGCGACCTCGACCGGCAGCAGCCCGGTGACGATCGGCACCACGAACACGGCCATGGCCAGCAGCACCAGCGGCGCCCGCCGGGTGTCGCGGACGATCTCGTCGACGCCCTCGACCACCAGCACCGCGGCGGCCTCGCGCAGCCGGCCGATGGCGCTCTCCGGGCCCTGCACCAGCAGCACGTCGCCGACGTGCAGCCGCATCTGGTCGAACTGCTCGCGGACGTGGCTGCCGTGGCGCTGCACGGCAAACGCGCTGGCGCCGAAGCGGGCGTGCAGGTCGAGGTCGCCGATCCGGCGGCCGACCCACGGCGAGTCCGGCGTGACCACCACCTCGAACAGGGTGAGCTGCACCGAACGCACCGTGTCGTCGTGGCCCTGGGTGCGGGCCTGCTCGCGCTGGCGCAGTTCCAGCACCGCCTCCGGCGGTCCCTTCACCAGCAGCAGGTCGCCGGTCTCGATCACCAGCTCGCGCCGCGGCGCCCGGATGATGTCGCCACGCACCACCTCCAGCACCCGCAGCTCGTCGGCCAGCAGCCGTTCGGCGGTGATGTCGCCCAGCGAACGGCCGATCAGCGGCGATTCGCCCGACGCGTCGATCTCGGTCAGGTACTCCACCGCCATGCCCTTCTGGGTGCGCAGGCCGAGCGAGCCGCGGATCGGCAGCAGGCGCCGCCGGAGCGCCAGCACCAGCGCCGTGCCGGCGATGGCCAGGATCACGCCGGCCCAGGCGAAGTCGAACATGCCGAGCCGCAGGGCGCCCTTCGATGCGTCGGCGAGGCTGCTGGCCACGATCAGGTTGGTGGACGTCCCGATCATGGTGCACATGCCGCCGAGGATCGACACGAACGACAGCGGCATCAGCAGCCGGCTCGGCGGTTCGCCGATGCGGTCGGCGAGGCCGAGGATCATCGGCATGAAGATCAGCACCAGCGGCGTGTTGTTGACGAAGCCCGACAGCAGCAGGGTGAGCCCCAGCAGCGCGTGGTAGACGGTCAGCGGCCGGGCGCCGGCGGCGGCGATGCGGTTGGCCACCAGGGCCGCGGCGCCAGTGCGGTCCACCCCCGCCGAGACCACGTACATGCACGCCACGGTCAGCACCGCGCTGTTGGTGAGGCCGCCGAACGCGGCGGCCGCCGGCAGCACGCCGGTGACGGCGAGCGCGGCGATCAGCAGGAGCCCGGTGACCCCGGCGGGCACCCATTCCGTCACCAGCAGCACGATCGCGCATACCAGCAGCACGAGGGTGATCGCGGCGGCCAACGTCATGGACGTTCGAGCATAGGCGGGCCGCCGGTGGAAGCAGCGCCGTTCAGGCGTGCAGCGGCAGATAGATGCGGATGCTGGTGCCGCGGCCCGGCGCCGACTCCACCGCCAGCCGGCCCCGGGCCCGCTGCACGATGCCGTACACCGTGGCCAGCCCGAGGCCGGTGCCCTTGCCGCGCTCCTTGGTGCTGAAGAACGGCTCCAGGCAGCGGTTCCGCACCGTCTCCTCCATGCCGCAGCCGGCATCGTCGACGCGCAGCCGGACCCAGCGGTGCGCCGGCGCCGGACCCGCCGTGACCGGCACCGCCAGCGCGGGCGGTTCGGCCCGGTCCACGGTGATGGTGGTGCGGCCGCCGTCGGGCTGCGCGTCGCGGGCGTTCACCACCAGGTTGACCAGCACCTGCAGGATCTGGTCCGGGGCGACGGCCACCTCGGCCGGCCCGGCCTCGACCTGCAGTTCGAGCTCGACGTCCTTGCCCGACAACCGCGCCAGCACCGGCCGATGGTCCTGCAGCAGCCTGGTCAGGTCGGTGGAGCCGTCCTCCATGGCCTGGCTGCGGGCGAAGGTCAGGAGCTGGCGCACGATCCGGGCGCCAGCGCGGGCGCTGGTGACGATGGTCTGCAGATCGGCGCCGGGATCGGCGCCGCGGGCCACGGCCAGGCCGGCGGCCTCGGCGCCCCCCAGGATCGCGGTCAGCAGGTTGTTGAAGTCGTGGGCGACGCCGCCGGCCATGCTGCCGAGCGCCTCCAGGCGATGGCCCTGCAGCACCCGCTGCTGCAGCAGCACCCGGTCGGTCACGTCGATGGTGGTGCCCACCAGCAGCTCCGCCGTGCCGTCGGCGTTCCGCTGCAGCACCGTGTCGCGGGAACGGAACCAGCGCCACGAGCCGTCGGCATGGCGCAGCCGCAGGTCGGTCTCGAGCCACTCGCCGTCGGGCAGCCTGGCACAGCGGGCCAGCAGGTCGGGCAGGCGCAACCGGTCGTCGGGATGCAGCAGCTCGAAGGGATCGCCGGCGTCCGCGGACTCCGCCGGCCAGCCGAGCTGGCTGCGCAGATCGCGGTTGCGCCAGAGGATCCGCGGGCCGGCGACGTCCAGCACGTGGATCTGGTACGGGAGCACCGGCACCACGCGTTGCAGCCAGCGACGCGGATCAGGATCCTGGGCTGCCTGATCGGCCATGACGAAGCGCACCATGCGGTGCGGCGGCTGCCCTGTCCAGGGGGAGGCACACCGCGGCGGCGGGTTTTTCTTAAGATCGGTCTTAAGATCACCGCGGCGAGCCGGCCAGCACGCGGTCGACGGCGGCCTGCACCGTCGCCGCCGGCAGGGCCAGCGTCTCCACCCGCCCGGCCCGGGCAATGTTGACGCCGACGGCGCGGCCATCGAGGCCGACCAGCGGACCGCCGCACTGGTCCGGCCGCAGCACGGTGTCGTGCTGCAGCACCAGCCCGAAGCCGGCGCGGACCTCGCTGAGCGGGCCCCAGATCCGTTCCTGGGTGCTGCGCGGGCCGCGCCGATCGGCGCGCAGGGTCGCCGCCAGCACCAGATCCTGCTCGCCGCGCCGGACGGCGAGGCGCAGGGTCTCGCCGGGGCGGTAGGTGCCGAGGATGCGCAGCAGCTGGCCCGTGCTGGCCACGTCGTCGTCGTTCACCGCCAGCACGACGTCGTCGGCTTGCAGGCCGGCGCTGGCTGCCGCCGAGTCCGGCGTCACGGTCTGGATCCGCGCCGGCACCGGCGCCCGCTGCAGCTGCACGCCGAGCAGCGCCCGCTGCCGCGAATGCGGGTAGGGGAGCGCACCGAGGATGCCGAGGCCGGCGGCCAGCGGCCCGCGATCCGGCGAGGCGAGGAACGCGCCGGCCCGGGGCTCGGCGTCGCTCCAGACGATCGCCGGCAGGCCGGTGGCGTCCACCCGCAGCACCAGCAGGTCGTTGGCCTCGTCGACGCCGACGCGGCGGGCGGGCAGGTCGCGGTCCGCCAGTTCGACGACCAGGTCACCGCCGGCCGGCACTTCGCTCTGCTTGGTGACCAGCACGCCGTCCGGGCGCACCACCGTGGCCAGCGCCACCGCCCGGTCGCCGGCACGGATCCGCGCGGTGGCCTGGGTGGCCGCGGTCAGGATCGGTTGCCAGACCGCCTTCATCGCCGCGGTCTGCGTGCGCGGCTCGAGGCGCGAACGGCCGCCCTGGGCGGGCAGCACGGCCAGCAGCGTCGCCACGACGGCGACGGCGGAACCGGCGGTGCGGGCGCGGCTCATCGGCCCTCCCGCTGTGCCGGCACAGCGAGCACCAGCACCTGCTCGCCGCGCAGCACCTCGACGGTGATCTCGTCGGCCGGGCGGAAGCCCTGCAGCGCCCGGGCCAGGTCGGCGGCGGTGCCGACCTCGCTGCCGTCCACCTTGCGCAGCACGTCGTCGGCGCGCAGGCCCGCCCGGTGCGCCGGACCGTCCGGCACCTCGCCGACGATCGCCCGACCCTCGGCGAAGCGCACCGGCGCCCCCAGCCCGATCCGGCCGCGGCCGCCGCGCCCGGCCGGCGCCTCGCCCTTCACCTCGCCGGCCAGCAGGCCCGCCCAGCCGTCGCGGAACGCGTCGATCGGCACGTGCATGTTGTCGGCCAGGTTGGCCGAGATCCGGCTGTTGATGCCGACCACGCGGCCGTGCATGTCGAGCAGCGGCCCGCCGCTGTCGCCGCCCTGCATGGTGCAGTCGGTGGTGACGAAACCGCGGGCCGGTACCCGCAGCACGCGGCCCAGCCGCGCCGGCGCGCTGCGGCCGGGCTTGCTGCCGCTCGGATGACCGAGCATCACGCACCACTCGCCGGGTCGCAGGTCGGCGGAGCGGCCCATCGGCAGGAACGGCAGCTTCGCGTCGGGCTCGCCGGTGATCCGGATCAGGCCGGTGTCGGCCCGCAGGTCGGCGCCCAGCGACACGCCGCGCAGCCGGCGGCCGTCGTGCAGCGTGATCGTCATGCGGCGGCCGGCGGTGCGCGTCACGTGGCCGGCGGTCAGCACCAGATTGCCCTCGACGATCACGCCGGTGGCGCCGCCGAGGCTGACGGTGGCCGGCAGCGTCTGCTGCAGCAAGGCCTGCACGTGGTCCTGCAGGATCTGCAGGTCGGCGGGCGAGGCGGGCTCGGCGCCGCCCAGCAGGCGCCGAAGGGCCGGGTCGGCGATCGCCGGCGTCGCCGGCGCGGCGGGGGCCGCGGGCGCTTCGTTGGCCTGGGCGCCGGCGAGGCCGGCGACGGCACCGAGGCACAGCCAGGCCAGGGCGGACCGGAACGTGCGGCAGGAAGGACGGGGCATCATCGGGTCGGTGGGGCCGGCCGTTCCCGCGCAGGGTAGCCCACCGTCATGGCCGCCGCGAGGGCCGGTCGCCGCGGCGCTGGCCAAGCGGGCGCGGTTCCCCTAGCCTTCTCGCCCCTTTTCGCGCCCCGCGTCCATGACCCTGCCCCGCGTCGCCATCGTCGGCCGCCCCAACGTCGGCAAATCCAGCCTGCTCAACCGGCTGGTCGGCCGCCGCGTGTCGATCGTCGAGCCCACCGCCGGCGTCACCCGCGACCGGGTGGCGGTCACCGTCACCCAGGGCGATCGCCGCTTCGAACTGGTCGACACCGGCGGCCTCGGCCTGGTCGACGAAGCCCAGCTCAAGGAGCACGTCGAGACGCAGATCGAGGTGGCGCTGCACACCGCCGACCTGATCCTGTTCGTGGTGGACGGCAAGGAGGGCCGCATGCCGCCGGACGACCTGGTGGCCCAGCGCCTGCGCCGGCTCGACAAGAAGGTCGTGCTGGTGGCCAACAAGATCGAGTCCTGGCAGGAGGAGATGGGGGCGTCGGCCTGGGCGGCGCTTGGCTTCGGCGCGCCGCTGCCGTGCAGCGCCAAGGAGGGCTTCGGCACCAGCGAGCTGCTGGCCCGGATCCTGGCCGAGCTGCCCGGGCGCACCGCCGACGAGGACCAGGACCAGGAACAGGGCGCGCTGAAGTTCGCCGTGGTCGGCAAGCGCAACTCCGGCAAGTCGACCCTGATCAACCATCTGGCCGGCGAGGAGCGGGTGATCGTCTCCGAGCTGCCCGGCACGACCCGCGACGCCGTCGACGTCTCGTTCGTGCTCGACGGCCGACGGCTGCTGGCCATCGACACCGCCGGCGTGCGCAAGAAGAGCAGCGTGCAGGACGCCATCGAGTTCTTCTCGCACTCGCGCGCCACCGAGAGCATGCGCCGCGCCGACGTGGTGGTGCACATGTTCGACATCCGCGAGCCGGTCAGCCAGGTCGACAAGAGCATCGCCACCTACTGCGCCGAGAACTTCAAGCCGGTGCTGCTGGTGGGCAACAAGGTCGACCTCGCCCCCGAGGTCGATCTCGAGCAGTGGGACGAGTACCTGCGCCAGCAGCTGCCCGGCCTGCGCCACGCGCCGGTCGCCTTCGTCTCGGCCAAGGCCGGCACCAACGTCGTGCCGATGCTGGAGCTGCTCGACGAACTGCACCGCCAGGCGCGCACCGAGTTCCCCACCGGCGAGCTGAACCGCGTGCTGCACGCGGCCCGCGAACGGCTGCTGCCCCAGGGCCGCGGCCGCTTCCCCCGGCTGTTCTACGGCACCCAGGTCGGCACCGACCCGATCACGCTGCTGGTCTTCGTCAACGAGCCCAAGCTCTTCCACGGCCAGTACGAGCGCTACCTGCAGAAGGTGCTGGCGGACCACTTCGGCTGCACCGAGGTGCCGATCCGGTTCGTCTTCCGGCAGCGGCAGCGGAGCGAGAAGGGCGGCGCGTGAGCCGGCGGGATCGCTAGGATCCCGGCCTGCATGACCAGCCCCGCGCCCACGCTGCCCCGGCCGGCCACGCGGCGCTCCGGGCTGCTGCTCGGGCTGCTCGGCTTCCTGCTCTGCGCGGCGCTCGGCCAGCGCGTCTTCTACAAGACCGACGGCGTCGACCTGCTGTGGCTGCTGCACGAGGGCCGGCGCTCGCATCCATGGCACGTCGGCTACCTGCCCGTGCTGGGCTGGCTGCGCGACCTGCTGGCGGGCACCGGCCTCGGCCTGCTCCGGCTCGGCACCCTGTTCTCGGCCCTCGGCGTCGGTCTCGCGGTCTGGGCGCTGCACGACGCCCAGCGCCTGCTCGGCGCCGGACGCGACGAGGCCCGGGCCGCCGCCCTGCTGCTGCTGCTCTCGCCCGGCGTGCTGCTGTTCGGCACGGTGGTGGAGTTCCACGGCCCGGCGCTCGGCCTCGCCGCCCTGGCGTTCGCCTGGACCGCGCGGCAGGCCGGGCGGCCGAGGGCCTGGGGCATGGTCGTGCTCGGCGGCCTCACCCACGCCGCCTTCCTGATGCACGGCTCGCTGCTGTTCCTGCCGGCGTTGCTGCTGCCGTGGTTCCTGGCGCGGCGCTGGCCCGCCGCCGCCGCCGCCGCCCGGCGGCGCGCGCTGCTGCTGGCCCTGCTGGCCGCGGTCGTGCACGGGCTGCTGTTCGTGCTGCTGCCGCGGCTCTGGCCCGCCTTCTACGGCGACTACGCCGACCTCGGCGCCGCCCTGCGTCGCGAGGGCAGCACCGGCCGGCCGCAGGGGCTCGAATGGACGCCGGTGATCCTGTGGCAGGAATGGATCGCCGCGCTGCTGCCGCTGTCGCTGGCGTTCCTGCCGGCGTGGTGGCGGCGGCCGCTGCGGCCCGAGATCCTGGCGCTGCTGGCGGGGCTGCTGCCGTTCCTCTACGTCTGCGTGCGGCAGCTGGTGTATGCGCCCGAGCACGGCGCCTACCTGCTGCCGCTGCTGCCGCTGGCGGCGCGGCTCACCGCGGCGGTCTGGAGCGGGTTCCGGCTCTGGCTGCTCCTCGGCCTGTCGGCTGTGCTGGCCCTGCTGCAGCTCTGGCAGCACGACCGCACGCACTGGCCGGCCTACGCGGCCTGGCGCGACGGCGTGGCGGCGGCCGGTGCTGGCGCACCCTACGTGCTGATCGACACCCATCAGGAACTGCGCTTCGCGTTCGCCACGCTGCCGCACGGCCGTTCGCCGGCGGATCCGGCGTGCCGCTTCGTCTACGTGCGATCGCTGGCGACCCTGCCGCGCGCGCAATGGACCCCCGAACACGCCCTGGGCGTGCTGGCCTTCCTCGAGGCGCAGCGCGCGGCCGGGCGCGTGCTGGTGATCAGCGCCGAGACCGTGGCCGCCCTGGCCGATCCGGCCGCCGCCGCCCGCGCCGAACTGCCCACCGCGCAGATCCAGCCGTCGGCAGAACTGTCCGGGCCGCTGTTCCTGGGGGCCCTGCGCGAGCGCTTCGCCTTCGAGCCCGACGGCGCCCGCTTCCAGCGCCTGCAGCCCCGCCGCTGAAAGCACGCCGCGCCCCTGCCCCCTCGATCTTGATTGCGCACTAATTTGCGCCCGCGGGGCGGGGTTCGCAACACATTGTCAGACCGTGACTTGCGACGCCACCGCCGCGGCGCGGCGGTGGCGGCCGCGATGGGAACGGCCCAACCCTCACCCCACACCCGCAC
>CAZMGG010000079.1:0-7705 GCA_964565715.1 uncultured candidatus Brocadiaceae bacterium | reverse complement strand
CCACACCCGCACGCCACACCCCGCGGCCCACGCCGCGCCCCCTGCCCCCTCGATCTTGATTGCGCACTAATTCTGGCCCGCGGTCGACGATCACAACACATTGTCAGACAGTGACTTGCGACCCCACCGCCGCGGCGCGGCGGTGGCGGCCGCGACGGGGAACGCCCCACCCTCACCCCACACACGAACGCCCCACCCGCACGCCACAACCCCAAGGCCCACGCCGCGCCCCTGCCCCCTCGATCTTGATTGCGCACTAATTTCCGCCCGCGGGGCGGCGTTCGCAACACATTGTCAGAAAGTGGCTTGCGACGCCGCCGCCGCTGCGCGGCGGGGCGCCGCGGCGCACCCCCGGCCCGCGATCTTGATTGCGCACTGATTCGCGCAGCGTTGGCTATGGACGCAAGCTCCTGAAAATAAACGGGTTATGGCGATGCGACAAACGCTGACGCGGCTGGACGCTGACGCCTCTTACTTGTTGCGCCAGAAGCCGGGCATCAGCAGGGCCAGGGGCAGCAGGAACTCGAGCCGGCCGAGCAGCATGAGCAGGATCATCACCACCTTGCTTGTGCCGTGCAGCGCGCCGAAGCCGCCCGCCGGCCCGACGTCCAACCCGATCACCGCGCCGTCCATCGTCACCGTCGCCAGCGCCGGCCCGGTGCAGCCGACCATGCTGGCGCTCGTGCTGAGCGCCGACAGGAACGTCAGCCGCGAGTCCAGCGCCAGCAGGAGCGCGCCGAGGAACACGCCCAGCACCCACATCAGCGCCAGCGCCAGGATGCCGGAGATCACCGCCGCCGGCAGCACCTCGCCGCCGATCTTCAACCGCTCGACGCTCTTCGGCCGCACGTAGTGACGGATCGTGTAGGCGATCAGCTTGAGGCCGACCAGCACCCGGATCACCTTCAGGCCGCCGGCGGTGGAGCCGGCGCAGCTGCCGACGATCATGCAGCCGAACAAGATCCCGATCACCGTCACCGGCCAGCGCTGGAAGTCGGCGCTGGCGTAGCCCGTCGACGTCAGCATCGAGATCGTGTTGAACGCCGCCAGCCGCAACCCTTCGCCGAGGCCCTTGCCGTCGGCCCACAGGAAAGCTGCCACCAGCAGCACCAGCGCCACCGACAGCCCGAGGTAGAACCGCCACTCCGGATCGCGCAGCAGGCCGCCGCGCCGGTGCACGCCGTGCATCGCCGAGTGCGCCAGCTGGGCGAAGTTGCAGCCCGCCAGGAACATGAACACCGTGAGGATGATCTCGGCGGACAGCGAGCCGAACTCGCCGACGCTGCCGTTCTTCGTCGAGAAGCCGCCGGTGGCCATGGTGGTGAAGGCGTGGTTGATCGCGTCGAAGAAGGTGAGCCCCGACACCTGCCACAGCAGCAGCGCGCAGGCCAGCGTCAGGGTGCCGTAGACCAGGACCAGGCTGCGGGCCTGGTCCAGCATGCGCGGCTGGAAGCTGTCGTTGCCCACCCCGATCTGCTCGCTGGCCAGCAGGCTCTTGCCGGTGACGCCCATCGCCGGCAGCAGGGTGACGAACACCAGCACGATGCCGAGCCCGCCGAGCCACTGGGTCAGGCTGCGCCACAGCAGCAGGCTCGGCGCCAGGCTGGCGATGGCCGGATTGTCGCCGGAGCTGAGCACCGAGGCGCCGGTGGTGGTCAGGCCCGAGATCACCTCGAACACCGCGTCGATCGGATCCTGGATGGCGCCCGACCAGAGGAACGGCACCGCGCCGAGCACGCCGGCCAGCAGCCACGACAGCCCGACCATGGCGAGGCCCTCGCGCCGGAAGAAGTGGCTCGACGCGTTGCGGCCGCACAGCCAGAGCAGCAGGGCGGTGCCGGTGCCGATGCCGAGGCTGGCCAGGAACGCCGGCACGGCCGGGAAGGGCCCGGGCGCCTCGCCGAGCGCCAGCAGCAGCGGCAGCACCTGGGCCAGGGTGTAGAACGCGACGAAGCGCGCCAGCAGGTTGGCGACCTGGGCCAGGTTCACGGGGCGGGGTTTATCCCATGGCCCGCGGGGCCGGGCAACGGTACTCCGCCTACGGCCGCCGCCAGAAGCCCGGGGTGAACAGGGCCAGGGGCGCCAGCAGTTCGAGCCGGCCGAGGATCATCTCGGCGATCAGCACCAGCTTGGTGCCGCCGGCCAGGTCGGCGAAACCGCCGAACGGACCGACGTCGGGGCCCAGCAGGACGTGACCCGACGCATCGACGGTGGTCATCGCCGGACCGCAGCAGCCGAGCATGGTGGCCGACGTCGACAGCGCGCCCAGGAAGGTCATCCGCTGGTCGAGGGCGATCACCATGGCGACGGCGAAGATCGTCAGCAGCCACAGCAGGACGATGGTCAGGATCGCGCTGATCGCCGATCCGGTCAGCACCTCGCCGTCGAGCTTGAGGCGCTGCACCTGGCGGGGATTGACGAACTGCCGCAGCGCCGAGCGCAGCAGGCTCAGGCAGACCTGCAGGCGGAGGATCTTGAAACCGCCGGCGGTGGAGCCGGTGCAGCCGCCGACGATCATGCAGCCGAACAGGGTGAGGATCGAGAGACTCGGCCAGGTCTGGAAGTCGGCCGAGGCATAGCCGCAGCACGTCAGCACCGAGACGACGTTGAACGAGGCCAGCCCCAGGCTCTCCATCGGCGTGCGGCCGGTGCGGATGAGATCCACGGTGCAGCACAGGATCGCGCCGGCGGTGACCACGGCGTAGAGCCGGAATTCGGCGGTGCGCAGCAGGCCGTGCCGGGCCAGCGGGCCCGCCACGACGGCGGTGGCCATGGCGGCGAAGTTGCACCCGGCCAGGAACATGAACACGCCGAGGATGACCTCCATGGCGCGGTTGTCGAAGGCGGCGATGGAGGCCCGGGTCGAGAAGCCGCCGGTGGCCATGGCGGTGAAGGCGTGGCAGACCGAGTCCAGCAGGCTGATCCGGGCCACCTGCCACAGCAGCAGGATGCACGCCGCGGTCAGCGCCAGGTAGACCAGCGACATCACCCGGGCCTGGGCGATCAGTCGCGGCTGCACGTCGCTGCGATTGACGCCGCCCTGCTCCCCGGCCAGCAGGTTGCGGCCGATGACGCCGAGCGCCGGCAGCAGGGTGACGAACACCAGCACGATGCCGAGGCCGCCCAGCCACTGGATGCCGCTGCGCCAGAGGTGCAGGCTCGGCGGCAGCGCCGCCACCGCCGGGTTGCTGCCCGACCCGAGCACCGACGCGCCGCAGGTGGTCAGTCCGCTGATCGTCTCGAAGGTGGCGTCGATCGGATCCGGCAGCGCGCCGGAGAACACGAACGGCAGGCTGCCGGACACGCCGGCGAGGATCCAGGCGAGGCCGACCACCAGCAGGCTCTCGCGGCGGAACAGATCGGTGGGCGCCCCGCGCCCGAGGAACGCCAGGCCGGCGGCCGCCAGGAGCCCGGCGGCGATGCTGATGCCGAGCCCGTGGGCGGCATGGATGCCGGCGGTCCGGGCGGGGTCTTCGCCGAGCGCCAGCAGCAGGGGGAAGACCTGCGCCAGGCTGAACAGGGCGGTGAAGCGCGACAGGAGCCGCGCCACCAAGGTCAGGTTCACGGGCCGCGGTTATCCCACGGCGTTGCCCCGGCGGCAAATCAAGGCGGCGCCATGTGCCGTAAACGACTGTCCATGCGTGGCTTGTGCTCATCCGCCGAAGCGCGACCACCACCCGTCGGCGCCGATCGCGCGCAGCCGGGCCGCCGGACGGTAGCCGTAGAGCACGCCGATGGTGCGCAGCCCGGCGGCGCGGCCGGCCAGCAGGTCGGTCTCGCCGTCGCCGACCATGGTGCCCTCGCCCGGCCTTCCCAGCGCCTGGAGCGCGTGGTGCAGCGGCAGCGGATCGGGCTTCTTCCGCGGCAGGGTGTCGCCGCCGACCACCACCGGCAGCAGCGCGTCGAAGCCGAGGTGCCGGACGATGCGCACGGCGAAGCGCTCGGGCTTGTTGGTCACCACCGCCAGCGGATGGCCGGCCGCGGCGAGGCGGCGGAGGTGGTCGGCGACGCCGGGATAGGGCCGCACGTGCCGCGTGCACTCGGCCTCGTGGTGGGCGGCGTAGCGGGCGTAGGCCTCGTCCCAGAACGGCGCCTCGGGCGGCGGCGGCTCCGGCAGGTCGCGCAGCGCGCGCAGCAGCAGGGTGCGGGCGCCCTCGCCGATGCACTCCTGCACCGCCGCCTCGGGCAGCGGCTGGAGGCCGCAGCCGGCCCGCACGTGGTTGGTGCTGGCGGCGATGTCGGCCAGGGTGTCGAACAGGGTGCCGTCGAGGTCGAACAGGAACGGGGCCGGGCGGGACACGGGGCCCGTTCTAGGGCGCGCGGCGGCCGCGGGCGAGAACCGGCCGGCCTGTCGTGCAGCGGCGTCGCGCCGTCGCTACCATCCTCCGCTCGAACCGTTTCCCCCGAGGTCTCCCGATGCGCATCCGTTCCGCCCTGCTCCCCGTCGTCCTCCTCGCCGCCGCCGTGGCCCTGCCCGCCCAGGACGGCAAGAAGCCCCAGGAACCGAAGAAGGGCGACAAGCAGGAGGCCCAGGCGCCGAAGGACGACAAGACCACCGCCAAGGACCCGGCCATCGTCGCCATCGACAAGTTCATCAAGGCCAATGCGCCGGGCAAGGGCAACGCCCAGTGGCGCACCGGCATGGCGCAGCCGCCGAAGCTGACCTTCACCAAGGGCCACGACTACTTCTGGCACGTCAGGACCAACAAGGGCGACATCACCATCAAGCTGCTGCCCGAGACCGCGCCGATGCACGTGTCGAGCACGATCTACCTGGCGCGGACCGGCTACTACGACGGCCTGTCGTTCCACCGCGTCATCCCGAACTTCATGGCCCAGGGCGGCTGCCCGCTCGGGTCGGGCTCCGGGGGCCCCGGTTACAAGTACGACGGCGAGTTCGACCCGAGCGTCAAGCACGACCGGCCGGGGCTGCTGTCGATGGCCAACGCCGGCCCCGGCACCGACGGCTCGCAGTTCTTCCTGACCTTCGTCAAGACGGCGCACCTGGACGGCAAGCACACCATCTTCGGCATGGTGGTGAGCGACATGGCGGTGCTGAAGGCCCTGGAGGCGGCGGGTACCGGCGGCGGCAAGCCCACCGAGCCGCTGACCATGGAGCGGACCTGGGTGAGCGTGGTCCCAGCGCCGGTCCAGCCGGCCGAGGAGAAGGAAGGCGACAAGGCCGGCGACAAGGAGAAGGGCGGCAGCGACAACGGCGGCGGCAAGAAGGGCTGAGGCAGCACCTCCCTCCCGTTCCCCCCCCCCGGACCCGACGACCGATGCGCACCACCGCCTGCCTGCCGTTCCTCCTCCTGTTCGCCGCCTGCGGCACCGCCCACGACTGGCGCGAGGTGCCGGTCGGGCCGATGGTCTACGGCCAGGTCTACGACGGCATCGACGCGGTGGCCCGCGGCGACGGCTACCTGCCGAGCATCCCCGACAGCGACCGGGGGCTCGGCATCTACCAGACCCGCTGGCGGCACAAGAACCTCGCCATGGGACGGCCGGGCCGGTTCCGGCTGCGGGCCGAGATCATGGAGGGCGGCAGCCGCGAGCAGGGCTGGACCGTGCGCTTCTACATCGAGGCGCAGAAGGTGAAGGACCTCGGCAAGTCGCTGGACCACACCGAGGACGACTGGTCCGGCGACGGCCAGGACGGCGAGCGCGAGGGCGTGTTCGGCGAACGGCTGCGCCGCTACCTGGTACCGCTGGCGGAGAAGCCGGCTGCGCCCCAGCCGGGCGCCGGCGAGGCGCCGAAGGGCTGACGTTCGCCCGGCGGCCGGGAGCGAGGCGCGGTCCATGCCATCGGCGTGACCGGGCGGCCGGACCGAAGGTGGGACCGCGGAACGCTTTGTGCTTTGCTTCCGGTCCTCTGTCGCTCGATCCAGCCGTCGTGCCCGCGTCCGTTCCTGCCCATCGCGCCCGCGGTGCCGCACCAGCCGGTGCGCGCCGGGCTGCGCCCATGCGCGGAGGCCGGTCATGACCGCCGAACTGTCGGTCCTGATCGTCAACTACAACACCTGGGCGGAGTGCGCGGCCGCCATCGCGTCGCTGCGCCAGCATCCGCCGACCCGGGCCGACGGTTCGCCGATGCCCTACGAGTGCATCGTGGTCGACAACCTGTCGCCCAACCGCACGCCGGCGCTGATGGCCATGGTCGAGGACCAGCTGGCGGTGGTGCGGCGCGAGCAGGCCGACCCGAAGGCCGGCCAGCTGGTGCTGCACGGCGAGAACGCCGGCTACAGCAAGGGCGTCAACCTGGCGTTCGGCCGCAGCCGCGGGCGCTGGCTCTTGGTGAGCAACCCGGACCTGCAGTTCACGCCGGGGCTGATCCCGGCGCTGCAGCGCCACCTCGAACGGGACCCGCGGGCGGGCTGCACGGTGCCGAAGGGCTTCTGGGACGCCGACTTCATGGGCCGGCTGCCGCCCAACACGCTGCCGACGCTGGGCGACCTGCTGTGGACCACGCTGGGCGAGTTCTCGCGCACGGTGTCGCGCTGGTACAGCCGGCGGCTGTCGCGCAACTGCGCCGCGGTGTGGCAGGCCCGGGAGCCGCTGCCGCTGCCGATGATGTCCGGCTGCCTGTTCCTGATCGAGCGCTCGTTCTTCGAGTCGATCGGCCGGATGGACGAGCGCTACCCGCTCTACTACGAGGACGCCGACATCTCGGTGGCGATCCGGAAGGCCGGCCGGCAGGTGGTGCAGGTGCCCGAGGCGCACCTGGTGCACTTCGTCAACCGGTCCGGGCAGACCGACATGGAGACGGTGTGGAAGCGCCACTTCGAGAGCCGGCGCCTCTACTACCGGAAGTGGTACGGACGGTTCGGCACCTGGCTGCTGGACCTCTGCGACCGGGCGCGGTCGGCGGGCTGGCTGGCCCGGCTGCGCAAGGCGCCGCCGCACGGGCCGATGATCGATCTCGGCGCCTCGCACGATCCGCCGGTGCTGGAGCTGCCGCGGCACTGCGAGCGGTTCCTGCTGCAGATGGGGCTGGATCCGCGGTTCTACCTGTCCGGCGGCCTGTTCGGCAGCGGCGACCGCTGGACGCCGAGCCCGACCATGTGGCGCAACTTCAGCCCGACCACCTACTGCTATCGCGTGTTCGACCTGACCGGCGGCCGCTTCGAGGAACTGGGCATGTGGCGCTACACGTGCCTGCATCCGTTGCGCGAGGCGGCGGCGGCGCCGGCCGCATCGGCGGCGGCGGAGCGGTGACGTGAGCGCCACTGGCAACGGGCCGGTGCTGTCGGTGGTGGTGCTGTCCTGGAACACCCAGGCGCTGACGCTCGCCTGCCTGCGGGCGCTGCACCAGGAGACGCCGCGGCACGCCCGCGAGGTGATCGTGGTGGACAACGGCAGCCACGACGGCAGCGCCGACGCGATCGCCGCGGCGTTCCCGCAGGTGACCCTCCTGCGCAACGCCGACAACCGGCTCTACGCCGCTGGCAACAACCAGGGCGCGGCGGTGGCGAAGGGCCGCTGGCTGTGCCTGCTCAACTCCGACACCGAGGTGCGGCCCGGCGCGCTGGACGCGCTGGTGGACTTCCTCGCGGCCAACCCGGCCTACGGCGCCGTGGCGCCGAGGCTGGTGGATCCCGACGGCACCGTGCAGCACGCCTGCCAGCGCTTTCCGACCCTGCTGTCGGCGCTGTGCTTCGATTCGTGGTGGGGCACGTTCTGGCCCGGCCGCCGGGTGCAGGACCGC
>CAZMGG010000078.1:0-26224 GCA_964565715.1 uncultured candidatus Brocadiaceae bacterium | reverse complement strand
GAAGAAGTCGAACGACAGGTTGATCTCGTTGCCCAGATCGTCGAGCACCTGGCTGCAGGCCTCGCGGACGTCGCCGGCCTGATCGCCGGGGTCACGCTTCATCGCCTCCGCCGCCGCCGCCTCGACGCCGAACCGGCGCATGATGGCATTGGTCATGTCACCGCCGCCCATCGGCACCTCGCGGGCGAAGCAGGTGACGTTGTTGCGCAGGATGTTGATGCTCGACTTGGTGGCGCCGACGTCGATCAGGGCCACGGTCCGCTGCTCCTCCTGCAGGCCCGGGTTGATCAGGTCGCTCAGCTCGAAGGCGTTGCCGATCGCGAAGCTGTCGACGGCGACCGCGACCGGCTGCAGGCCGAGTTCGATCAGCATCTGCGCCTGGTCCTCGACGATCGAACGCTTGGCCGCCACCAGCAGGACCTTCATCTCGTCCTTGCCGCCGTCGCCGGGCACCGTCGCCAGCTTCTGCGCATCCATCTCGACTTCGTTGACGTCGAACGGGATGTACTTGTCGGCCTCGAAGCGGATCGCGCTCTGCAGCTTCTCCGCCGCCATGTCGACCATGTTGATGTAGCGGAAGACGACGTTCTTGCCGCTCACCGCCGACGCGACGCGCTTGGTGCGGAAGCGGCCGGCGCGGAACAGGTCGCGCAGGGCGTCGAACCGCGCATGCTCGCTGGGCACGTCGATCTGCGCGTAGCCGGTGATGACGAAGTCGTACCGATCGTGGGTGAGCTCGACGGCCTTGATGCTGCTGGTGCCGATGTCGAGGCCAACGATGCTCTTGCGCTGTTTCAGCATTTTGGGCGCTACTCCCCGGGAAAGGCCGACCGTGCCGGCCGATCCCTCTATCGGCAGGCGCCGGCCCGGCAGTTGAGTCGCACCCCTGCCATGGGCGGATCCGGCCCGGCCGGACCCGCGGCGGTGGCCCCTATTCCTCGCCGAAGTGCGCCTGGATCAGCTCGACCAGGGCACGGATCTGGGCCTCGGCGTCGGGCCCCTCGGACCGCAGTTCCAGTTCGGTGCCGCACTCGGCCGCCAGCATCATCATCCCCATGATCGACTTGCCGTCGACGCGCTCCTCGGAGTCGGCGCGGCCCACGGTGATCTGGCTGGCGTAGCCGTTGGCGGTCTGCACGAACACGTGCGCCGGCCGGGCGTGCAGCCCCTGCCGGTTGGTGAGCGTGACGGTCACCGTGCAGACCGGGCCGTTCTCGCTGCTGGCATCGGCGCTCATGGGGCTCCGAGGATCGGCCCTCAGGAGGCCGGGCTCATCTCCAGCAGCAGCTCCCGGATGGCCACCTCGTCGGCGGCATCCAGGCAGAACCGGCGGAAGTCGGCGCTGCGGGCGAGGCCCGAGATCCAGCGCAGGCACTTCAGGTGGTCCTCGGCGGCCGCGGTCGGCGTCACCAGCAGGAACAGGATCTGCACGAGGCGGCCGTCGATCGCCTGGTACTCGATGCCAGACCGGTGCCGGCCGAGCACCAGGGTCGGCTGCTTGACCTCGTCGCCCTTGACGTGGGGCACGCCGACGCCGTTGCCGATGCCGGTGCTGCCCATGGCTTCGCGTTCCGCCAGCTTCTTGTGCAGGCCGTTGAAGGCCTTCTTCGGGAAGGCGCCGGCCTCCAGGGCGGCCTGCAGCAGTTCCTTGAGGGCGGCCTCGCGGCTGCCGGCCTGCAGTTCGGGAAGGATGGTGGCGGTCTGGACCAGCTTGCGGATCATGGGCGTCGTCCTGCCGGCCCGGGGCCGGAATGGGTGGTGTTACCCCTTCCGGTCACGCGTCACAACGTCCTGGTCGGGCCCGCCGGGCCCCCGACCATCGTCCGGGGGCGTCACGCCGGGCTGCCCCTTGTGCTCCTTGAGCTTCTCCTTGTGCTTCTTCAGCAGGCGCTCCATCTTCTCGGCGACCTGATCCACCGCCGTGGCGAAGGAGTCGGCGCGGTCCTTGGCCACCATCGGCGCGCCGCTGCGCATGTGGACCAGCAGTTCGACCTCCGGCGACTCGTGCGGGTGGTCCGCCAGGACCTCGATGCGGGTCACCTGGTCGTTGTAGCGGGCCAGCCGCGCGACCTTCTTGATCGCGTGCTCCTGCATGCGCTCGGACACCTGGCCGTGGCGGGCCTTGACTTCGACTTCGACTTCGCGGTTGGACGTCATGTGGGTTCGACCTTCCTGGCAAGCAAAGCGGCGCGGCGCGCGGGTTCAAGCCCGCGTGCGACCAGCGCCCTCGGATACAGCACGCGGACCAGGCACAGTCCGGCCGCCGGCGCGGTCGGGCCGGCATCGCGGCGGTCGGCGGCCCGGAGGATCTCGGCGACCCGCGCCTCCGGACTCCGCCCGGTGCCGACGTCGATCAGCGTTCCGGCGATGGCCCGCACCATGTTGTAGAGGAAGCCGTCCCCCTGCACCGCGAGGTCGAAGCCCCGCGGCCGCGACAGCAGGTGCAGGTGCCACAGCGTGCGCACCGTGCCGTGCTTCCGCTCGTAGCCGGGATTGCTGGCGAACGACGCGAAGTCGTGCCGCCCGCGCAGGCACGCGGCGGCCCGGCGCATGGCCGGCAGGTCCACCGGCTTGCGCAACCAGTGGCAGTAGCCGCGGCCCAGCGCCGGTCGGACCGGGTCGACGATGCAGCGGTAGACGTAGCGCTTGCCGCGGGCATGGAAACGGGCGTGGAAGTCGTCGCCGACCGGCCGCACGTCGCGCACCGCGATGTCCTGGGGCAGGTTGCCGTTCAAGGCCAGCCGCAGCTTGTCGGGCGCCCAGGCCCGCGGCAACCGCACATGGGCCGCCTGGCCCAGGGCATGCACCCCGGCATCGGTGCGGCTGGCCCCCTCCACCACCACCCGCTGGCCGCTCAGGACCGCCGCCGCGTCCTCGAGCCGCTCCTGCACGGTGTCGCACCCGGCCTGGCGCTGCCAGCCGGCGTAGGCCGACCCGTCGTAGGCGATGGTGAGCAGGTAGCTGGGCACGGCGGGCCGCAGGATAGGTCCTCGGCCCGACGGCGCCAGGATCAGGCGCGCCGGGCTCAGCCGTTCAGCCAGATCCAGGAGAAGACCGCGCCGACCAGGCCCAGCGCCAGCGCCAACCCCGCCAGGACCACGTTGTCCTGGGCGAGGTGCAGCCAGGCGCCGGCCCCGCAGCCCGCCGCCAGCACGACCGCGGGCACCACGCTGCCGAGCGGCCCGCCGCGGGAGCGCCGTACGATCAGGCGTTCGGCCGCCACCGGCACCTCGCGGGCCGGCGGCCGCGGTGCAGCCGGCTTCTCCGCCGGCACCGCCGACTCGGGCCGCTGGGTCAGCGCCGACACCGGCGGCAGGACCGGCGTCCCGCGCTCGGGCACCGGCTGCGCCACCTGCCGCGGCGCCGCCGGCTGCGGGTCGAACACGGTCTCGCCCAGGATCTCGGTGCCGAACGCATCGGCGTTGCTGATCAGCGGGCTCTCGTCGAGCGTCCGCCCCATCGGCATGCCGAAACCATTGTGTGCGAGCGGCGGCGCCGCCCCGCCCTGGAACAGGATGTCCTCGGCGTCCTGCCCGCTCGGCGCCTGCTGGCCGCCGAGCTGCACCTGCCCATAGGCGAAAGGATCTCCCTCGTAGCTGCCCCTCATGCTTCCTCCCTCCGGCGCAGGAAGCTGGACGGGATGTTCAGCTCCTTGCGGTACTTGGTCACGGTGCGCCGCGCCACGGTGATGCCCCGGCCGGCGAGCGCCGCGACCAGATCGTCATCGGACAACGGCGCGCGGCGGTCCTCGGCCCGCACCAGCTCCGCCAGCGTCTCGCGCACCGCCACCCGGCCGGTGCCGGCGGCCTCGGCGCCACCAGCGCCGCCATCGAAGAAATCGCGCAGGCGGATCACGCCGTGGTCGGTCTGCACGTGCTTGCCGGCGATCGCCCGGCTCACCGTGCTGGTGTGCAGGCCCAGCGTCGCCGCGAGATCCGCCATCCGCAGCGGCCGGATGCCGCCCCGGCCCACGGCCAGGAACTCGGGCTGGTGCTGCATCACCGCGCCGATCACCCGCGCCAGCGTCTGCCGTCGCATCGCGATCGCGTCGATCAGGTCCCGGGCCGAACGCACCTTGGCGCGCAGGTAGTCGCGCAGTTCGCGGTCGGTGGAGCGCTGGCGCAGCATGCCCTCGTAGTCCTGGTTGACGGCCAGGTCCGGCACCGTGCCGTCGTCCAGCGCCACGGCGATCTCGTCGCCGTCCCGCCAGACGCGGGCGTCCGGCCGCAGGCCCGGCTCGGCGCCGTCGTGGAACCGGGCACCGGGCCGCGGCTCCAGCCCGCGGATGCGGTCCAGCAGCCGCCGCACCTCGCTCCCGCTGAGTCCCATGGCCCGGGCCACCTCGGCGATGCGGTTGCGGGCCAGGTCCGGCAGGTGGTCGCGCAACAGGACCTCGATGTGCGGCGCATCGGGGTCGCCGGCGATCTGCAGCAGCATCGCCTCCACCGGACCGGCGGCGCCGATGCCGCGGGGTTCCAGCCCCTGGAGTTCGGCCAGCGCCGCGGCCAGCAGGGTCTCGTCCAGGCCGGTGGCCGCCGCCAGGTCGGTTGCCGGCAGCGGCAGCAGGCCGCGCTCGTCGAGGTGTTCGGCCAGCAGTTCCACTGCCGCGCGCAGCGCCGGATCGATGTCGCGCCAGGCGATCTGCTCGCGCACGAAGGCCAACAGCCCGGCCTCGGCGGCGGGCACCGACTGCAGCATCGCCTGCTTGCGATCGCCCGCTCCGTCGTCGCCCGACCCGTGCCACGGATCCCAGTCGTCGGCCTCGTCGGGTTCCCGTTCGTGCGCCGGCGCGGCCCCGGCGAGCTGGGCCTCGGCGGGATCCACCGGCGGGCGCACCTCGAGGGTCTCGTTCTGCTCCAGCTCGGCGTCGATCCGCGCCAGCAACTCGACCGTGGCCATCTGCAACACCTCGATCGACTGCAGCATCTGCGGCAGCAGGGCGAGGCGCTGTTCCTGGCGCTGGGCGAGCTGGGTGTCGAACTTCATGACCACGGCGGGACTCATGCCGGGTTTCGACACACCGGGCGGGATCCTTGAGTCGGAACGGCGTCGGATCCCGACCAGGGCTCGGCTCAGGGCCGTCGCCGCCGTGGCCGCGCCTCGGGGGCAGCCTGCAGGGGATCCTCGGGCCAGGAGTGGCGCGGGTAGCGCCGCGCCAGCTCCCGGCGCACCTGCGGATAGGTGTTCTGCCAGAAGCTCGCCAGATCACCGGTCACCTGCACCGGCCGGTGGTTGGGACCGAGGATCTCCAGCACCAGCGGCACCCGGCCGCCGGCCAGCCCGGGCGCCCGCGGCAGCCCGAACAGCTCCTGGATGCGCGCCGACACCATCGGTCCGCCCTCGGCGCCGTAGTCGATGGGCGCGTGCCGGCCCGACGGCAGCTGGAGGCGATCCGGCGCCTCGCGGTCGAGGGCCTGGCGCAACGGATGCGGCAGCAGCCCGAGCAGGATCGGCGCCACCGCCGCGTCGCCCAGCCGCCGCAGGTCGGTGCCTTCGCCCAGCAGGTCGATGGCGGCCGCCGCCACCGCGCGGTCGTCCCACGCCGGCAGACCCAGGTCCGGCAACCGCGCCCGCAGCCACGCCGCCCGGGCCAGCAACCGCCGCAGCTCGGGCTGCTCGCCGAGCCAGCGCCACGGGTCGGCGGCCAGCAACGGCTGCAGCAGGCCCTGCACCGCCGCCGCCGGCAGGTCGCCGCCCCGCGCCGAACGCAGCACCAGGTCGCGGTAGCGGACCTCGCGCACCGGCACGACGCGTCCCTGCGCCGCGTCCAGTTCGGCGCGCACCGCCTGGGTGATGGACCCGGGCAGCAGTTCCTCGAGCCAGGCCTCCTCGATGGCCGCGACCAGCACGGCGCGGGAACGGGTCTGCCGGCCGCCCGCCTCGAACAGGCGCAGCGCCAGCACCAGATCGTGGCCGTCGCAGGCCGCCGGCAGCACGACGCCGCGGCCGCCGACCATGGTGCCGTCCCGCTGGCCGGCGCCGCCGCGCGCCACCACCCGATCGGGGAAACCCGCCAGCAGGCAGTGACCGAGCGCGTCCGGATCCCGGTCGCGGCGATCGCGGCCGCCCGCGCCCAGGAGACGTGCGCGGGCCTGTTCGACGGCGCGGGCCGCGCCGCCGGGCAGCCCCAGGGTGGCGCGCAGCGAACTGCCATGGGCCTCGCCCTGCAGCACCGCATCCACCGCCACCAGCACGTCGCAGAGGTCGTCGGCCTCGGGACCGCGACCGAGGTCCGGCGCCTCCGCCAGGATCGCCGCGGCGGTAGCCGCGCCGTAGGCGCAATGCCGGCGCCGGCCCTCCAGCACGACCCGGCCCAGTCGCGGGTGCACCGGCATCTGCAGCAGTTCCTCGCCGATCGACGTGACCCGGCCGCTCCGGGCATCGACCGCGCCGAGATCCTGCAGCAGCCGGTCGGCGGCGCCGAGGTCGCCGAGGTCCGGGCGTTCGAACCAGCGGAACTCGCGGGGATCGCGCCCGGCGAAGGCGCGCACCTGCAGCGCCGGGCCGCACAGGTCGACCCGCGCCACGTCCGGGCGGTCGCCCGCTGCCATGCCCCGCTCCTCGCCGGCGGTCCACAGCCGGTAGCAGACGCCGGGGGCCGTGCGGCCGGCACGGCCGGTGCGCTGCACCGCCGACGCCAGGCTGATCCGTTCCACGGCCAGCACGTCGACGCCGCGGGCACGGTCGTGCTGCAGCTGGCGGTGCAGGCCGCTGTCCACCACCGCGGTGACGCCGTCGATGGTCAGCGAACTCTCCGCCACGTTGGTGCTGAGCACCACCTTGCGGCGTTCCTGCGGCGCGATCGCGCGGTCCTGGGCGGCCGGGTCGAGCCGGCCGTGCAGGGGCAGCACCAGGCAGCCGTGCCGCTGCTCGAAGTGCTGCAGGGCGCGTTCGCAGCGCTGGATCTCGCCGGTGCCCGGCAGGAACACCAGCACGTCGCCGGGCGTGTCGCGCAACGCGCGTTCCACCACGCGCCGGACCCGTTCCTCGAGCGGGTCGTCGTCGCGGCGGAGGTCGTGCTCGATGCGCACCGGGAACAGCCGCCCTTCGGCGGTGATCTCGACGGCGCCGGGCAGGAACTCGCGCAGCGCGGCGGGCTGCAGCGTCGCCGACATCACGCCGAGGCGCAGGTCCGGACGCACGGTCTCCCGCACCTCGCGCAGCATGGCCAGGGCCAGGTCGCCCTCCAGGTGACGTTCGTGGAACTCGTCGAGCAGCACCGCCGCCACGCCGTCCAGGAACGGATCCTGCACGAGCTGCCGCACCAGCACGCCCTCGGTGACGAAGCGCACCCGCGTCCGTGCCGACAGCCGCCGCTCGCCGCGCACCTGGTAGCCGGCGAAGTCGCCGAGCGGCGTGCCGTCCTCGGCGGCGACCCGCGCGGCGGCGGCGCGCGCCGCCAGCCGGCGCGGTTCCAGCACGACGACCTGGCCCTCGCCGAGCTGGCGGGCCAGGAACGGCGGCACCCGGGTGGTCTTGCCCGAGCCGGTGGGCGCCAGCAGCAGGACGACGCCGCCGGGGCCCAGCGCCTGACCGATCCGCGGCAGGATCGGGTCGATCGGCAGCGGCGTCTTCCCGCCGGAACTCACGCCGGGAACGGCCGCCGCCCCTCGATCGCATCCGCCAGGATCGAGCGCGACACCTGGCTGATCGACGCGCCGGCGGGCAGCCCCCGGGCCAGGCGCGAGACCCGCACGCCGAGTTCCTGCAGCCGGCCGGCGATCCAGCGCGCCGTCGCCTCGCCTTCCAGGTCCGGATTGGTGGCGAGGCAGACCTCCGCCGGGGCCAGTTCCCGCACCCGGCGGAACAGCGCCGCGGTGGTGAGGTCGTCGGGGCCGATCTCCTCGAGCGGCGACAGCCGGCCCTGCAGGACGTGGTAGAGGCCGCGGTAGCCGGCGTCCTCGAACCGATCCACCTCGCGCGGATCCTCGAGCACCAGCAGCGCGGCGCGATCGCGGGCGGGATCGGCGCAGATCGAACACGGATCGACGACGTCGAGGTGGAAGCAGGTGGAGCAGGCCACCACCGCCTTGCGCGCGGCCTCGATGGCGGCGGCCAGCTCCTTCGCCTCGCCGGCGTCGGCCTTCAGCAGGTGGTAGGCGATCCGCTCGGCGGACTTGACGCCGATGCCGGGCAGGCGGCCGAGGCTGTCGATCAGGCGGCCGATGCTGCGATCGCGCTGGGCCATGGCCACCTGGTCGTCGGACCGCGCGGCCTCAGAAGCCCATGCCCGGCAGGTTCATGCCGCCGGTGACCTTGCTCATCTCGCGCTCGCGCAGCTCCCGGGCCGCGGCGAGCGCCTGGCGCACGGCGGCGGTGACCAGGTCCTCCAGGCCCTCGACGTCGGCCGGATCCACCACGCCGGGCTGGATCTCGATCTTCTGCAGTTCCTGGTTGCCGTTGACGAACGCCTTCACCGCGCCACCGCCGGCGGAACCCTCGAGGACCCGCTCGCCCAGGCTGCGCTGGGTCTCGGCCATGCGCCGCTGCAGTTCCTGGGCCTGCTTCAGCAGGCTGCTCATGTCGCCGAATCCGGTGGCCATCGTTGCTCCTGAGGTTCGCTGCGTCGTGCGTGGTCGCGGGGCCCGATCATGCCCGGTCCCGGGCATCCTGCCCAGCACGAGCCCGACCGGCTCACGGCTGCTGGTCCGGATCGTCGGGCGGCGTCTCCGTGGCGTCCGCCGGCGCCGGTTCGGGACGGCGGCGATCCTCGGGATTGTGCGCCACGACCCGGCCGCCGAAGCGGCCCAGCACCCGGTTCGCCGCCTCGGTGGGCGGCGGGATCGCCGTCCCGGCCGCCGGCGCGCCGGTGCCGGTGCCCCGGGGCGGCGGCGTGCCCTGCCCGGCGATCTCGAACGACAAGGCGCAGGGCTGGCCCAGCGCGCCCTCGAACAGCGCCTTGATCTCCTGCTGCACGCCCGGCGACGCGAGGCGGTCCTTGTGCATCTGCCGCTCGGTGTCGAGGCGCACCGCGATGCGCCCCTGGCCGTCGGGTCCGCGGACCTGGCACAGCTCCAGGGTCGCCCGCAGCAGCTGGTGCGAGTTGCCGAGCCGGGCCAGCGCCGCAGCCCGCAGGCCGTCGTCGCGGGCCGGCGCGCCGGGCACGGGCGGCGGCGCCCCGGCCGCGGCCTGGGCCTTCGCCGCGGGCAGGGCCACCGCCTGGGGACCGGGCAGCCCGCCGCCGCGCACCTCCGCCAGCAGGGCGGCCAGGGTCGGCAGCCGACCCGCCTGCGCCATGCGCACGAGGGTCAGTTCCACCACCGCCGCGCGATCGTCGAGGCGACGCAGGCGGTCACGGCCCAGCACGCCGGCCTGGATCGCCGCCTCCAGGGCGTGGGCCTCGGCGGCATCCGCCAGCGCCTGCAGCCGCGGCCGCAGCGCGCCGCCGGCGGTGACCAGGGCAGTGTCGGCGCCATCGACCTTCAGCAGCAGGCTCCAGCGCAGCACCTCGATCAGTTCGCCCAGCGCCTCCCGTTCGTCGACGCCGCTCTGGCGCAGTTCGGCGGCGAAGTGCAGCGCCGGTCCAGGCTGGCCCGCCAGCAACGCCGTCGCCACCTCCACCGCCCGGTCGGCGCCGACCCGCTGCACCAGGCCGCGGTAGGCGGCCAGGTCCAGCGTACCGCCGGCGTCCCGCGCCACCGGCAGGACGCGTTCCAGCGCGGTCTCGGCGTCGCGCATGCCGCCGCGGCTCTGGGTGGCGATCTCCTCCAGCACCTCGTCGGGCAGGTTCACGCCGTCCTGGGCGGCGATCATCCGCAGCCGCTCGACGATGTCCGGCTCGCCGACGCGCCGGAACAGCAGCACCTGGCAGCGCGACCGGATGGTCTCCAGCACCTTGTGCAGTTCGGTCGTCGCCAGCACGAACACCACGTTGGGCGGCGGCTCCTCCAGCGTCTTCAGCAGCGCGTTGAACGCCGGCTTCGACAGCATGTGGACCTCGTCCAGGATGTAGACCTTGTAGCGCGACCGCATGGCGGCGAAGCCGACGCTCTCGCGCAGCACGCGGACGTCGTCGACGCCGTTGTTGGAGGCGGCGTCGATCTCCACCACGTCGGTGTTGCTGCCGTCCAGGATCGACCGGCACAGCTCGCAGGTGCCGCACGGCTCCGGCGTCGGTCCCTGTTCGCAGTTGAGGCAGCGGGCCAGGATCCGGGCGAGCGTCGTCTTGCCGACGCCGCGGCTGCCGGCGAACAGGTAGGCGTGCGGGATCTTGCCGCTCTTCAGCGATGCCCGCAGCGAGTTCAGGATCGGCTCCTGGCCCACCACCTCGCCGAAGGTCCGCGGCCGGAAGCGTCGGGCGACGACCTGGTAGGGCTCTGCGCCGGCGCGCTCGGGGGAATCCGCCATGGGCGCAGTGTCGGCGCTGCCGCCGTCGGACTCCAGGGCCAGGAACCGCCGAGCGGCGTTGCGCGGTGCCGGAGCCTGGGTTAGAAACCGCCCTCCGCCCAGGGCGCCGGCCAGTCCAAGGTCGTCGTTCGTCCCCCGTGCGGAGAGGTGACCGAGTGGCTTAAGGAGCTCGCTTGGAAAGCGAGTGCGGGTCAAAAGCCTGCCGGGGGTTCGAATCCCCCCCTCTCCGCCAGTATCTTTCTTCGTCCGCGATCGTCGGCCACGGCCGGCGAAGGTGGAGCCCGTCGGGTCCCGAGCAAGGGAGCGACGTGAACCTGGTCAGGCCGGGAACGGAGCAGCCATAAGCGTGCGGCTGCCTGTGTCCGGGGTGCCTGAGGGGTTCCACCTTCGCCGGCCGTATGCCTCGTGGGCCGTCTGCCTTGGGCGCCGTCTGCCTCGGGCGAGAGGGGAAGTGGCGGAGAGGGAGGGATTCGAACCCCCGGTGGACTCGCGCCCACGCCGCATTTCGAATGCGGTCCATTCAGCCGCTCTGGCACCTCTCCGCGAGGGACGCGCCGGCCGGCGGGGCCGGCGATCGAATGGCGCGGAGGATTGTGCCGCCGGTCGCCGCCGATGCAACGCGGAAGTTGCGGCCCGCCACCGCGGCGTCACCGCTTGCCGCGGAAGAAGGCGCGCAGCAGCCCGGCGCTGGCCTCGGCCAGGACGCCCCCGGTCACCGGGCAGCGATGGTTGAGGCGCGGGTCGGCGGGCAGGTTGGCCAGCGAGCCGCAGGCGCCGAACTTGGGGTCGAGGGCGCCGAACACCACCCGCGCCACCCGCACGTGCAGCAGGGCACCGGTGCAGAGGAAGCACGGCTCCAGGGTGCAGTAGAGGGTGGCGGTGGGCAGGCGCGGCTCGCCGGTCCGGGCCAGCGCCTGCTGCAACGCCTCCATCTCGGCGTGGGCCAGCGCCGAGCGCAGTTCCTCGCAACGATTGCGTCCCTCGCCGACCACCACGCCATCGACCACCACCAGCGCGCCGACCGGCACCTCGTCGTGCGCAGCGGCCTCGCGCGCCAGTTCCAGGCAACGCTGCATGCGGCGCTCGTCTTCGCTTGAGAGGGGATCCGACGCCATCTAGGATCCCCGTTTTCCAGGAGCAGGATTCCGTGAGCAAGCGCAACTTCCTCTCAGCGGCCGACCTGTCGCGGCAGGAACTCGACGATCTGTTGGAGCTGGCAGGACGCGCCAAGGGCAAGCGGCCCGGCCAGCTGCTGGCCGGCAAGACCCTGGGCATGCTGTTCTTCGACCGCAGCCTCCGCACCCGGGTCTCCTTCGAGGTGGCGATGGTCCAGCTCGGCGGCCACTGCATCAACATCTTCGCCGACCGCGAGATGTACGACCTGGAACCCGAGGAGCAGGTGGTGATGGACGGCCCCGCCGAGGAGCACGTCAAGGACGCGGCCCGCACGCTGTCCCGCTACGTCGATGCGCTCGGCATCCGCTGCGCCATGCGCACGCAGTCGTGGGAGCGCGACCGGCAGGAACTGCTCCTGCGCAGCTACGCCGGGAACGCGACGGTGCCGGTGATCAACCTGGAGACGTGCTTCGAGCATCCGTGCCAAGCGATCGCCGACATCATGACGATGCGCGAGCAGCTCCTGTCCCTGAAGGGCCGCAAGCTGACGCTGGCGTGGTGCAACCACCCGGAGCCCAAGTCGCTCGGCCCCACCCACTCGATCCTGACGCTGGCGGCGGCGCTGGGGATGGATGTCACGGTCGCCCATCCGCTCGGCTTCGAGGTGGACGACGAGATCGTCCAGCGCGCCCGCAGGCTCGCCGACGACGGCGGCGGCAAGGTGCAGGTCGTGAACGACCTGCAGGCAGCCAGCCGCGGCGCCGACGTGCTCTACGCCCGTTCCTGGGGAGCGCCGAAGTACTGGGACGACCCGGAGCGGGAGGCGATCGTCAAGCGGTCGCTGGGCTCGTGGCGGGTGGACGCGCCGCTGATGGCGACCACCAACAACGCGCTGTTCATGCATCCGCTGCCGGTGCGACGCAACGTCGTCGCCACCGACGACGTGCTCGACGGCCCGCGGTCGGTCATCTACGACCAGGCGGAGAACCGGCTGCACGTGCAGAAGGCGCTGCTGCTGCAGCTGCTCAAGTAACGGCCCTGGTCGCGGCTCAGCCGGCCGCGCCCGGGCGGGCGAAACCCTCGCGCACCGCCACCGCCGCGAGGCCCGCGGCCAGCGTCACCTGCGGCTGCCAGCCCAGCGCCTGCCGGGCCGGCGCACCATCGGCGACCCACCCCGGCGCGCCGATCTCGCGCACCTTGTCCTGGCTGAAGAAGCCCGGACGCCGGCGCAGGCGGGCCCAGAGGTCGGCGGCGACCGCCGCGGTGCGCGGCAGGACCATCGGCACCGGCACCAGCCGGGCCCGCCGGCCGCAGGCCCGGGCGATCGCGGCCAGCAGGTCGTGGGTCGTGGTCCGGTCGGGCCCTTCCACCGCCAGGATCCGGCCGGTGGCGCGACCCTCGGCCGCCCGCAGCAGCGCCGCCACCAGGTCGTCGACGTGGATGATCGACAGCGGCCGCTCGGCCCGCGGCACGAGGCAGACGGGCCCGAGGGCCTGACGGAACAGCAGCCGGGTGGCGGCATCGCCGGGGCCGTAGACGATCGGCGGCCGGACGACGGTCCAGGCGAGGCCTTGCGCCCCCACCACCGCCAGTTCCCCCTGCCGCTTGCTCTCGCCGTAGAGGGAACAGGGCCGGCAGCGGTCCGGCGGCAGCAAAGAGGTGGCGCCATCGGGCGACGGGCCGGCCGCCGCCAGGGATGACACCAGGACCAGCCGGGCCCCGGGCACAGCCTGGGTGAGGGCGTCCACCAGGCGGGCGGTGCCCATGGCGTTGGCCTCCAGGAAGTGCCCCGGCCGGTAGCCCTTCACCGCCCCGGCCACGTGCAGGCACAGGTCGATCCCCTCGGCCGCCCGGGCAAGGCTCCGCGGGTCGCCGAGGTCGCCGATCCAGGCGCTCGCCACCGGAATTCCGGCCGCCATGGCCCGTTCGGGCGCCCGCACGAGACACCGGATCCGGTCCGGGGGCATCCCGCGGGCCAGCAGGGCCCGCAGCAGGGCTGCGCCCACGAACCCGGTGGCCCCGGTCAGCAGCACGCCCTTCGCCCATCCGTCGGTATTCAAGCGTTCACAAAGGGTTTGTGCCGACCGCGGGCAAAATCTAACATCCGCACCCCCGGGATCCGAGACCTCGTCGGCCCCCTCGACCCCAGCAACCCCCGCCCCAGTTTGGACCTCTTCCAGAAGTGCGACGGCTTCACCAAGGCCCGTGAGATCCAGGCCAAGGGCGTCTACCCCTACTTCATCCCGCTGAGCGGGAGCGAAGCCACCGAGGTGACGATCGACGGCCGCCGGCTGATCATGGCCGGCAGCAACAACTACCTGGGGCTCACCCACCACCCGAAGGTGCTGGCGGCGGCCCAGGAGGCGATCCGGCGCTACGGGACCTCCTGCTCCGGCAGCCGCTTCCTGAACGGCACCCTCGAGCTGCACGAGGAACTCGAACGGCGGCTGGCCCGGTTCATGGGCAAGGAGGCCGCCCTGTGCTTCTCCACGGGCTTCCAGACCAACCTGGGCACGATCTCGGCCCTGTGCGGCAAGGACGACGTGATCCTGTGCGACCGGGAGAACCACGCCTCGATCATCGACGGCTGCCGGCTGAGCTTCGCGGAGCTGCGCAAGTTCAAGCACAACGACATGGTCGACCTGGAGGCCCAGTTGCAGCGCACCGCCGACCAGGGCAAGGGCAAGCTGATCGTCGTCGACGGCCTGTTCTCGATGATGGGCGATCTGGCGGACCTGCCGACGATCATGGCCCTGGCCCGCAAGTACGGCGCCCGGGTGATGGTCGACGAGGCCCACAGCGCCGGCGTGCTGGGCCGGGGCGGCCGCGGCGCCGCCGAACACCTGGGCGTGCTGGCCGAGGCCGACCTGCTGATGGGCACCTTCAGCAAGAGCTTCGCCAGCCTGGGCGGCTTCATCGCCGGACCCGAGCGGGTGATCCACTACCTGAAGCACCATGCGCGGGCGCTGATCTTCTCGGCGTCGATCGCGCCGGCCTCGACGGCGGCGGCCCTGGCCGCCCTCGACGTGATCGAGGCGCAGCCCGAACTGCGCCGGCGGGTCCTGTCCGTCGCCCACCGCGTGCGGCAGGGGCTGCAGCAGCTCGGCTTCGAGGTCGGCGGCACCAAGGACAGCCCGATCGTGCCGGTGCTGATCCGCCACCAGGAGCAGATGATGCGGACCTGGCGGGCCCTGTTCGACAGCGGCCTGTTCACCAACGCGGTGACGACGCCGGCGGTGCCGATCGGCATGGACCTGATCCGCACCAGCTACATCGCGACCCACACCGACCAGCAGATCGCCGGCATCCTGGAGCGCTTCGAGCAGGTCGGTCGCGCCACCGGCGTCCTCGGCGGCGTGCCGGGCGACATCGCCAGCGAGGCGATCGAAGGCGTCTGAGGGCGGGGGCGCCGCGGCTTCCCCTGAACCGGGCCTGGCCCTTACCGTTGCTGGCGCCCGGTACCACCGACCGGCCGCCCACACCGACCGTTTCCACCGAACAGCCATGAACAGGATCCTGCTCGCCGTCACGGGGGCACTGGCCCTCGCCGCTTCCCTTCCCAGCCTGGACCAGGGTGCCAGCGCATCGGCCCGCAAGCGCGGCACGATCTTCAAGGAGGAGGTCGATGGCCTGGTCGACCGCCTGGCGGCCCGCGGCCGCGCCGCGGGCGATCGCTGCCTCGGCGGCGACTCGGTGCTGGCCACGGCGATGGCGCTCACGGCGATGGGCCACTGTCATCGGTACTACCACGTGAGCGACGGGCCGGTGGTGCGGCCGTCGATCGACTTCCTGTTCCGTTCCCGGCAGGCCGACGGTTCGTTCGGCGCGGGCGACGAGGCCGCGCCGGCGACGGCCTGGGTCGCCGAGGCCCTGTCGATCCTGCACCCGGACGGCTACCGGGCCGAGGTCGACCAGGCGCTCGGCTGGCTCGCCCGACACGGCCACACCAGGCAGCCGTTCCAGGCGGCGGTGACGGCGGTGCTGGCCGAGGTGCGGGCCGACCGTTTCCCGCAGGACGTCGGCAAGCCGGCGGCCGCGGCCGCCCAGGCCCAGGCTCCGGACGCCGCGCCGCTGCAGGCCGCGGAACTGCTGGTGAGGCTGGTGGCCTGCCAGGTCGCCAACCGGCACCTCGACCAGCAGCAGGACGCCCCCCAGGCGACCTTCAGCAAGGCGCAGCAGAAGGCGTTCGACTGGCTGCTGGGCCAGCAGAGCGAGGGCGTGTTCAGCGTGAAGATGGGGCCGAAGACGTTCCCCGACCCGGGCTTCACCGCGCTCGGCCTGTCGGCCCTGCAGACCAAGCCGCAGGGCCTGCGCACCGAGGCCGAGCAGAAGGTGATCGAACAGGGCCTGCGCTGGCTGCTGGCCCAGCAGAACAAGGATGGCTCGTTCGGCCAGGCCAACACCAACTACGTCACCTGCGCGGTGGTGATGGCGCTGGCCCGGTGGACCGATCCGGCGGTGAAGCCGGCGCTGATGAAGGCCCAGGCCTACGTGCTGGCCATCCAGAACACCGAGCAGAACGGCTACCAGCGCGGCGACCGCGACTACGGCTCGATCGGCTACGGCGGCGACCAGCGCGGTGACGTCAGCAACCTGCAGTTCGCCCTGGAGGCCCTGCGGCTCACCGACCTGCCCCAGGACCACGAGGCCTTCGCCAAGGCGATCGTCTTCCTGCAGCGGACCCAGAACCTGAAGTCGGTGAACGACTTCTCCGGCAAGGTGCCGGACGACGAGGGCAAGCTGATGCAGGTCACGTCCGGCGACGACGGCGGCTCGGCCTACTACCCCGGCAACTCGCCGGCCGGCTACATCGACCTGCCCGACGGCACGCGGATCCCGCGCAGCTACGGCTCGATGACCTACGCGATGCTGAAGTCCTACACGATGGCCGGCCTGAAGGGCGACGACCCGCGCATCCAGGCCGCCGTCCGCTGGATCCAGGGCAACTGGAACCTGGCGGAGAACCCCGGCGCCGACCCGGCGCTGGGCGAGAAGGCCAGGTATCAGGGCCTCTACTACTACTACATGGTGCTGGCGCAGGCCCTGGCGGCCGCCGGCATCGACCAGCTCACGGTTCCCGGCGCCGAGGCCAAGGACGTCACCGTGCAGTGGCGCTCGGCCCTGCGCGAGCACCTCGAGGCGCAGCAGAAGCCGGATGGGAGCTGGAAGAACGACCGCAACGATCGCTGGTTCGAGGGCATGGACGTGCTGTGCACGTGCTACGCCATGCTGGCCCTGGAGCGCTGCCGGTGACGATGGAGCTGCCGGCGGCGCCGGCCTGGTTCCGCTTCCGCGGCCAGGACGGCGTGCGCCTCGGCGCGATCGACCCGGCCGGCGGCGAGCCGCGCTGGTTCGACCTCGGGGTCCATGACGTGCTGGCCCTGCTGGCCCGCGGTGCGTTGCGCCGGGACGACCTGCGGGCCCGCATCACAGCCGGCACGAGGATGGCGATGCCGGAGCACTGGGAGGTGCCGGTGCCGAACCCCGGCAAGATCCTCGGCGTCGCCAAGAACTACCTGGCGCACGCCCGTGAGTTCGGCGCCGATGCGCCGCCGGAGCCGATCTGGTTCGCCAAGCTGCCGGACACGCTGGTCGCCCACGGCATGGCGGTGCGGCTGCCCCACTTCCTCGGCAGCCGGGTCGACCACGAGGCCGAACTGGGCCTGATCCTCGGCTTCGCCGACCCCGAGGGTCGCGGCCGCAAGCACGTGCCCGAGGCGCTGGCCCTGGACCTGGTGGCGGGCTACACCGCGATCAACGACGTGACCGCGCGCAAGCTGCAGGGCACCGACCGGGACCAGAAGTACCCCTGGCTGCGGAGCAAGTCCTTCGACACCTTCTGCCCGATCGGCCCGTGGGTCGTGCCGGCCGACTCGCTGTCGCCGGCGGACCTGCCGATCACGATGCGGGTGAACGGCGAACTGCGCCAGTCGGCCAGCACGGCGGCGATGGTGTTCCCCGTGGCCCAGGTGCTGGCGGCGATGTCGGCCCACGGCACGCTCCGCTCCGGCGACATCATCGCCACCGGCACGCCCGACGGCGTGGGCCCGATCCAGCCCGGCGACCGCATGGAGGTGCAGGTAGGCGGGATCGGCTGCCTGCGCAACCCCGTGGAACGCGAGCCCGCGCCCTAGCCCGGCGCCTCGGCCGGGATCCAGGCTGCGACGCGCAGCACGGTCCGGTACGCTGCGCGCCCATGTCGGATGCGCCGGACTTCGTGCACCTGCGCGTGCACTCGCACTACAGCCTGCTGACGGCACCGGCGCAGGTGGGCGATCTGGTGGATGCGGCGGCCGCCGACGGCCAGAAGGCCATGGCGCTCACCGACAACGGCAACCTGTTCGGCAGCGTCGAGTTCTACAAGGCCTGCAAGGGCAAGGGCCTCCGCCCGATCCTCGGCCTCACCGCCTACCTGGCGCGGAAGTCGATGACCGAGCCGATGGCGGCCGACAACCCGCTGTCGGAGCTGACCCTGCTGGCGGCCGACGACCGCGGCTGGGACAACCTGCGCCGCCTCTGCTCCGCGGCCAACCTCCGCGGCTTCCACTACCGCCCGCGCATCGACCTGGGCCTGCTGGCCGGACACCGCGAGGGCCTGCTGGCGATCACCGGCGGCATGTCGTCGCAGGTGGCGCAGGCCCTGCAGCAGAACGACCCCCGCGCGGCCCTGGCGGCGGCGGAAGGCCTGCGCGACCTGTTCGGCCCGGACGGCCTGTTCCTCGAAGCCGCCCGCAACGACTACGAGCCGCAGCGCCGGCTCACCGAGCAGATCCGCCATCTGGCGCCGCGGCTCGGCGTCCAGGTGGTGGCCACCAACGACGTGCACTACGTCCGCCCGGACGACTGGAAGGCCCAGGAGGTGACCCTGTGCATCCGCGAGGGCCGGCAGCTGTCGGACCAGAACCGCTTCCGCATGCCGTCGCGCGAGCTGTATCTCCGGAGCCGGGCCGAGATGCAGAAGGCGTTCGCCGACTGGCCCGAGGCCCTGTCGGCGACCGTCGCGGTGGCGGAGCGCTGCCACGTCGAACTCGAGTTCGGCAGGTACCACCTGCCGGTGTTCCGGCCCGCCGACGGCTCGACGCCGGAGTCGTTCTTCGCGCGCCTGTGCAACGAGGGCGCGCGGGCCCGTTACGGCGAGCTGACGGCGGAGATCGAGCAGCGGCTGCGCTACGAGATCGAGGTGATCCAGAAGCTGGGCTTCGTCAGCTACTTCCTGATCGTCCAGGACTTCATCCTGAAGTCGAAGGAGATGGGCATCCCGGTGGGCCCCGGCCGCGGCAGCGCGGCGGGCTCGATCGTCGCCTATGCGCTGCAGATCACCGACGTCGACCCGCTGCGCTACGGGCTGCTGTTCGAGCGTTTCCTCAACCCGGGCCGCGTCAGCATGCCGGACATCGACATCGACTTCTGCGGCGATCGCCGCGACGAGGTCATCCGGTACGTGCGCGAGAAGTACGGCGAGGACTGCGTCTGCCAGATCATCACGTTCGGCACCATGGCCAGCCGCGGCGTGCTGCGCGACGTCGGCCGGGTGATGGAGGTGCCGCTGGCCGACGTCGACAAGCTGGCCAAGAAGGTGCCGCAGGGCCCGGGCGCCAGCCTGAAGGCCGCCCTGGAGTCCGATCCGGAGCTGAAGCAGCTGCGCGCGTCGAGCGAGCAGCTCACCCGCCTGTTCGACCTGTCGGTGAAGCTCGAGGGCCTGGTCCGGCACTCCTCGGTCCACGCCGCCGGCGTGGTCATCGCCGACCGGCCGCTGGCCGACTACGTGCCGCTGGCGAAGAACGGCGACGACATCGTCACCCAATGGCAGATGACCGAACTCGAGGAGGTCGGCCTGCTGAAGATGGACTTCCTCGGGCTGAAGACCCTGACCATCCTGCAAGAGGCCGCGCGGCTGGTGCAGGCCACCCATGGCACGCTGATCGACCTCGACCACCTGCCGCTCGACGACGCCGCCACCTATCAGACCATCACCCGGGGCGAGACCCAGGGCGTGTTCCAGCTCGAATCCGGCGGCATGCGCGACCTGCTGGGCCGCCTGAAGCCGGACACCTTCGAGGACGTGATCGCCGTGCTGGCGCTGTATCGCCCCGGCCCCCTCAACTCGGGCATGGTCGACATGTTCGTGCGGCGCAAGCACGGCCAGGAGAAGGTCGATCACCCGCACGTGGATCTGCGACCGGTGCTCGAGACCACCTACGGGGTCATCGTCTACCAGGAGCAGGTGATGCAGATCGCCAACGTGATCGGCGGCTTCTCGATGAGCGACGCCGACAACCTGCGCAAGGCGATGGGCAAGAAGAAGCCCGAGGTGATGGCCAAGTTCAAGGATCAGTTCGTGGCCGGCGCCAAGGGGCGCGGCTACGACCCGGCCTTCGCCAAGGACCTGTTCGAGAAGGTCGAGTACTTCGCCGGCTACGGCTTCAACAAGTCGCACTCCACGGCCTACGCCCTGCTCACCTACCGCACGGCCTGGCTGAAGACCCACCATCCGGTGGAGTTCATGGCGGCCAACCTGACGGTCGAGAGCGGCAACAGCGACAAGATCAAGGAGTTCGTCGACGAGGCCCGCCGCAGCGGCACACGCATCCTGCGGCCCGACGTGAACCACAGCCAGCGCTGGTTCAGCGTCGAGGACGGCGCGATCCGCTACGGGCTAGGGGCCGTGAAGGGCGTCGGCTCGCGCAGCGCCGAACTCATCGCCGCCGGGCGCGACGCCGGGCCCTACCGCTCCCTGGAGGACCTGTGCGAGCGCCTGGACTCCACGGCGCTGAACAAGACGGCGCTGGAGGCCCTGGTGAAGGCCGGCGCCCTGGATGGCTTCGGACGCACCCGGCGGCAGCACGCCGAGTCGGTCGACGCGGCGCTGCGGGCCTCGGCGGTGACGCGCGAGGACCGGCGCCGCGGTCAGGGCCTGCTGTTCGGTGGCGGCGGCCCGCCGGGGCCTGCCACCGCCGGCGCCGACGACGCGCCGGCGCGGGCCGACGAGTGGCCCGAGGCGGAGCGCCTCGCCCACGAGAAGGACGCCCTGGGCTTCTACCTGTCGGGTCATCCGTTCGAGAAGCGCGGCGCCTTCCTCAGCCGGCTCGCCGGCTCCACCACCGCCTCCCTGGCCGGCCTCGGGCCGAAGGAGAGCGTCCGCCTGAGCGGCATGATCACCGCGGTCCGCGTGATGCAGATCAAGACCGGCAACAACGCTGGCAAGAAGATGGCCCGGTTCGTGCTGGAGGACCTGCACGGCGCCGTGCCGGTGACCTGCTTCGCCCGCGTCTACGAGTCGGTGAAGGACCGCCTGCAGGAGGATGCCATCGTGTTCGTCGACGGCCGCGTCGACGCCAACAGCGAGGAGAAGGCGCTGCTGTGCGATCAGGTCGAGCCGGCGGCGGAGGCCATGCGCCGCGAGGTCGCCGGGCTGGTGCTGCACCTGAGCGGCCCCCTCACCGGCGATGCCGTCCTGCAGCGGCTGCACGACCTCGTGCAGCGCCATCGCGGCAACCAGCAGCTCGGCCTCGACGTGGAGCAGGGCGGGCACTGCCACCGGATCCGCGCGGACTGCCAGATCCGCATCACCGAGCAGCTGCTGGACGAGCTCGCCGACCTGGTCGGCCCGGCGAACATCCTGTTCACGCGGGTGTGATCCCACCGCCCAAAACGACGACGCCTCCGATGACCGGAGGCGTCAGGGGCAGGCCTTCGAGCCCCGCGGGCGCGGCCGGGGTCGCCGGTCGGGTCGGCTATTCGTCCGAGGGGGCCTCGGCGCCGGCCTTCTCGGCCGCCGCCAGCTGGGCCTCCAGGACCTTGTTGTCGACGAGTTCGAACAGGGCCTTGGTGCCGGCGTCGCCGATCCGGTGGCCGGGCAGCCGCAGGATCCGGGTGTAGCCACCCGGCCGGTTGGCGAAGCGCGGGCCGATCTCGTCGAACAGCTTCTGCACCGCCGTCTTGTCCTGGATCAACGACACCGCCCGCCGGATGTTGGCGAGGGTCTTGGTCTTGCCGAGCGTGATCACCTTCTCGACGAACGGCCGCAGCGCCTTGGCCTTGGCCAGGGTCGTCTCGACCCGTTCGTGGGTGATCAGCGACACGGTGAAGTTGCGGCGCAGCGCCTGACGATGCGCCGTGTTCCGCTGGAGCCGCTTGCCTGCTACGCGATGCCTCATGACGACTGTCCTCGATGTCTCTGCGTGATCTGTGCGCGGCCTGGTGCTGGGCCAGGGCCGGCTCTGCTAGCTGCTGTACTCCGTGACGTCGAAGCCCAGCGACAGGCCCAGCGCCTGCAGCTTGCTCTTGACCTCCTTCATCGAGGTCTTGCCGAAGTTGCGCACCTTGAGCAGTTCGGCCTCGGTCATCGCCACCAGGTCGCGAAGGACCGTGATGTTCTCCGAGTCCAGGCAGTTCTTGGCGCGGACTGACAGCTCGAGCATGTCGATGCTCTTGCTGAGCAGCTCGGCCATCTCCTTCTTCTTGGCGGACTCGTCGCCCTCGGGCGCCAGCACGCCGCCCTCGATCGCCAGGTCCTCCTTCAGCTCGAAGTACTGGACGAACGGATTGAGGTGCTTGCGGTAGATCTTGCTGGCCTCGACCAGGGCCATCTCCGGCGACACGGTGCCGTCGGTCCAGACCTCGAGCACCAGGCGGTCGTAGTCCGTGGACTTGCCGACGCGGGTGTTCTCGATCGAGTACTTCACCCGGTGCACGGGGCTGAAGATCGAGTCGACGGGGATCGTGCCGACCTCCATGTCCTCGGCCACGTTCTCCTCGGCGGTCACGTAGCCGCGGCCCTTGCGCACCTGCATCTCGCAGGAGAACCGGACGTCGTCGGTGAGCGTGCAGATCTTCAGCTCCGGGTTGGCGATCTCGATGTTGTGATCGCCCTCCACGGACTCGGCCTTCACCTCGCCGGCCTTGCTGACGTCGAGCCGCAGCGTGGTCGGCGCATCGGTATGCATCCGGACCCGCAGCTTCTTGATGTTGAGGACGATCTGGGTCACGTCCTCCAGCACGCCGTTGATCGTCGAGAACTCGTGCACGACGCCATCGATCTTGACCCAGGTCACCGCGGTGCCCTCGATCGACGAGAGCAGCACGCGCCGGAGGCCGTTGCCGATGGTCGTGCCGAAGCCCTTCTCGAAGGGCTCCACCACGAACTTGCCGTAGGAGTTGGTGGCCGTCGCCTTGTCCAGACGGACCTGGGACGGCAGCTCGAAGTTGCGCCAGCGGATACGCATGATGGTTCTCCTGAGTCCTACTAGCGGGAGCAGAGCTCGACGATGAGCTGCTCGTTGATCGGGTGCGGCACGTCCTCGCGCTTCGGCAGCTGGATGACCTTGCCCTTGAGGTCCGTGGGCGCCGCCTCGAGCCAGTTCGGCACGGCCTGCCCCTTGTTCATCTCGACGGCCTCGGCCGCCTTCTTCTTGATCTTGTCGCTGCCGCGCACCGAGATCTCGTCGCCGGGACGGACCAGGTAGCTGGCGATGTCGACGCGCCGGTTGTTCACCCAGACGTGGCCGTGCGCCACCATCTGCCGGGCGTCGAAGCGCGACAGCGCCATGCCCAGGTTCAGCACCACGTTGTCCAGGCGCCGCTCCAGCAGCACCAGCAGGTTCTCGCCGGTGTTGCCCTTCTGCATCGACGCGGTCTTGTAGTAGTGCCGGAACTGCCGCTCCAGCACGCCATAGATGCGCTTGGCCTTCTGCTTCTCGCGCAGCCGGGTGCCGTAGTCCGTCGGCTTCTTGGGCCGCTGGTGCGGGCCCGGCGGATAGTCACGACGGTTGACGCCGCACTTCTCCGAGAAGCAGCGCTGGCCCTTGAGGAACAGCTTCATGCCTTCGCGGCGGCAGAGCTTGCAGACGTTGCGGGTGATGCTGGCCATCTCAGTCCTGGATCGCGGGAGCCGTGATCGTGTGCGGGGTCGGGGGGTGGGCGGTCAGGCGGGCAGTCGGGGTGACTCTGGGGTTCGTCGTCGGGATCACACCCGGCGGCGCTTGCGGGGCCGGCAGCCGTTGTGCGGCAGCGGCGTGATGTCCTCGATGGTGCGGATCTCGAAGCCGGAGTGCGACAGGGCGCGGATCGCCGATTCGCGGCCGGAGCCCGGCCCGTTGACGCGCACCTCGATCTCGTGCACGACCATCTTCTTGAGCTTCTCCGCCACCTTCTCGCCGGCGCGCTGGGCCGCGAACGGGGTGCTCTTGCGGCTGCCCTTGTAGCCGATGGTGCCGGCGGAGTCCCACGCGATCACCTGACCGCTCTGGTCGGTCACGGTGATGATCGTGTTGTTGAACGACGCCTTCACGAAGGCGATGGCCTTGCCGACGTTCTTGCGAACGCGCTTCTTCTTGCTGCTCTCGGCGGGGGTGCTCATGTCACTTCCTCAGGATCTTCTTGTTGGCCACCGTCTTGCGCGGACCCTTGCGCGAGCGCGCATTGCTCTGGGTGCGCTGGCCGCGCACCGGCAGTCCGCGGCGATGCCGCAGGCCGCGGTAGCACTGGATGTCCTTCAGGCGGTTGATGTTCTGCAGCAGTTGACGCCGCAGCACACCCTCCACCGGGAAGTTCTTCTCCAGGTGCTGGGCCAGGGCCGCGATCTCGTCGTCCTTGAGGTCCTTGGCCCGCACGTCGGGGCGGATGCCGAGGTCCTGCAGGGCCTTGGCGGCGACCACGCGGCCGACGCCATAGAGGTAGGTCAGCGCGATCTCGATGCGCTTCTCGTTGGGGATGTCGACGCCCAGGATACGTGGCATGGGATGTTCGCCTTACTTGCCTTGGCGCTGCTTGTGGCGCGAGTTGGAGCAGATCACCCGCACGATGCCGCGACGGCGGACCACCTTGCAGTGCTCACAGATCTTCCGGACGCTAGCTCTGACCTTCACGACTGCCTCGCTGGTTCTGCAGGTCGCCTTGGTCGCGACGCTGCTGGGGTTGCGGCTGGGATTGCGGCTGTTGTGGCTTGGGAATGCGGACCGAGGGCGTGCCGACGATGCGGGCCTTGCCGCGGTCGAAGGCCGCCAGTTCGACGACGACCCGGTCGCCCGGCAGCAGGCGGCTCAGGCCGGCACGCAGGGGACCACCGATGTGCCCGACCACCTCGCCGCCGCGGGCCAGCTCCAGGCGGAACATGGCATTCGGCAGGGCGGCCCGCACGATCGCCTCGACCGCCTCGCGCGTGGCGGGCTGGCCGGCGGCCTGCTCGGTCGGGTCGGTCATGGTCGGGGTCATCGGGTCGGGGAGTGGGGAGTGTGGGGCATCGGGCCGGAGACGAAACCAGACCGCTACCGGGCCCCCATCACCTGGGTGAGGTCCTGGTAGACGGCCTCGGGAGGACGAGCGGCGTCGATCTCCCGCATCAGCTTGCGGTCGCGGTAGTACTGGATCAGGGGCTCGGTCTGGACGCGATACACCTCGAGCCGCTTGCTGACGGCCTCGGGGCGATCGTCCGACCGCTGCACGAGCGCGCCGCCGCACGTGTCGCACACGCCGTCCACGCGGGTCGGCTGGTGCTGCACGTGCCAGATGGCGCCACAGCCCGAGCAGGTACGGCGTCCCACCAGCCGTTCGACCAACTCCTTCTCCGGCACGCGGAAGTAGACCACGTGGGTGAGGGAACGATCGGCGGACCGGTCCAGGCAGCTGTCCAGCGCTCGAGCCTGCGGGAGTGTACGGGGGAAGCCATCCAGGATCCAGGCCGAACCTGCATCCGACTGTCCGATCCGCTCCTCCACCATGGCCACGATCAGGTCGTCCGGCACCAGCTTGCCGGCGTCCATGAACGCCTTGGCCTTCTGGCCGAGCCCGGTGCCGGCGGCCACCTGCTGGCGCAGCATGTCGCCGGTGGAGATGTGCAGCATGCCCGCATCGCTCGCGAGCTTCTTGGCCTGGGTGCCCTTGCCGGCGCCGGGGGCGCCGAGGAACACGGCGCGGGCTGTCAGACGGGCCACCATCGGGCTATCCGCGCCGACCCCAGCCGGCGCCGGCCCCGCCACCGTCGGCGGACTCCTTCATGAAGCCCTCGTAGTTGCGCATGACGAGCATGGCGTTGAGCTTCTCGACCAGGTCGAGCGCCACGCCCACCACGATCAGGATGGACGTGCCGGACATGAAGTAGATCAGCACCTGGTCGGCCGCACCGCTGAAGTTGTGCGACACGAAGGACGGGAACACCGCGATCAGCGCCAGGAAGGTGGCGCCGGCCAGGGTGATCCGGACCATGGTCTGCTCCAGGAACTCGGCGGTGTTCTTCCCCGGCCGGATGCCGGGGATGAAGGAGCCGTTCTCCTTCAGGTTGTTGGCCATGTCGTTCGGCTGGAACATCATCGACGTCCAGAAGAACGAGAAGAAGTAGATCATCGCCGCATAGAAGGCGATGAACCAGAAGCCGCGCTGCAGCGAGAAGCTCTCCTGCAGCCAGGTCCAGCCGATGCCCTGGCCGATCACGCCGGGGATCAGCAGCAGCGCCGACGCGAAGATGATCGGCATCACGCCGGCCTGGTTGACCTTCAGCGGCAGGAAGTGCCGCTGGCCGCCGTAGACCCGGCGACCGCGGGTGTGCTTGGCCTGCTGGATCGGGATGCGCCGGGTGGCCTTGGTCATGAACACCACGGCCACCACCGCGACCAGCCAGGCGCCGAGGAACAGCAGCAGGCTCTGCCAGGCCTCCCGGTCGAAGCCGGCGTTGAAGTAGTGGGTCAGCGCCGGGAACAGGCTGGCGATGATGCCGGCCATGATGATCAGCGAGATGCCGTTGCCGATGCCGTGCTCGGTGATCTGC
>CAZMGG010000077.1:0-26446 GCA_964565715.1 uncultured candidatus Brocadiaceae bacterium | reverse complement strand
CGACCAACGCCAAGGGCTGCAACGTCACCGCGACCTGGCGGGCGCACAAGTGCGGCGCCGGCTTCGCCAACCCCTGCTACACGCAGATCCATCCGACCTGCATCCCGGTCACCGGCGACCATCAGTCGAAGCTGACCCTGATGTCGGAGTCCCTGCGCAACGACGGCCGGGTGTGGGTGCCGGCGAAGAAGGGCGACACGCGGCGTCCGGACCAGATCCCCGACGGCGAGCGCGACTACTATCTGGAACGCAAGTACCCGAGCTTCGGCAACCTGGCGCCGCGCGACATCGCCAGCCGGGCGGCCAAGGAGGCGTGCGACTCGGGCCGCGGGGTGGGCCCCGGCGGCCGCGGCGTCTACCTGGACTTCCGCGACGCCATCCAGCGGCTGGGCAAGGACAAGATCGCCGGCCGCTACGGCAACCTGTTCCACATGTACGCGAAGATCACCGCCGAGGATCCGTACGCGCAGCCGATGCGGATCTTCCCGGCCGTGCACTACACGATGGGCGGGCTGTGGGTGGACTACGACCTGCAGTCGACGATCCCGGGGCTGTACGTGCTGGGCGAGGCCAATTTCAGCGACCACGGCGCCAACCGGCTGGGCGCGTCGGCCCTCATGCAGGGACTCGCCGACGGCTACTTCGTGATCCCGTACACCATCGGCGGCTACCTGGCCGGCGAGAAGCCCGGCGCCGGCAAGGACGCGCCGGAGTTCGCCGCCACGCTCGGCGAGGTGCGGCAGCGCATCGAGCGGCTGCTCGGCATCCAGGGCAAGCGCTCGCCGGACAGCTTCCATCGGGCGCTGGGCAGCATCATGTGGGGCAAGTGCGGCATGGCCCGGGACCGCCAGGGCCTGCAGGAGGCGCTGCGCGAGATCCCGGCCCTGCGCGAGGAGTTCTGGCAGAACGTCCGGGTGCTGGGCAACGGGCTCGGCTTCAACCAGTCCCTGGAGCTGGCCGGCCGCGTCGCCGACTTCCTCGAGTTCGGCGAGCTGCTGTGCCGCGACGCGCTGGAGCGCGAGGAGTCGTGCGGCGGCCACTTCCGCAGCGAGCACCAGACCGAGGACGGCGAGGCGCGGCGCGACGACGAGAACTTCTGCCACGCCGCGGTGTGGGAGTGGCGCGGCGAGGGCAGCGCCCCGGTGCGGCACCAGGAGCCCCTGGAGTTCGAGAACGTGCACCTGGCCGTGCGCAGCTACAAGTGAACCAGCGATGAGCAGCAACCACATGAAGGTGACCCTGCACGTCTGGCGCCAGTCGAAGCGCAGCACGCCGCAGGACCCCCGGCAGGACGGCCGCATGGTCCGTTACGAGCTCGATCAGGTCTCCCCGGACATGTCGTTCCTGGAGATGCTGGACGTGCTCAACGAGCGCCTGATCCAGCAGGGCGAGGAGCCGGTCGCCTTCGACCACGACTGCCGCGAGGGCATCTGCGGCTCCTGCGGCGTGGTGATCGACGGCCTGCCGCACGGCCCCGAACGCGGCACCACCACCTGCCAACTGCACATGCGCAGCTTCCGGTCGGGGGCCGAGATCCACGTCGAGCCGTGGCGGGCCCGCGCGTTCCCGGTGATCCGCGACCTGGCGGTGGACCGCTCGGCGTTCGACCGCGTGGTGCAGGCCGGCGCCTTCGTCTCGGTGAGCACCGGCAGCGCGCCGGACGCCAACAGCACGCCGGTGCCGAAGGCGGACGCCGAACGGGCGTTCGACGCGGCCACCTGCATCGGCTGCGGCGCCTGCGTGGCCGCCTGCAAGAACGCCTCGGCGATGCTGTTCACCGGCGCCAAGGTGTCGCACTTCCTGCACCTGCCGCAGGGCCGGGTCGAGCGCGACGAGCGCGCCCGCAACCTGGTGGCGGCGATGGACAAGGAGGGCTTCGGCAACTGCACCAACCAGTACGAGTGCGAGGCCGCCTGTCCGAAGGAGATCCCGGTGCGGGTGATCGCCGAGCTGAACCGCGAGTTCGTGCGGGCCAGGGTGCGCCAGGATCCGGCGGCCGGCAAGGCGCTGGGCGGCGGCGCCGGCTGACCGGACGGTCCGGCCGGACATGACCGCGGACCCCCGCGACGGCAGGTTCTGCACCGGCGACGGCGATCCGCCCACCCGGCTGGATCGGCTGGTGAAGGCCGCCCGCGACCTGTCCTGGGGCGCCGTCCGGGACCTGATCCGGCGCGGCAAGGTGACGGTGCAGGGCGGCGTGCAGACCGATCCGGGAGCGCTGGTCGGGCCCGGCACGGCCTGGACGATCCAGATGGCGGCGCCCCGGGCCGACCGCGGTGCGGGCCAGGCTCCGGCCCTCGACCGCGCCCGCATCCTGTTCGCGGATCCGTACCTCGTGGTGGTCGACAAGCCGCCGGGGCTCAACAGCGTGCCCTGGGGCGAGGAACGCGACGCCCTCGACGTCCGGCTGGGCGTGACCCTGGGCCAGCCGGTGCGCGTCGTGCACCGGCTCGATCGCGACACCAGCGGCGCGATGCTGTTCGCGCTCACCGCCGAGGCCGAGGGCAGACTGACCCACCTGCTGCGGCGGCACGACGTGCGACGTCGCTACCTGGCCCTGGCCCATGGCGCGGTCGCGGCCGGCACGATCCGCACGTTCCTCGACGAGGATCGCGGCGATGGCCGACGCGGCTCGGTGCCGCCGGGGCGTGGCGGCAAGGAGGCGATCACCGAGGTGGCGGTGGTGCGGCCCCTGCGTGGTGCGACCCTGGTGGCGTGCACGCTGCGCACGGGCCGCACCCACCAGATCCGGATCCACCTGGCGGAGCGGGGGCACATGCTGCTGGGGGAGCGCGGCTACGTGCGTGACCATCGTGGCCCGGTGCTGCCGGCGCCGCGGATCATGCTGCACTCGGCCACGCTGGCGTTCGCCCATCCGATCAGCGGCGCGCCGCTGGAGTTCACGGTGCCGCCGCCGGACGACTTCGCCGGGCTGGCGGCGGCGCTGGCGATGGACGCCGGCGACCGCTAATCCTGGCCCGGTGACCAGACCCTTGATCGGCATCCTCACGATCTCCGACCGCGCCAGCCAGGGCGTGTACGAAGACCGCTCCGGCCCGGCCATCGAGGCGGCGCTGCGCGACTACCTGGCCACCGACTGCGAGTTCCGGCGGCGGGTGATCGCCGACGAACGTGCCGCCATCGCTGCCGCGATCGTCGCCTTCGCCGGACAGGGCTGCTGTCTCGTCTGCACCACCGGCGGCACCGGGCCCGCCGTGCGCGACGTCACGCCGGAGGCGATCGCCGACGTCTGCGAGAAGGAACTGCCGGGCTTCGGCGAGGCGATGCGCCGGGCGAGCCTCGAGGCGGGCGTGCCGACCGCCATCCTGTCCCGGCAGACCGCGGCGATCCACGGCCGGACGCTGGTGGTGACGCTGCCGGGCAAGCCTGGTTCGATCCGCGTCTGCCTGGACGCGGTGTTCCCGGCGATCCCGTACTGCATCGACCTGCTGGGCGGCCCGCGCCTGGAGGGGAATCCCGCGGTCGTGCAGGTGTTCCGGCCGGCCGGCGCCTGAGCGTGGCGGTCGGGCGCGAAACCGCGTAGACAGGGAGGCGAGGAATCCATGAGCGAGCCGACCAAGGAAGCGTTCGTCGAACTGTTGCGTCCGATCGCCGAGCGGTTGCGCGGGATCGAGGTGGAGGGGCCCGGCGCCGCGGCGGCGGTGGCGGCGGCGGTGCCGTTCGACGGCCCGGAGGTCCGGGCCGTGCGGGCGGCCGCGCTGGCGGCGGTGGCCACCCCGTGGCTGCTGCCGAAGGAGGCGGGCGGCATCCGCTTCGGACGCGTGGCCAAGGACCTCGGCGGGTTCAGCGTCGACTGCGTGCTGATGGACCGGCCGGGGCCGCGCCACCGCCATCCCAACGGCGAGATCGACCTGTGCTTCACCCGCGCTGGTGCGCCGCGCTTCGACGGCCACGCCGAGGGCTGGGTGGTCTACGGTCCCGGATCGGTGCACGTGCCGACCGTGCGTGGCGGCGAGATGCTGATCCTCTACTTCCTGCCCGGCGGCGCGATCGAGTTCCTGGCCGACTGATCGCCGTCCGCCGCCGCGGCCGCACTCGCGTTTGCGGTGCAACGGACGGATGTCTCCGGAATGCGGAGAGTGTGATGTCCGCGGGGCGCAAGACCAGCGGCGCGGCTGCGCTCGGGCGGAATGGCGACTCGGCATTTGACCCTTGCGCCACCTGGGCTCGCGGGTAGTGTTCCTCATCGCTGCATGCTTCGAAGCAGCCCTTCGATCCACGTGGAGAGATCGGATGCCGTCATCGCCCGAACACCTCAGCAACCTGCAACAGTGTCCGATCGCGCCAGAGTGCGTGAATCTCGGTGGCTGGAACGGCAGGGGCGCGGGAACGGGTGACGCCGGCAACGTTCTCGGCGCGACGGGCGAAGGATTGACTCGGAGCGCGCCGTGTCCTCGCCAGTCCCTGCACCCTGGCAACCCTGCGTAGCAAGTCAAGCACAGGTACTCAGCAAGAGTAGCTACTCGCCAACTCGCCTTTCCTCCTCATCGCGAAGGATCCGTCATGATGAAGCTCGTTCTGCCGTTGCTGGCCGCCGTGGTTGCCGCCAACGTCCCTGCCCAGTCGCAGTGGTGGGTCAGCCCCACCGGCAGCGACTCGAACCCTGGCACGATGGCCCAGCCGTTCCTGACCATCAACCATGCCAACATGATGGCCAGCTCGGGCGACACCATCCGGCTCGCCGCCGGCACCTACGGTGACGAGCAGGGCATCGTCTCGCTCGGCAACAAGAGCGTGGCGGTGATCGGTGCGGGCATCGGTTCGTCGGTGATCCGCGCCCACAGCTCGGCCACCACCCCGCTGCCCGCCGGCGTCGGCGTCGCGGCGCAGCGGCCCGTGGTGCTGATCAGCGGCGCGGCGCGGGTCGACCTGCGCGACCTGACCGTCGACGGCAACTTCAGCATGCCGGCGTCCGGTCGCCTGACCGGCGTCTACGTCCGTGGCGGCGCCGACGCGCTGCTCGACAGCATCGAGATCAAGAACTGCCGCGCCGAGCCGCTCGACAGCTCGCAGACGCCGCTGGCCGTCCTGGTCCGCGGTGACGGCGTGCACGACGTCAGCTACGTCGGCGTCCGCAACTGCCACCTGCACAACTGGGGCAAGAACGGCATCGCCAGCTTCTACAGCTCGCTGATGACGGTGGAGGACTGCCGGGTGGAGGGCATGGGCCGGCTCGACGCCGGTCTGCCGGCCCAGAACGGCATCCAGATCAGCTACAACGGCGGGGCGACGGTGAGCCGCAACACGGTCACCGACATCTTCTACAACCCGTCCAGCTACGTCGCGACCGGCATCCTGATCTTCGAGGCCTCGGGCTTCGTCAACTGCGATCAGAACGGCGTCGGCAACTGCGAAGCGGGCATCATCGTGCAGAACAACTCGCCGATGGTGCTGGCCGGCTCGATGCGCAACAACCACGTCCATGGCGGTGACTTCGCGGTCACCCTGGACCTGGTCACCGGCGTCACGGTGGCGGGCAACTCGTTCCAGAACTGCCTCGCCAGCAGCACCGACGTCGCCTTCGACGGCGCCGCCTTCGGCAACACCTGGAGCGGCAACGCCTACAGCAACTCGAACGGCGTCGGCTCCTACCCGGTGCCGGGCGGCTCGATGGTGGACCTGACCCCGAGGGCGGGCGCGTTCTTCCTCGGCTCGCCGGGCACGATCATCCCGCTGCCGCCGCACCACACCCCGGTGGACATGCTGGTGGCCGAACTGAACGGCTTCCCGGGCACCGACATCGCCTGCGCGTCGCAGAACAGCACGCCGCGCCTGTCGATCGGCATCAACACCGGCATCGGCAGCAGCTTCATCCTGGGCACGCTGGCCTTCGCCAACACGTCGTCGCGCAACGTCGCGATCGCCGCCGGCGAGTTCAACGGCAACCCCGGTGTCGACATCGCCGCGCTGACCAAGAACATCTCGCCGGCGACGACCGAGAACGACATCTACATCTTCCGCAACAACGGCAGCGGCGGCATCCTGCTGCACCACAACATCACCCTGGCCACCTCGGCGGTGCCCAGCGACATCGCCAGCGGCCAGTTGGACAACCAGGCCGCCACCGACCTGGTGTGGACCAACGCGGCGACGCCGGGTGGCGCCACCGTGCTGCGCAACAACGGTTCCGGCACCGGCTGGACCAGCGTGTCGCTCGGCTCGTTCCCCCTCGCCGTGCACGGCGCCGCCATCGGTGACGTGAACGGCGACGGCAACAACGACGTGTTCGTGGTCGAGGGCAACGTCTCCACGGGTCGCCTGCACGGCTTCGCCGGCGACGGCCTCGGCGCGTTCAGCGCCATGTCCGGCAGCCCCTGGACCATCGCCGCCGGCCCGACGGCGGTGACCATCGGCGACATCGATGGCGACGGCGACAACGACGTGTTCACGACCGCCGCCGGCACCGGCACGGGCTCGGTGCTGGATGAGTTCCAGAACCTGGGCGGCGGCGTGTTCAAGCGCATGGTGCACTGCGTCGACAACGGCGCCGTGGCGCTCGCCATCGGCGACCTGGACAACGACTCGGATCCGGACACCACGCGCCGCGATCTGGCCACCGCCAACAGCTTCAGCACCACGCTGAGCTTCCAGGGCAGCTACATCGGCGGCGCCGGCTTCGCGTCCGGCGGCGTCGGTTTCGGCTTCGGCTCGCCCGTGGCGGTCGGCTTCGGCAACGCCAACCAGGACGAGTACATGGACCTGTTCTACGCCGATTCGACCGGCGACCGGGTCGTGATGCTGCCGGGCCGCGCGTCGGGCCGCATCGACCACTACGGCGCGGGCTGCGGTGGCCAGGTGGGCCGCGTGCCCTACATCCTGCCGACCGGGGCCCCGGCCCTGCCGATCCAGCCGAACGCCACGTTCGGGCTCGGCCTGACCAACGCCAAGCCGTTCTCGATCGCCGTGTTCGCCGCCGGCTACAACCCGGCCGCGGTGCTGATGCCGTGCAACCTGCTGATCGCCAACATCGACCCGACCTGGTTCGTGTTCACGGATCTGGACGGCAAGGCCGGCATCAGCCTGCCGGTGCCGACCATCCCGGGCCTGATCGGGTTCACCCTGTTCGCCCAGTGCGGCGTCCTCGACGCGGCGGCGACCGACTCGGTGTTCCCGGGCGTGTCGCTGACCCGCGGCCTGAAGCTGCGGGTGGGCGAGTACTAGTGCCGCGCCGGCGCGAGCCGGCGTGACGATCGGCCGGGGTCGCGATGCCCCGGTCCGGCCGGTGTGCAGAAGCGCGTGAGGCGCCCGGGCCGACCAGCCCGGGCGCCTCGCGCGCTTTCTGCAGGGCCTCCGGTCGGGCCGCCTACTCGCTGCGGAACATCGCCACCAGCTGATCCAGGTTGGCGGCCTGGGCGGCGGTCTCCTCCGCCGACGTCGCCAGCTCCTGGCTGCCCTGGTTGTTCCTGCTGGTGACCCGATCCAGGTCGGTGACGCTGCGGGCGATCTGGTTGATGCCGCTGCTCTGCTCCCGCGACGACGTGGCGATCTGCCCCATCAGGCTCTTCACCTTGGTGGTGGCCTCGACGATCTCCCGCAGGGTCACCTCGACCTCCTCGGAGATCTGGTTGCCGCGCGCCGCGCGCTGACCGGCCTCCTGGATCATGTTGCCGGTGTTCTTCGCCGCCTCGGCGCTGCGTTGCGCCAGGTTGCGGACCTCCTCGGCGACCACCGCGAAGCCCTTGCCGGCCTCGCCGGCCCGCGCGGCCTCGACCGCGGCGTTCAGCGCCAGCAGGTTGGTCTGGAAGGCGATGTCGTCGATCACCTTGATGATGCGGCTGATCTCGGTGCTCGAGGTCTGGATCTCGCTCATCGCCTGCACCATCCGCTGCATCGCGTCGCAGCCCGAGGCGGCGGCGTGCTCCGCGCCCTGGGCCAGCGAGCTGGCGTCCTCGGCGGTCTTGCTCGACGACGACACCACCGACGTCATCTGCTCCAGCGCGGCGCTGATCTCGCGCAGCGCCTCGGCCTGTTCCTGGCTGCCGGTGGCCACCCCCTGGCTGTTGCGGCTGACGTGCTGCGTGCCCTGGGTGATCTGCGCGCTGCAGTTGCCCACCTCGTCGACCATGCCGGTCACCTTGTCGAGGAAGGCGTTCAGGTACTTGCCGACCTGGCCCAGTTCGTCGGGACGCTGGTCATCGAGGCGCATCCGCAGGTCGCCATGCCCCTCGGTCATCTTGCGCAGCCGGTTCAGGATGTCGCTGATGCCCGCGGTGAACTGCCGGCTGACGAAGAATGCCGCCGTACAGACGAGGCCCGCGCCGGCCAGGAAGCCGATGATCGCCTCGCTGCGCAGGTGGCGGGCAGCGGCCATCGGATCGGCGCCGCCCAGGATCTCGCCACCGGCGCCCCAGGCCAGCCAGGCGGTGACGCCGAGCGGCAACACGCCGGTCACGAAGGCGAGCAGGAACAACTTCATCCGCAGGGTGGTCTTCATGGCATGGATCGCGGCATGCAGCCGGGTGAGCGATGTGCCTGGATCGGCCAACCGGGGATCGGGGGTTGAGCCCAGGTACGGCCGCAGTGTCCGCTACCATCGCCACCCCGAGACGAGACCTCGCCATGAACCCGATCCCGCGCTCCGCCGCCGTCGCCTTCCTGCTGGCCGCCGTGCTCCTGTCGGCTTTCGCGACAGCCCAATCACCGGACCCCGCGGCGCCGGCCGGGCTCGCCGCCCAGGTCCGTGAACGCGTGGCCGCGCTGCTGCAGGAGACCGGGGCGCCGGGCCTCTCGGTGGCCGTCGGCATCGGCGATCGCGTGGTCCTGGCCGAGGGCTTCGGCCTCGCCGACCTCGAGAACGCCGTGCCCGCCACCGCCGACACCGTCTACCGGCTGGCCTCGATCAGCAAGCCGGTGACCGCCGTGCTGGCCCTCATGTTGCGCGACCAGGGCCGCCTCGATCTCGACGCCGACGTGGCCACCCTGCTGCCGGAATGGCCGCGGAAGGAATGGCCGGTCAGCACCCGGCAGCTCCTCGGCCACCTGGGCGGCGTCCGTCACTACCGCCGCGGCGAGGCCGAGAGCACCGTGCACCACCGCGACGCGTTGGGCGGCCTCACCCGCTTCGCCGGCGATCCCCTGCTGCACCAGCCGGGCAGCCGGTACCTCTACAGCACCTACGGCTACAACCTCGCGGCGATGGTCCTGGAGAAGGCCACCGGCCAGCCCTTTCCGGCCCTGGTCCGGGAACGCATCGCGGCGGTGGCCGGCGCCGCCTCGCTGCGCGACGACGACGTGCGCGCCATCATCCGCCATCGTGCCCAGGGCTACGTCAAGCAGGGTGGCGCCCTGCAGAACTCCGAGCTGATGGACCCCAGCTACAAGCTGGGCGGCGGCGGCCTCTGCAGCAACGCGCCCGACCTGGTCCGCTTCGGCCTCGCCCTGATGGGCGGCCGCCTGCTCGCCGAGCCGAGCCTGCGGGAGGCCTGGACCGAGCAGCGCACCGCCGACGGCAAGGGCACCGGCTATGGCCTCGGCTTCCGTCTCGCCACCCGCGACGGGCTCAGCGAGGTGCACCACACTGGCGCGCAGGCCCGCGTCGCCACGGTCTTCTGCCTGCTGCCCGAGCAGCGGGTGGCGGTGGTCCTGCTGTGCAACCTGGAGGGAACGCCCCTGCTGCCGACCGCCCGGGCGATCGCCGCAGCCGCCGCCGCGCCCGCCGGCGCCGGGAAGTGATCCCTTGCGCTGCTTCGTAGCCCTCGACCTGCCGCCCGCCGTGCGCACGGCGCTGGCGGCCGTCGTGCGGCAGCTCGCCGGCACCGGCGCCCGCCTGCGCGTCCCGCCACCGGACCAGCTGCACGTCACCCTGAAGTTCCTCGGCGAGCTGCCGGCGGCCCAGGCGACGGCGCTGGCCGCTGCGCTGGCGGGCCTGCCGCTGCCGCCGCTCTGCCTGCAGGTGGCGGGCCTCGGCCGGTTCCCGCCGCGGGGGGCGCCGCGGGTGATCTGGGCCGGCCTCGGCGGTGACCTCCTGCCGCTCGGCGCGCTGGCCGCCGCCGTCGAGGACCGTGCGGCCGTTCACGGTGTGCCCCGTGAGACGCGACCGCTCACGCCGCACGTCACGCTGGCGCGCGTGCCGGCACCGACCGGCAGCCGCCGGCTGCTGGCGGCACTCGGACAGCTGGCGCCGACGGTGGCGTCGCCGCCGTTCCTCGCGCCGGCCATGGCCTTCTACCGCAGCGATCGCACCGCCGAGGGCTCGCGCCACACGGCGCTGTGGCGACGGCCCCTGCCGGCGCCGGGCCCCGCGGGCGGCGGCTAGCGCAGCAACGCCTCGATCCGCGCCAGCACCGGCTCCAGCACCGGCGCCACCTGCGGGTTCTGCCGCAGCGCTGTGGTCTTCTGCCGCACGAAGTGGAGCGCCTGGTCCTTCAGCGGCCCGAGCCTGTCGAGGACGCCCTGGGCGAGGGTGCCGACCTTGCCCAGCTCGCCCCTGGCCTGATCCAGCCGCTGCAGCGCCTGCTCCAGGCGCGCCTTCGCCGCCTCCGCCGCGGCCCGGGTGTCGATGCCCTCGAGCTCCTTGCCGATCTCGTGCCAGGTCTCGACGACCTTCTGGAAGGCGGCGGTCTGCCGGACCGTGTCGACGGCGCCGCCGATCTGGTCCTGCATGCGCCGCAGCGGGTCCTGGCTGCCGGCCGGGGAGTCGCCGCAGCCGGGCCCCAGCAGGAGGGCGAGCATGGCGGTGGGGAGGGCGAGGGTGCGAGGTTGCATGGCCCCAAGGCTATCGCGGCGGTGGGCGGGACGGCTTTCCGGAAATCCCATGAACCGAGGGGCGTGCGCCGGCGACCTTCTACCTGTGACCGCCGATCGCGTCCGCGACGAACTGCTGGTGCTGGCCGCCCAGGCGGGGGACCAGGCCGCCTTCGCCGAACTGGCGATGCGCTTCACGCCGGTGATGCTGCGGCACGCACGTCGCTGTCATTGCGACGGCACCGCGGCCGGTGACGTGACCCAGGATGCCTGGCTGGCCATCGTGCGGGCGCTGCACCGGCTCGCGGACCCAGCGGCGTTTCCGGCCTGGGCTCTCTGCATCGTCGGGCGGGTTGCCGCGGACCGTCGGCGGCGCGATGCCCGCCGGGAACGCGGCGAGCAGGCGACCGCGCTGCTACCAGCGCTGCCCGCGCAGGGCATCCTCGAACGTGCCGCGGGCGCGGATCACCCGGGCCTCACAGCCCTCCACCAGCACCTCGGCGGGCAGCGGATGGCTGAGGAAGCCGGTGGGGCTGTAGGTGAGGCCGTAGGCGCCCGTGTGCAACACCGCCAGCAGGTCGCCGACCGCCAGTTCCGGCAGGTCCAGGGCCTCGGCGAACTGGTCCATCGGCGTGCACAGCGGACCGCCGACGGTGGTCTTCACGGTGGTGGCCGCCCGCAGGTGCTCGGCGGCCACCAGCAACGGTGGCCGGCGCAGCACCGAGCCCATCCCGGCGGCGAGGGCGCAGTGATGCAGGCCGCCGTCCAGCACCAGGTGGTGCACGCCGCCCGAGGTCTTGGCATCCGTGACGCGGCACAGGTACACGCCGGCCGGCCCCGCCAGGTACCGCCCCAGCTCGACGAACCAGCGCCGCCCGGGTCGCGTGTGCGCGGCGATCAGCCCGCGAACCCCGGCACCGGCGGCCGCGAGGTCGAACGAGGGATCGCCATGGTAGGTGGCGAGCCCGAAGCCGCCGCCGAGGTCGATCTCGTCCAGCCTGACGCCGAGATCGCGTTCCCAGCGGACGGCGGCCTGCAGCAGCGCGGCGCCCTGGGCGACGAAGGCCTCGGCGTCGAAGCACTGGGTGCCGCCGTAGACGTGCAGGCCGGCGAGGCGCAGCGCCGGGTTGCGGGCCATCGCCGCCAGCACCAAGCCGCACTGCACCTCGTCGACGCCGAAGCGGACGCTGCTGCCGCCCATGCGCTGGCGGCTGCCGCGGGGCTCGGCGGTGAGGTTGACGCGGAGGGCGACGCGCGCCACCACGCCGCGGCGGGTGGCCAGCGCCGCCAGCCGCGCCGCCTCGGTGGCCGACTCGACGTGGAAGGTGCCGAGGCCGCGGGCGAGCGCGAAGTCGATCTCGGCGTCGGTCTTGCCCGGGCCGGCGAAACGGAGGTCGGCGGGCGCCCAGCCCGCCTTCTCTGCAACGCAGAGTTCGCCCGCCGACGCCACCTCGGCGCCGGCGCCGGCCTGCCGCAGCACCGCGCACAGGGCCACCGAAGGGTTGGCCTTGACCGAGAACAGCACGGTCACCGGCGGGCCGAGGGCCTCGTGCACGGCGGCGAGGCGGGCCCGCAGCGCGTCGCCGGCGAACGCGTAGAGCGGGGTGCCGAAGCGCTGCGCCAGGTCCCGGGCGGCGATCCCGCCCAGGCGGAGGGAATCGGCGTCGGGGCAACCGAGCGCCGCGAGCGCCGAGAGCAGGGCGGGATCGCGGCCGGTGGTCACGGCGGCATTCTGCAAGAGCCGCGCCCCGGGCGCCACGGCGCGCTGCCGGGGCGCGCTGCCGGGGAGCGATGGCGGTCAGCGCTGTTCGACGTAGCCCTGATGGCCCTGCAGGGCGAAGGTCCGCACCGAGCCATCGGGCTGCGGGATGCGCAGCGTCTCGAAGCGGCCGTCCTGGTCGGCGTCGAGCCAGCGCAGCTCGAGGTCGCCGGGGCCGTGGTTCACGACCGTGTCCGGCAGGCCGTTGCCGTCGCCGTCGATCGTGGTGGCGATCCGCTCGCCCAGCCGGTTGTAGTGGAACGTCTGCGCCGGGGTGCTGGCGGTCGCATGCCGCATCTCGATGGCCGGCCGGCCGCTGTCCCGCCAGCGCCACAGCGGTCCGCTCTCGCGCAGTTCCACGGTGTAGAGCGGGTCGTCGCCCTCCCGGGCCCGGCGTTCGCTGAGCCAGAGGCCGGCGAAGATCACCGCCAGGACGCCGAGCAGGAGCGTGAGCCAGCCGCGGCCGCCGCCGGGGGCGGTGGGCTGGCCCGCCGCGGGGCGCCGCGGGGCGGCCGCCGCCGGGGCCGCCGCCAGGGCTTCCGCCTCGAGGTCGGCTGCCGCCACCGAGCGGGCCGCCTGCAGGGCCTCCTGGGCCTGGGCCACCTGGTCGCGCCGCACCTGCACCCTCACCTGCTGTACGTTGAGCAGGCGCTGGCTCACCGCGAACTCGTCCTGCAGGGCGCTGCCGCCGACGAAGACCGGGATGCCGGCGGCGCTCAGCACCGCGGCGATGACCTGGGCCTCCGCGGCGCTGCGGGCGGTGGTCAGGTCGGTCAGATCGGCCTCGGGGCCGGGGTCGCCCGGCGGGCGGGTGGGTTCCATGGCTGCGCCCAGGATAGGCGGTGGGTGGCCATCGTCGACAGCGCGCTGCCCCGCCCCTAGCCTTCCCCAGCGCCGATGGTGTCCCGTGCCGAAGAACTGCCGCCCCGCGCGGCGGACGAACTGGTGGCGGCGGCCCGTGCCGTGCGCGAACACGCCTACGCACCGGCCTCGCACTTCCGGGTCGGCGCGGCGGTGCAGGCCGACGACGGCCGCGTGTTCCGGGGCTGCAACGTCGAGAACGCCAGCTTCGGGCTGACCATCTGCGCCGAGCGGGCGGCGGTGTGCGCCGCGGTCAGCGCCGGCGTGCGCGCCTTGCGGGCGGTGGCGGTGGTCACCGACCTGGTGGAGCCGGCGCGGCCGTGCGGCGCCTGCCGGCAGGTGCTGGCCGAGTTCGGCCCGGCGATGACCGTGGTGCTGGCCGGCGCCGACGACCGGCGGGTCACCACCAGCCTCGACCGGCTGCTGCCCGAGCCCTTCACCTTCGGCGACCTGCCGGGCGCCTGATCCAGCCATGACCTCCGTCGCACCCACCGAGTTCCGCGTGCCGCCGGTCGACGCCGTCGCCCTGGAGACGCGCGCTGCCGAGCTCGCCACCCGTTCGATCAAGAAGGCCGCCAAGGTGCAGGGGCTGCAGCTGGCCATCGCCATGATGGACCTGACCACGCTCGAGGGCATGGACAGCCCTGGCAAGGTGCGGGCCCTGTGCCAGAAGGCGATGCGGCCGCTGCCGGGCCGGGCCGACGTGCCGCCGGTGGCGGCAGTGTGCGTCTATCCGGACCTGGTGCCGGTGGCGGTGGCGGCGCTGGCCGGCAGCACGGTGCAGGTGGCTTCGGTGGCCACCGGCTTCCCCGCCGGCCGCACCGACCGGCAGACCAAGCTGCGCGAGACCGCGCTGGCGGTGGCGGCGGGCGCCACCGAGATCGACATGGTCATCGATCGCGGCGCGTTCCTGGCCGGCCGCTACGGCCAGGTCTACGACGAGATCTGCGCGGTGAAGGAGGCCTGCGGCGCGGCCCACCTGAAGGTGATCCTCGAGACCGGCGAGCTGCGGACCTACGACAACATCCGCCGCGCCTGCCGCATCGCGCTGCTGGCCGGCGGTGACTTCCTGAAGACCAGCACCGGCAAGGTGACGCCGGCGAGCACGCTGCCGGTGATCCTGCTGATGCTGGAGGCGGTGCGCGACCACTTCCTGGAGACGGGTCGGATGGTGGGGGTGAAGGCCGCCGGCGGCATCCGCACCGCCAAGGACGCGCTGCGCTACCTGGTGCTGATCAACGAGACCTGCGGCGATCTCTGGTTGGAGCCACGCTGGTTCCGCTTCGGCGCCAGTTCGCTGCTCAACGACGTGCTGATGCAGCTGCAGAAGGAACAGACCGGCCGCTACCAGCGCCCGCGCGACTTCAGCGCCGACTGAGCCCAGCCACACGGAGCAAACGAGCCATGGTGAAGCAGAAGGACGATCAGGCCCGCGCGGCCGGGGTGCCGGCGCTGGTGTTCGGCGAGAAGTGGCGCTACGCGCCCGCCGCCGAGAGCACCGACCACTTCGCGCTGCCCGAGCGGCAGGGCATCTTCGTCGGCGGCGAGTTCCTGGAGCCGAAGGGCGAGTGGCTGACGACGATCGACCCGGCCACCGAGGCGGTCCTGTGCCAGGTGCCGCAGGCCGGGCCGAAGGAGGTGGATCGGGCGGTGCAGGCGGCCAGGGCGGCGTTCGGGCCGTGGCGCAAGCTGTCCGGCGAGGCCCGGGCGCGCTACCTGTTCCGCATCGCCCGGCTGATCCAGGAACGGGCCCGCGAGCTGGCCTGCCTGGAGACCATGGATGGCGGCAAGCCGATCCGCGAGTCGCGGGACGTCGACGTGCCGCTGGCGGCGCAGCACTTCTTCTATCACGCTGGTTGGGCCGACAAGCTGGACCTGTGCTTCCCCGGCGAGCGGCCCGAGCCGCTCGGCGTGATCGGTCAGGTGATCCCGTGGAACTTCCCGCTGCTGATGGCGGCGTGGAAGATCGCGCCGGCGCTGGCGGCGGGCAACACCGTGGTGCTGAAGGCCGCCGAGACGACGCCGCTGACGGCGCTGCGGCTCGCCGAGATCTGCCAGCAGGCGGAGCTGCCGCCGGGCGTGGTCAACGTGCTCACCGGCGACGGCCGCACCGGCGCCGCCCTGGTCCGGCACCCGGATCTCGCCAAAGTGGCGTTCACCGGCAGCACCGAGGTCGGCAAGGAGATCCAGCGCATCACCGCCGGCCGCGGCGTCGATCTCACCCTGGAACTCGGCGGCAAGGCGGCCCACGTCGTGTTCGAGGACGCGGCGATCGACCAGGCCGTCGAGGGCGTCGTGCGCGGCATCTTCTTCAACCAGGGGCACGTCTGCTGCGCCGGTTCGCGCCTGCTGCTGCAGGAGAGCATCCACGACCTGTTCGTCGACAAGCTGCGGCGGCGGATGGCGCGGATCCGGGTCGGCGATCCGATGGACAAGAACACCGACATGGGCGCGATCAACAGCCGGGCCCAGCTCGGCCGGATCCGCGAGCTGTGCGAGGCCGGCGTGCAGGAGGGCGCCGAGCTGTTCCAGCCCGCCTGCGAGCTGCCGGCGAAGGGCTTCTGGTTCCCGCCCAGCATGTTCACCGGCGTGGCGCTGAGCCACCGCGTGGCCCGCGAGGAGATCTTCGGCCCGGTGCTGTCGGTGCTGACCTTCCGCACGCCGGAGGAGGCGGTGGAGAAGGCCAACAACACCAGCTACGGGCTGTCGGCGGGCATCTGGACCGACAAGGGGGCGCGGATCCTGTGGCTGGCGCAGCGGCTGCGCGCCGGCGTGGTGTGGAACAACACCTTCAACCGCTTCGACCCGGCCAGCCCGTTTGGCGGCTTCCAGGAGTCGGGTTTCGGCCGTGAGGGCGGCCGGCAGGGCATGCGGGCGTATCTGCGGTTCGCCGGATCGCTGATCCAGGGCTGAGCCAGCGACCCGCGGGCGGTACGGGTAGGATCGGGCGGTCCCGCTCCCCCGGAGAAGAACCATGAACACGTCCCCGTTCCGTCTCGCCGTGCTTACGACCCTGCTGGCCGGCAGCGCGCTCGCCCAGGTGCCCTGCTTCGACCCGAACTTCGGCATCAACCTCGGTCTCGGCGACGATGCCGGCGCCATGGGCATGCAGCTCGGCTTCGGCTTCGCCTTCGACGGCCAGACCTACACCACCATCGACGTCTGCTCGAACGGCTACTTCTGGCTGGGCGGCGCGCCTGGCACCAACCCGTGGGACTACTCGCCGTCGGTCAACGAACTGCTCACCGCCGGGCCGCGGATCTGTCCGCTGTGGAACGACTTCGATCCGTCGGCGCCCGGCAGCGGCCAGGTCTGGTTCAGCGCGGTGCCCGCCAGCGGCGCCAACCCGGCGCGGGCGGTGATCACCTGGGATCGCGTCTACGAGTACAACCGCACCACGCCGATCACGCTGCAGTGCCAGATCGTCGACGGCGGCGGCATCTTCTTCTTCTATGACCCGGGCATCACCGCGGTGCTGGGCGGTTTCAACCCGGGCAGCCAGATCGTCGGCATGAGCCCGGGGGCCGCTGCGACCGCCAATCCGGTGGTCTGGTCGAGCCTGTTCCCCGGCGGCGCGGTGACCATGAGCACCGCCACGGCGCACCAGCTGTTCGCCTCGGGCCAGTTCAACCTGATCGGCCGCTCCATCGAGTTCCTGCCCACCGGTGCGTCGGCCTACGTGGCGCTGCCTCGCCCCCAGTGCAACACGGTGGCGGCGTGGCGTCGCCTCGGCAACGGCTGTCCGCACGGGCTCACCTTCTACGAGACGTTCGGCTCGGGTCAGGTCGATCTGCAGAACCGCAGCATCCGCTACCAGCCAGCGGCGGGCGGCGGCTACCGCGCCAGCGCCGGCCCCGGGCTCGACACGACCTATGCCGCGCAGCAGGTGGTCGGCGACGACCAGGTGCTGCCGTTCGCCTTGCCGTTCGCGTTCCCGTTCCTGGGCAACACGCTGAACACCGTCGACGTCAGCTCCAACGGCTTCCTGTGGATGACCGGCGGCACGCTGTCGCAACCCGGGGTGTCGCTGACCGACTTCCTGCTGCAGGGGCCGCGCATCGCCATGCTCTGGGCGGATCTCGATCCGAGCGCCGGCGGGCAGGTGTTCTTCGACGCCAGCCCGCAGCGCGCCATGGTCACCTGGGTGGCGGTGCCGCAGTACGCCCAGGCCGGCTCGGCCAACACCCTGCAGGTCGTGCTGCTGCCGAGCGGCGAGTTCGTGGTCAGCTACGGCGCCCTGTCGCTGCCGGCCGGCTCGTCGCTGGTGGGCGTCACCGAGGGCGGCAGCGCCGCCGATCCGGGCGTGCTCGACATCTCCGCGTCGTTGCCGTTCGCGGTGGGCGCGGTGGGCTCGGTGCCGCTCGCCCTCGACGCGGCTCCGGGCAGCCGGCCGGCCATCAACGGCACCTTCCAGCTGCAGGTGACCGGCGTGCCGGCGGGCTCCGGCCTCGCGGCGCTGATCATGGCGTTCGGCACCGCCAACCTCGACCTGGGCGGGCTCGGCATGCCGACCTGCCGCCAGTACGTGAACCTGCAGGGCTCCGCCAACCTGTTCCAGCCCGTCGGCGGCAGTTCGGTGACGTTCCCGCTGCCGATCCCCAACAACGTCAACCTGCTGGGCCTGGTGGTGGATCTGCAGGCGGCCACCTTCAGTCCCGCCGCCAATCCGCTGGGGGTGGTGACCAGCAACGGCGGCCAGCTCACCGTCGGCCTGTAGATCGGGGCGGGCCGGCGCTACGCTCGCCGGCCCGTGGTCCACCCCGCCGCCCGCCGTTCGCCGTGAAGCGCTACCTGATCGCATCGCTGGTGGCCGGCGCGGTGTACGCCCTGCTCGGGCCGGTGTTCGTCCACTTCGTGCTGACCCGGGAGATGGAGCAGGAGCTGACCGGGGTGCTGCAGGGGGTGGTCGGCGGCGAGGGCGGCATGGGCCAGGGCCTGCTGCACGTCGCCGTGCGGCTGCTGTTCGGCTTCGTCACCGTGGCGTTGCTGGCCCTGCTCGGCCGCCGGGGCGGCCGCTTCCGCGCCGCCTTCCGCGCCGGCCTGGTGTTCTGGGCGCTCGGCTACGTGCTGTGGCCGCTCTACCTGGCCTTCGGCCAGGGGCTGTCGGTGCTGCTGCTGTTCGTGTGCATCGGCTACGGCTTCTGCGAGACCCAGCTGGCGGCGTTCGCCGGCGCCCTGGCGTGGGGTCGGAGCGCGAGTCCTGCCAGCGTGAAGCCGGCCACGCCGCCGGCAAGGTGAGCGAGCAACCCATGACCGTTCCCGTCCGCAAGACCTACAAGTTCCTCGTCGGCGGCAAGTTCCCCCGCAGCGAGTCCGGCCGCAGCTACCAGCCGGCGACGGCGCCGGAGCACAACGTCTGCCGGGGCAGCCGCAAGGACCTGCGCGACGCGGTGACGGCGGCGCGCGCCGGGCTGGCTCCCTGGAGCTCGGCCACCGCCTACCACCGCGGCCAGATCCTCTACCGGCTGGCGGAGATGCTGGAGACCCGGGCCGACGCGATGGTGGGCGAACTGCGGCTCGGCGGCGCCACACCGGCGGCTGCCCGCAAGGAGGTCGACCACGCCATCGGGCTGTGCACGTGGTACGCGGGCCTGTGCGACAAGGTCGGCGCCCTGCTCGGCTCGCAGAACCCGGTGGCGGGCCCGTTCTTCAACTTCAGCACCGTCGAGCCCACCGGCGTGGTCGGCGTGATCGCGCCAGACCAGCCGGCGCTGCTGGGGCTGCTGGCCCTGGTGCTGCCGGTGCTGGCCGGCGGCAACGCCGTGGTGGCGCTGTGCAGCGAGCGGTCGCCGTTCGCCGGGCTGGCGCTGGGCGAGGCGATCGCCACCAGCGACGTGCCGGCGGGGGCGCTCAACCTGCTGGCCGGCCTGCGAACCGAACTGCTGCCCCAGTTCGCCGCGCACCGCGATCTGGACGGGCTGCTGGTGGCCGGCCGGCCCGATCCCGAGGTCGGCAAGGCGGCGGCGGACTCCCTGAAGCGGCTGCGCTTCTGCGACCTGCCGCCGGCGCAGTGGCGCGATCCGCAGCGCCTGCGTTCGCTGCTGTGGGTGGAGCCGTTCGTCGAGATCAAGACGTTCTGGCACCCGGTGGCCCAGTAGGAGCCCACGGCCATGCGGCAGCATCCGGCGCGGCTGATCGCCAGGAAGCGCGACGGCGGCGAGCTGTCCCGCGCCGAGATCGAGGACCTGATCGGGGGGGTGGTGGACGGCTCGCTGGGCGACGCGCAGCTCGGCGCGTTCCTGATGGCGGTGTGCTGCAACGGCATGACCGCCGGCGAGACCGCGGCGCTGACCGTGGCGATGCGGGACTCGGGTCGGGTGCTGCGGCATCCGCAGATCCAGAAGCCGAAGATCGACAAGCACTCCACCGGCGGCGTCGGTGACAAGGTCAGCCTGCTGCTGGCGCCGCTGGTGGCGGCCTGCGGCGTGGCCATCCCGATGATCTCGGGCCGCGGCCTTGGCCACACCGGCGGCACGATCGACAAGCTGGAGGCGATCCCGGGCTACCGCACCGATCTGTCGGCCGACGAGTTCGCCGTGGTGCTCGACCACTGCGGCTTCGCCATGGCCCAGGCCAGCCCGGAGGTGGCGCCCGCGGACCGGCGTATGTACCGCGTGCGGGACGTCTCGGGCACCGTCGAGAGCATCCCGCTCATCACCAGCTCGATCCTGAGCAAGAAGCTCGCCGAGGGCATCGATGGCCTGGTGATGGACGTGAAGGTGGGCCGCGCCGCGTTCATGCGGCAGGAGCACGACGCGCGGGCGCTGATGGAACGGATCGTCGCCACCGGCCGCGCGGCCGGCATCCGGGTCACGGCCTTGCTCACCGACATGGACCTGCCGCTGGGCCTGGCCATCGGCAACGCGGTGGAGGTGGCCGAGGTGATCGACGCCCTGGACGGGCGCGGCCCCGCCGACCTGCTGGAGGTGACCCTGGCGCTGGGCGCCGAGATGCTGGTGCTGGCCGGGATCGCGCCTGACCCGGGCGCCGGACGCAGCGCGCTGGAGCAGGTCCTGCGCCGCGGTTCGGCCCGCGACTTCTTCCGGCAGAACCTCCGGGCCCAGGGCGGCGACGAGGCGATCCTGGACGACCCCGCGCGGCTCGGCCGGGCGCCGGTGGTGCTGCCGGTGCCGAGCGTGCAGGCCGGCCACATCGCCGACCTGGACCCGATGCTGCTGGGCACGGCGGTGGTGGACCTGGGCGGCGGCCGGCGGCAGCCGACCGACGCGGTGGATCCGCTGGTCGGCATCGTGCTGCAGAAGACGCTGGGCGATGCGGTCGCCAAAGGCGAGCCGCTGGCGCTGGTGCACGCCCGCACCGAGGCAGCGGCGGCGGCGGCCGGCGAACAGGTCCTGGCGGCGATGCCGGTGGGCGGCGTGCGTCGGCGGCGGGGGCCGCTGATCCTGGACCGGCTGGCCTGAGGCTTGGCCTCAGGTGCGGCCGGCGGCCAGGGTCAACCGCACCAGGTGCGCCAGCGAATCGGCCTCGGTCTTCTTCATCACGTTGGCGCGGTGGACCTCGACGGTCTTGGCGCTGACGCCGAGGCGCGAGGCGATGACCTTGTTGGCGTTGCCCTGCACCACCAGGTCCATGACCTCCAGCTCCCGCGGGGTGAGGCGGGCGAAGCGCGTGCGCAGCTCGCGCAGCTCGCCTTGGGCGGCGCGGCGCTGCCGATCGCAGTCGATGGCCCGGGCGATGGCCGGCAGGATCTCGCCGCTGGTGAACGGCTTCTCGACGTAGTCGAGCCCGCCGAGCTTGAGGGCGCCGACGGCGTGCTGCACCGAGGCCATGCCGCTGATCACGATGACCGGGATCCGATCGTCACGCTCCGAGAGCTCGCGCAGCACCTCGATGCCGTTGCGATCCGGCAGGTGCACGTCGAGGACGAGGCAGCCCGGCCGGTCGTCGCGCGCGGCGGCCAGGAACGCGCCGGCGGTGGCGTAGGTGCGCACCTCGGCGCCGGCCTGCGGGCCGAGCCGTTCGAACAGGGCGCGGATCGACGATTCGTCGTCGACCACGTGGATCACGGGTGACCGGGCTGCTGCTCCGGCCGACCCGGCGCCAGTCCGGGTCTTGGTCCCGTCCGACTCGCTCATGCTTGCCTCCAACCCGGCGTGACCTGGGGGTGCCGGGGCACCCTTGCCATCGGCCGGATCGGGCCGGGACCTGAAGGGATGCTGCCGGTTGTTGACCCGCCGGCGGTGCCGGCCGAGCCTTCTGCCGTGGTCGATCCGATGCCTGCCGGACCCGACGGCGTCCGAGCCGCCGTGCTGGGTCAGTTCGAGGCGGCGCTGGCGATGCTGGGCAACGCCATCGCCGCCTGTCCCGCTGGCCGCTGGGCGGAGCCCGGCGCCGCGCCCGCGTTCTGGTACCTCGTCTACCACACGCTCTTCTGGCTCGATCACTACCTGGCGCCGGATCCGGCGGACTTCCGCCCGCCACCGCCGTTCGGCCTCGAGGAACTGGATCCCAGCGGCGTCCTGCCGCCGCGGGTCTACCGCCCGGACGAGCTGCTGGGCTACCTGGCCCACGGCCGGGCGCGCCTGCGCGCGGTCCTGCACGGGCCGGCCGCCGTCGACCTCGCCGCGCCGCGGACCTTCGGCTCGATCCAGGGCACGCTGCTCGAGGTGCTGCTCTACAACCTGCGGCACGTGCAGCATCACGCCGCCCAGTGCAACCTGCTGCTGCGGCAGGGCGGTGTCGAGCCGCCGCGCTGGGTGGCCCGCGGGCCGGCGTAGGCTCACGGCATCCGCTGCACGTAGTCCTCGATCATCCGCAGGAAGTCCTGGGCCAGGGTCGGGCCCTCCAGCGTCGCCACGTGCTGGCCGTCGACGAACACCGGCGAGCGCGGCGCCTCGCCGGTGCCCGGCAGCGAGATGCCGAGGTTGGCCGCCTTGCTCTCGCCGGGGCCGTTCACCACACAGCCCATCACCGCCACCTGCAGCTTCGCCGCCTGCGGCTTGTGCGCCTTCCAGACCGGCATGCGTTCGCCGAGGAACCTCTCGACCTGCTGGCTGAGCTGCTGGAAGTAGGTGCTGGTGGTGCGGCCGCAGCCCGGGCAGGCGGTGACCTGCGGCAGGAACGGCCGGATGTCGAGGGTCTGCAGGATCTGCTGGGCGATCCGCACCTCCTGGGTGCGGCTCTGGCCGGGCTCCGGCGTCAACGCCACGCGGATGGTGTCGCCGATGCCGCGCTGCAGCAGGATCGCCAGCGCCGCCGCCGAGCCGACCGTGCCCTTCATGCCCATGCCGGCCTCGGTGAGGCCGAGGTGCAGGGCGTGGTCGGTGCGCTCCGCCAGCATCGCGTAGACCCGCACCAGCTCCTGCACCCGCGAGATCTTGCAGGACAGGATCACCTGCTCCCGCCGCAGGCCCAGTTCCTCGGCGGCGTGGGCCGAACGCAGCGCGCTCTGCACCATCGCCTCCAGGAACACCGCCTGGGCGGCCGCCGGCTCCGGCAGGGCGGCGTTCCGCTCCATCAGGTCCGACAGCAGATCCTGGTCCAGCGAACCGGCGTTGACGCCGATCCGCACCGGCTTCTGGTGCTCGACGGCGACCTCGATCATCGTCGCGAAGTTGCGGTCGTGGTTGGCGCCCTTGCCGACGTTGCCCGGGTTGATGCGGTACTTGTCGAGCGCCGCGGCGCAGGCCGGGAACTTCCGCAGCAGCACGTGGCCGTTGTAGTGGAAGTCGCCGATCAACGGCACGTCGAGACCCTGGTCCTGCAGGCGCCGGCGGATCTCGGGCACCGCCGCCGCCGCCTCCTGGGTGTTGACCGTGATTCGCACCAGCTCGGAGCCGGCGCGGAACAGCTCGGCGATCTGCTGCGCCGTCTGCGCCGCGTCGGCGGTGTCGGTGTTGGTCATCGACTGCACCACGACCGGCGCGCAGCCGCCGACGGTGGCGGTGCGGACGCGGACGGGGACGGTGCGCTGGCGTTCGGGCACGAACATCGGGGCCGGCACCATACCGGCGGCGGCGGTCCGGCGGCAGTCCGGCGTGGCCTTCCCCCGGGGGCCGCGGCTACCGTGCCTGCCGCATATGCAGGAACGCTCGGGCTGGTCAGGGCTGTGGGCGCAGGGCCGGGGCCGCGTGCTGCTGTTCTGCTGGCTCGGCTGGGTCTTCGACTTCTACGACCTGATCCTGTTCGCCTTCGTCAAGGGCAGCGTGGCCACCGACCTCGGGCTGCCGCTGGGCTCGGCGATCGCCTGGATCGACGGCTGGACCCTGCTGGCGACGGCCGTGGGCGGTTTCGCCTTCGGCCGCCTGGCCGACCGGGTCGGTCGGCGGCGCGCGCTCACCGCCAGCATCCTGTGCTACTCGCTGGGGGCCCTGGCCACCGGGCTCGCCGCCGACTTCGGCACGCTGCTGCTGGCGCGGCTGGTCACCGGGCTCGGGGTGGGCGGCGAATGGGGCGTCGGTCATGCGGTGATCGCCGAACGCTTCCAAGGGCGGCAGCGGGACCGCGCCCACGCCATCCTGCAGGCCGGCAGTCCGGTGGCGATGGCGCTGGCGGCGGCGGTGGGCTGCTTCGTCGCGCCGGTCCTCGGCTGGCGGTGGTGCTACCTGCTGTCGGCGCTGCCGGCGGCGGTGGCGTTGCTGGCCCGCTGGGCGATGCCCGCCGACGGCCCGGTGGTGGCCGCCGGGACGGCGCCGCGGCCGGCGCGGGACCTGTTCCGCGGTGGGCTGCGGCGGCCGAGCCTGCTGCTGCTGACCATCCTGGTGCTGCACATGAGCGGCTTCTGGTGCGTCTACGCGTGGCTGCCGCAGGCGCTGCTGCGCGACGCGGCGGCGACCCCGCAGCAGGTCGGCTGGTTCCAGATCCAGGTCAACGCCGTGCACGTGGCGGCCGACGTGGCGTTCGGCTTCCTGGCGGCGCGCTTCGGCCGGCTGCGCATGTTCGTGCTGTTCGGCGTGCTGTTCGCGCTGGGCCAGGGCCTGGTGGCGTGGCGGCTGCCGGAGCTGCTGGGCGATCTCTGGGCGCTGACCGTGGCGATCGGGCTGATGGGGCTTGGGGCCGGGACCTGGTCGTGCTTCGGCGCGCTGTTCGGCGTGCTGTATCCGCCGGAGCTGCGCGCCACCGCCGCCTCGACCTTCTACAACGTGGCCCGCGGCGCCCAGCTGTTCACCCAGCCCCTGATCGGCTGGCTGTTCGTCAGCACCGGCTCGTTCGCGCCGGCCCTCTGGGTCGGGGCCGGCTGCGCGCTGCTGTCGGCGGTGGCAGTGCTGGGGCTGCCGCCTGCCGCCGGGCGCCCGGCTGGCAGCGCCGGCGACCGGGTCGGATGACGTGGCCCAAGGCTCAGCTGCGCGGGTGCAGACGCAGCAGTGCGTCGATGTCCGCCAGGTCCTTCGGGCGGCCCGCAATGCGCTTGTTCGCCAGCAGGGCATCGAGCCCAAGGAAGCAGATCGGACGGCCATGCCAGTCCTGACAGCTGCGTCCCGCCCATGCTTCCTCGAAACGGACGCCGCTCAGTGAGGTCAGCAGGTCGATCCGCCGTGGCGGCAGGCCGATCTGGCAAACGATGTCCGGATTGGTGAGGTCGGCTTCCGTGATGCCCAAGGCAGCCGCTGGGGCCCCAAAGCGCTGCAGGGCCCGCCACACGCGGGCGGCGTTCTCGGCGGTGGGACGAACCAGCAGGTCCAGGTCGCCGGTCGCTCGTGGATGACCGTGATAACTCACGGAGTAGGCGCCGACGATCAGGAAGTCGGCGCCTTCGGTGACGAGGGCCTCCACCATGTCCCGGAAGTCCTGGTTCAGTCCGTCGAGCAGGCTCATGTCGCCTCGTGCCGTCGTATCAGCCGGATGGGGGTGGCGGCACGCTCGTAGTCCGGCAGCGTCACTCCCGCCAACCGCCAGGACTGCAGGGCCAGCTCCCACATGCACGCGAGGCAGGCGGCCGGACCACCCGGCGACGGAGGATCCTCCTTGCCCAACTCGCGCAGGACCACCGGCCAGCTCTGACGGTTCCTGGCACGCTGGACGGCTTCGGGGTCGTGCATGGGGGTCATGGTAGACGATCCTCAGCGTCCGGTCCGCACCGGCGGCGGCGGCGGCACCGGCCGCGGCATCGGCTCGGCGGCGATCTGCGCCAGCAGGACCTCGACACCCTTCTCGAGCTGCGGGTCGCGGCCCGCCAGCACCGCCGGCACCTCGTTGTCGATCTCGATGTCGGGGCTGACGCCGGTGCCCTCGATGGTCCACTCGGGGCCGGGCTCGGTGTTGCCGAACTCCGGCACGTTGACGGTGCCGCCGTCCATCAGCATGCCGCGGTTGGTGATGCCGATGATGCCGCCCCAGGAGCGCTTGCCGACCAGCTTGCCCAGCCCCGCGCGCCGGAACATCGCCGGGAAGATGTCGCCGTCGCTGGCCGAGTTCTGGCTCAGCAGGCACACCAGGTGGCCGTGGAAGGTGGCCGACGGATACAGGGTGGTGCCGGTGGTGCGGCCGTGGGTGACCATCAGCAGCTCGCGGCCGAGCCGGTCGAGCAGCATCTGCGAGACGTTGCCGCCGCCGTTGTGGCGCACGTCGATGACGAGACCGTCCTTGTCGCGCTGGGCGTAGTATTCCTTGATGAACACGCGGATGCCGTCCTCGCCCATGTCGGGGATGTGCAGGTAGCCGAGCCGGCCCTGGCTCAGCTCGGCGACGCGGGCGCGGTTGCGGGTGACCCAGTCCAGGTAGCGCAGCCGGCTCTCGCTGGCGATGCCCTGCAGGGCGACCTCGCGGGCGCCTTCGGCCTTGGGCGCGGTGTTGACGCGGAACGTGATCGTGCGGCCGAGCTTGCCGCGCAGCAGGCGATACGGGTTCACCGCCGGCGTCAGCTCCACGCCGTCGATCGCCAGCACGTAGTCGCCGGGCCGGAGGTCGACGCCGACGGCGGTCGCCGGCGACCGGTAGTAGGGGTCGTCGTTCTCGCCGGCCAGCAGGCCGGCGATGCGATAGCGGCCGGCCTGGGCGTCGAACTCGAAGCGGCAGCCGGGCAGCGCCACCGGCGTGCGGTCCGGGGCGCCGAGGAGGCCGCCGCTGATGTAGGCGTGGCCGACGTTCAGCTCGGCGATCATCTCGCCGAGCACGTAGTTGAGGTCGCTGCGGTGGGCGACGTGCTCCACCAGCGGCGCATAC
>CAZMGG010000076.1:25355-27086 GCA_964565715.1 uncultured candidatus Brocadiaceae bacterium | reverse complement strand
GGCGCAGCGGCGGCACGTCCAGCGGCACCACATTGAGCTGGTAGTAGAGTTCCTCGCGGAACTGCCCGGCCCGCACCAGCGCCTCCAGATCCTGCGCCGTGGCCGCGAGCAGACGCACGTCCAGCTCGACCGCGCGCGTGCCGCCGATGCGCAGCAGGCTGCGCCGCTCCAGCGCGCTGGACAGGCGCAGCTGCAGCTCGGGAGCGAGTTCCGCCACTTCGTCGAGGAACAGGGTGCCGCCCTGGGCCTGCTCCAGCAGCCCGGCCTGGACCTGGCCTTCGTGCTCGGCGCCGAACAGGCTGGCCGCGGCCTGCGCGGGCGCGATGCTGCCCGGTCCGACCGCAAGGAACGGACCATCGCGGCGCGCGCCCAGGCCATGCAGCCAGCGCGCCAGGCTCTCCTTGCCGCTGCCGGCCTCGCCGCGCAGCAGCACCGGCGCATCGTGCCCGGCGAGACGCTCCAGGCGGACGCGAAGCTGGCGCATGGCCTCGCTCTCGCCCAGCGGCGGTCCGGCATGCTGCACCTGGCGACGCAGCGCCGCGTTGTCGCGCTTCAGGCGTGCGGCCTCGAGCGCGCGCTCGAGCGTGATCAGCAGCTTGGCCAGGGTGATGGGCTTTTCGATGAAGTCGTAGGCGCCGAGGCGGGTCGCCTCGACCGCGGTTTCGATCGTGCCGTGGCCGGACATCATCACCACCGGGCAGGGCAGGCCACCGGCCTGCCAGGCGCGCAGCAGGGCGAGGCCATCCTCGCCCGGCATCCAGATGTCCAGCAGCACCGCATCGGGCGGCGCCGCCGCCAGCCGCTCGCGCGCCTCGCCAGCGTTCGCAGCGAGCGCGACCCGATAGCCTTCGTCCCCCAACACGTCCTTGAGGAGCGCGCGGATGTCGGGTTCATCGTCCACGATGAGGATCAGGGCGTCGGCCATGCTCGATGCTTCTGTTGCGAAAAGGCGACAGAGTCTGCGCCGCGGGCTCGGTTCCGCGCAAGCCGACGGGGCGTGTCGCGAATGCGCCCGGCGGTCCGTATCCCAGCGCGTTAACCAACAGGAACGGTCATGCCACGCCTCCCGCGTCGAGTCGCCCTCTACGCCGCCCTGCTGCTCGGCGGCACCCTCCAGGCCGCCGAGGTCACCACCACGGCGGACGCCGGCCCAGGCAGCCTGCGCGCCGCCATCGAGGCGGTGAACCTGGCCGGCGGCGGCACCATCACCTTTCCCGATCCGTTCCCGGTCGAGGGCGTGATCGCCCTGGCGAGCCCGCTGCCTGCCTTCACCGCCGCCAGCGTCGAGGTCCAGGGCGGCGACAAGGAACCGCGCATCGACGGCGGCGGACAGCATCGCCTGTTCCAGGCCGCCGCCAGCAACGCCCAACTGGTGCTGAGCGACCTGATCCTGCGTCGCGGACGTGCGGGCGGCGACGAAGGCGGCTGCGTGGACGGCGACGGGACAGCGGTCGGCAGCCTCACGGTCACGCGCGTCGCCTTCCGCGAATGCGTGGTCGAGCAGGGCAGCCTGGCCTTCGGCGGCGCGATCCGCTGGGACCGGCTGGATGGCCTGGTCGCCATCAGCGACGCAGTCTTCGAGCAGAACACCGCCGTCGCCACGCTCGCCAACGGCCAGTCCTCCGGTGGTGCCCTCTATGTGCGCAGCGACCTCGATGTCAGCCGCAGCAGCTTCCTCGCCAACGCCGCCAGCGCTCCGAACGGCGCCAACGCCTTCAGCTCCGGCGGTGC
>CAZMGG010000076.1:0-25345 GCA_964565715.1 uncultured candidatus Brocadiaceae bacterium | reverse complement strand
TCAGCGACAGCCGCTTCGACCTGAACTCCAACTTCCCCACCGGCGGCGCCGCAATCGGCGGAGCGATCCTGTTCGTCTGCACCGATTGCCTCATGCAGATCTCACGCAGCAGCTTCAACGCCAACGCGTCGATCAACGGCGGAGCGATCGCGGCCCGCGCGGGCGCACCCGGCGAGCTGCCCTTCCTGAGCCTGGTCAACAGCAGCTTCATCGACAACAGCGTGAGCGGCGACGGCGGTGCCCTGCACCTCGACTTCGCCCTGCTCTCGGCGCGCAACAACAGCTTCTACCGGAACGATGCCTTGGGTGGCTCGCACCTCTGGTTCGCGCTCGGCTCCAGCGTCGATGTATTCGGCGCCAACCTGCTCGCGCCGCCGTTCTCGGGCAGCGCCTGCGGCTTCGACGTGAACGGCTTTCCCAACGCCGTCATCGGGCAGAACTACCTGAGCGACGCCAGCTGCAGCCCGCTCGCCTCGGGCGCCCTGCCGGCCGGACCGCTGGGCACGGTGGTCTACGACGAGACGCCCGGACTGGTCCCGGTGCTGCAGTTCGACGGCAGCGGCGTCATCGACAGCATCGCGGCAGCGGCCAGCTGCGAGCCGTTCGACGCGCGCGGCACCGCTCGTCCCGTCGATGGGGACGAAGACGGCGAGGCGCGCTGCGATGTCGGCGCCTACGAGAACCCGGGCCCGGCCATCTTCGCCACCGGCTTCGAATCCTGAGCCCGCAAAGCAGACTGCCCGCTTTCGCGGGCAGTCTGCGCTGCAGCGTGAGCCGCTCGCCCCGACCTACATCGCCGCAATGATCGCGTCGCCGAACTCCGAGCACTTGACCTCGGTCGCACCCTCCATCAGGCGGGCGAAATCGTAGGTCACGCGCTTGGCGCCGATGGCGCGGTCCATCGCGCCGATGATGGCGTCCGCCGCTTCGGTCCAGCCCAGGTAGCGCAGCATCATCTCGCCCGAGAGGATCACCGAGCCCGGATTGACCTTGTCCAGGCCGGCGTACTTCGGCGCGGTGCCGTGGGTGGCCTCGAACACGGCATGGCCGGTGACGTAGTTGATGTTGGCGCCCGGCGCGATGCCGATGCCGCCGACCTGCGCGGCGAGCGCATCCGACAGGTAGTCGCCGTTGAGGTTGAGCGTGGCGGCGACGTCGTACTCGGCCGGCCGCAGCAGGATCTGCTGCAGGAAGGCATCGGCGATCGCGTCCTTGATGATCAGGCCGGCGCCCGGCTTGCCTTCGGGGATGACGTGCCAGGGACCTCCGTCCAGCTCGACCGCACCGTAGTAGTCGCGCGCCACCTTGTAGCCCCAGTCGGCGAAGGCGCCTTCCGTGAACTTCATGATGTTGCCCTTGTGCACCAGGGTCACCGACTTGCGCTTGTTGGCGATCGCATAGCCGATGGCGCTGTGCACCAGGCGCTCGGTGCCGAGGTAGGAGACTGGCTTGATGCCGATGCCGACCTGCACCGGCAGCTCGCGGTGCGGGGCGCCGATGCCTTCCAGCGCCGCCTGCCAGCCGGCCACCTTCTCGGCCGTGCCGAAGCGGATCTTGCCGAAGGCCTGCGGGAACTCCCTGGCGATGAAGTCGAGCACCTTCTGCGCCTCGGGCGTGCCGGCGGCCCACTCGATGCCGGCGTAGATGTCCTCGGTGTTCTCGCGGAAGATCACCATGTCGACCTTGTGCGGCTCCTTCACCGGGCTCGGCACGCCCTTGAACCAGCACACTGGCCGGAGACAGACGTAGAGGTCGAGGAGCTGGCGCAGCGCGACGTTCAGGCTGCGGATGCCGCCGCCCACCGGCGTGGTCAGCGGACCCTTGATGCCGATCAGGTGATCGCGGAACGCGGTGACGGTCTCGTCGGGCAGCCAGTTGCCGGTCTGCTGGAATGCAGCCTCGCCGGCCAGCACCTGCTTCCAGGCGATCTTCTTCCTGCCGCCGTAGGCCTTCTGCACCGCCGCGTCCATCACCAGCTGGCTGGCCCGCCAGATGTCGGGACCGGTGCCGTCGCCTTCGATGTAGGGGATGATGGGCTCGGCGGGCACGTTCAGGCCCGCCTTGGACATGGTGATCTTCTCGGCCATCGCTGGGGTCTCGCCGCGGTTGGGGTCGGGGAAAAGGGCCGGCAGTGTAGCGCCAGCGACGCGTCGCCTCTAGCGCGGCCCGCCGGGCGGCCAGACGCGGCGCGCGGCAGTCGCCTGCTGCAGGGCCGCGAACGCCAGCCGCCGCGCGCCGGGCAACGCCGCACCCTGGCCCGGTGTCGCCGCGGCGTAGATCGCCGCCAACTCGGCGCAGTGGGCCGGCAGCTCCGGCGGCAGGGCCGGGCGGGCGGCGCGGAGGCGGGCCCGCAGCGCCGGCTCGGCAACGAGGCGCGCCATCGCCTCGGCGAGCGCCGCGGCGTCGCCCGGCGGCACCCGCAGGCCGCCGCCGGCGGCCCGTTCCGGCAGCGCGCCGTGGTCGCTGACGATCGCCGGCAGGCCCAGCTCGAAGCACTCGTCCAGCACGATGCCGAAGGTCTCGAGGCAGGTGCTGGGGAACACGCCGGCGTGCGGGGCCACCCTTCGCAGTTCGGCAGGGGTGAAAGGCCCGTGGAACGTGACCGGCAGGCCGGAGGCCTGCTGGCGGAGCGCCGCGGCGAGTTCGGGGGTCGCCAGGTCGCCCAGCACGTGCAGTTCGGCGTCGACGCCGGGCTGGCGCAGATGAGCGAAAGCCGCCAGCAGCACGTCGATGCCCTTGTGGGCGCCGACGCTGCCCCAGTAGGCGAAGCGGAAGGTCTCGCCGGCGGCGGGTTCCGGCAGCGGCGGCGCGCCGCCGAAGCGGCGGCGGTAGCCGAGCGACAGCACGCGATAGCGAGCCCGTGGCGTGCCGGTGCTGGCCGCCAGCAGGTCGGCGGTGCTGCCCACCGTCACCAGCACGGCGGCTGCCAGCGCCAGTTCGCTGCGGTAGCCATCGGCGAACAGGGCGATGCCCTCGTCGAGCTCGGCGGACCCCTCGTCACCGTACTTCGGCACGCAGTCGCGGCAGCTCGCCGGCGACAGCGGCCGGCGGCAGGCGGCGCTGTCCTTGCGCATGCGGAAGGCGCGCGGGCACGACGTGTAGAAGTCGTGCAGCGTCACCACCGTCGGAATGCCGAGGCCGTGCGCCACCGCCACCAGGTCGCTGCTGAGCCGCACCCAGTGATGCAGGTGCACGACGCGTGGCCGCCAGCGCCGCAGCAGGTCGGCGTAGAGGGCCGAGACCTCGGCGTTCCACGCCACCGCGTGATGGTCGAAGTAGAGGTCGGCGCGGTGCAGGCGATGCACCGGGATGCCGTCGACGTCACGCCGTTCGACGCCGACCTGCGGCCGGGGCTGCATGGTGCCGCTCAGCACCTGGGCATCGACGCCATGCGCGCGCTGGTACAGCACGACGTCCCGCACGTAGCTCTCGGATCCGCCCCGGGTGTCGGGCGGAAACTGGTGCAGCACGTGCAGGACGTCCATCGCCGCGGGCGATGCTACTTCGACGGGATCACTTCTTCTTCTTCGCGACCGGGCGGGCCTTGGCGGTGGCCTTCTTCGTCTTGCCCTTCGCGGCGGTCTTGCTCTTGGCGGCGGCCTTCAGCGGGCGCTTGCCGCTCTTGCTCGCGGTGGCCTTGGCGGGCTTGCCCTTGGCCTTGCTCGCCGGCTTCGCCTTCGCCTTGCTCTTCGCAGCGGGCTTGGCCTTGGCCTTGCCGCGTGGCTTGCTCTTGCGCGTCGGCATGGTGACCGGCGCGGCGGCGGTGGCGGGCAGCTCGACCGCGGTGCCCGGCGTCGCCGTGACCGTCGGCTCGATGGTCGCCGTGCTGGCGATGCTCGCGGTGGTGGTGGTGGGGTTGGTGGACTCGGTGACCGGGGAAGTGACTTGGTTGCGCTTCTTGCTCATGACGCGCGGGAGTCTAGCTCCCTGTGCGTCGGCGTTCTGCCCCGAATTCCCGCGGAATCCGGGGCCTCCCGCCGGGTCGCTCACTTCGCGCGCAGCGCCGCCAGCTCCGGCGGCAGCACCGCCTCGCGCTCCCGGAACGCGGCGAACCGGCGCTCGATCTCCTGGTCGGGCACCCCCGCCTCGATCCTGTCGCCCCGTTCCCGGAGGGCGGCCAGCAGGGACTCGCCGTAGGCGCCGTCGCTGGCCTTGCGGATCCGCAGGTCCGGCTGGCCGGCCACCCCGAGGGTCACCGTGGTCAGCTCCGGGTCGCGCTGGATCGAGATGTCGTTCTCCCAGAAGAAGCGGAAGCTCGGCGACCGCTGCAGCGCCCCGTCCAGGTCGCGGGCCGGGACCATGATCGCATCCAGGTCGATGCCCTCCTCCCCCGCCGCCAGCCGCTGCCGCACTGCCTCGTTCAGCACCTCGCCGCGCACGTTCACCCGCAGGTGGGTGGCCACCTGGTCCTTCAGCCAGGCGTGGTCGGCGGCGCTGCACGGCGCCCGCAGGACGATCCGGCCGGGCTCCAGGGTGAGCAGCTTCTGGCCGTCGCGAAGGAACTCGCGGACCAGGTCGCGGGTGTCCCCGTCGAGCTTGTGATCGGGGCCGTAGGCATCGATGCCGCCCGCGATCCCCGCTTGTAAGCCTATTTCCAGCAACATGTTGAGCTTGCCGAGGAAGTCCTTGGCGCCCTTCACCCGCACGAACTGGTAGCCGCACAGGACGCCCTTCGGATCGGTGAACAGGCCACCCGTCTCGACCTCCACGTGCGGCAGCAGACCGGCGGCTGGGCCCTTGGTCTTGGTCGGGTCCACCGCGAACGGCCAGTTGCACCAGAAGGCGAACTCGCCGCGGGCCAGGGCCTGGTCCAGATCCCGCAGCACCTTCTCCATGGTGCCCTCCTTGCCGGCGCTGGCGCCCTCGGCGTAGAGCCCGCGATAGAGGAACAGGGCGTCGATCTGGTCCTTCTGCGGGTCGTAATGGATGACGACCTCCTGGGAGTCGAACTCGAGGCAGCCGGACAGGAGCGCCAGCAGGAGGCAGAGAACGGAACGGGCGAGGTGCTTCATGGCAGGGCGCCGCAGCGGCCACCGGGCCGCCGGGTTGCGACCCGCCGTGGCCGGCCCCCAGGTTACCGGTCGCGGTCGCCTGCCGGCACCCCGTCCAGGGCGGGGAAGGGGAACTCCTTGGACGGCGTGCGCGAGGTCCGGAACAGCTCCTCGATCCGCGCCAGGACCTCGGGGTGCGCTGCCGCGACATCGGTGGTCTCCGCGAGGTCTTCCTGCAGGTCGTAGAGACGGGTCGGGACCGTGCCCCTGCCCATCCGCTGCCGGAGGCCCTTCCAGCGGCCCATGCGGACGGCCTGCTGGTAGCCGTAGCCCGGGAACTCCCAGTAGAGGTGGGTGTGATCCGGCTGGACGCCTTCGCCGGTGAGCAGCGGCAGGAAGCTGATGCCGTCCAGGTCCGAGGGCGCGGCGACGCCGGCCGCCGCCAGCACCGTCGGCATCACGTCCATGCCGTGTCCGATCCAGCCGCTGGTGCGGCCGGGCGCGATCCGGCCTGGCCACCAGGCCAGGGTGGGCACGCGGATGCCGCCCTCCTGGAGCTGGCCCTTGCGGCCCGACAGGGCGCCGTTGCTCTGGAAGAACCCGGTGTCGGCGCCGCCGGTGTAGGTGGCGCCGTTGTCGCTGGTGAACAGCACCAGGGTGTCGCTTGCGGCGCCGATCTCGTCCAGGCAGGCGAGGATCTCGCCGACCTCCCGGTCGAGCCGCGAGATCATCGCGGCATAGGCGGCCCGCGGCCGCGGGTGCGGCAGGTAGCCCTTCTTGCCGTCGTAGGGCGGATCGTCGAAGGCGCCGTCGTAGGCCGCCAGCTCCGCCGCCGGGATCTGCAGGGCCAGGTGCGGGATCGGCGAGGCGTAGTAGAGGAAGAACGGCTGGTCCCTGCCCTTCCGGGCCCGCAGCCAGCCCAGGGTCTCGGTCAGCATGGCGTCGCAGGCGTAGACCGCCTCCTTGCGCTGCCGCGGCGTATTGCCCTCGTAGACGACCTTCTGCTCGTTCCGCCAGAGATGGGTCGGGTAGTAGTTGTGGGCCTGCTTCTGGCAGAGGTAGCCGAAGAACAGGTCGAAGCCGTGGTTGCCGGGCGCGCCCTCGGATCCCGCCGGGCCGAGGCCCCATTTGCCGACGCAGGCGGTGGCGTAGCCGTTCTGCTGCAGCAGGCCGGGGAGGGTCACGGTGCCGGCCGGCAACGGCATCTGCCCCTCGACGTCCCGGCCGAGCTCGTGGTTGTCGCGGATGAAGGCGTGGCCGGTGTGCTTGCCGGTCAAGAGCACGCAGCGCGACGTCGCGCAGACCGGATTGCCGGCATAGAAGTCGGTGAAGCGCACGCCCTCGGTGGCGATCCGGTCCAGGTTGGGGGTCTTGATCCGCTCCTGGCCGTAGCAGCCCAGTTCGCCGTAGCCGAGGTCGTCGGCCAGGACCACGATCACGTTGGGGCGCGAGCGATGCGACTCCTGGGCCACGGCAGGCACGACGCAAACGACGAGCACGACAAGCCACGCGGGACGGAGCATCGCCCCATGCTAGGTGCGGGCCTCGGCTCGCGCGCGCCTATACTCGGCGTCCACTTGGCCTCGCCCCCCGTGCTCCGCGTCCTGCTCGCCGCCTTCCTGGCCCTCGGCCTCGCGGCGCAGCCGCCTGCCCAGGACCCGCCGAAGCCGGCGCCGGCCACCCCGCAGGAGACCGTCGCCTCGCTGCAGGCGCGCCTCGACGGCCTGAAGAACGACGCGACCCTCACCGAGGAGCAGCGGGCGCCGATCGTCGACGCCCTCACGCGGGCCATCGAACACACCCGCGACGGCGATGCGTTCGCCGCGCAGGCGGCCGCCGCTCTCGTCGAGAAGGATGGTGCGCCGGCCCGGCTCGCCCAGGTGCGCCAGCAGATCGCCGACCTGCAGGCGCCGCCGGCGCCGGTGGTCGCCGAGGGCGCCAAGGTACGTGACCTGGAGCCGAGGCTGGCCGAGGCCCAGCTCGCCTGGCAGACCGCGCAGAAGGACGTCAACACCCTGGAACAGGAGGCCGATCGGCGCACGGTCCGCCGCTCGCAGATCCCGGCCAGGCTGGCCGAGGCGCGCAAGACCCTCGACGGATTGCCGGCCGCGGTGCCCGCCGAGGGCGTGGAGCCACGCCTGCTGGAGGCGCGCCGGCTACGGCTCGCCGCCGAACGACGCCTGCTCACCGCCGAGATCGCCGCCCTCGAGAACGAACTGCTGAGCTATGAGGCCCGCGACGAGCTGCTGGTGGCCCGACGCGACCTGGCGGCGCGCACCGCCGCCGCCGCCAAGGCCCAGGCCGAGGCCTGGCAGACCATCGTCCAGGAACGCCGCGCGGCGGAGGCCGCCGCCGAGCAGGCCGCCGCCCAGGCCGCCGCCGAACAGGCCCGGCGTGACCACCCGCTGCTGGCGGAGCTGGCGTCCGGCAACGCCCGGATCGCCGCCGAACTGCCGCGGGTCGCCGAGGCGCGCCTCGGCATCGAGAAGGAGGCGGAGCGGGCCCGGGCCCTGCTGAGCGAACTCACCTCGCAGTACGAGGACGTCAAGAAGCGCGTGCAGCGCGCCGGCTCGACCCAGGCGATCGGCAGCCTGCTGCGGCAGCGCCGCGCCCAGCTGCCGGACGCGACGCGGACCTTCCGCCGCTCCGCCCGTGAACACGAGAGCCTGTCGGCCCAGGCCTCGCTGGCGGCTCTCGACTGGCAGGATCAGCGCCGGGCCCAGGTCGACGACACCGGCCTGCTCGATCGGCTGGTCGACAACACGCCACCGCTGCTCGACGATCCGGTCGAGCGGGCGCTCCTGCGCGACCGGGCCAGGGAATTGCTCGACAAGCGCCTGGAGATCCTCACCGCCCTGAGCAGCGGCTGGGGCAGCTACCTCCTCCTGCTGGATGATCTCGACGCCACCCAGGCCCAGGTGCTGGCCCTGGCCGACGAGTACCGCACGTTCATCAACGAGCGCGTGCTCTGGATCCGCAGCTCACAGCCGCTGTGGAGCCTCGACACCGGGGCGGCCGCCGAGGCCGGCGCCTGGCTCGGCTCGCCGCGGGAGTGGATCGACACGGTGCGGACGCTGTGGCTCAGCCTGCTGGCACACCTGTGGCCGTTGCTGTCGATCACGGCCATGCTGCTGCTGCTGGCGCTGCGCGGCCGCCTGCTGCAGCGACTGCGGGTGCATGGCGAACGGGCCGCCCGCGGCAACAACACCGACTACTCCCCCACCACGCTGGCGGCGATCGATACGGCGTTGCTGGCGATCCCGTTCCCGGTGATCCTCTGGCTGATCGGCTGGGGCCTGGCGAACAGTCCCGACTGCAGCGACTTCGGCCGTTCGATGGCGGCGGGCGCGCAGCACAGCGCCGGTTTCCTGATGCTGGTGCGCGGCCTGCGCGAGGTCGTGCGGCGCGGTGGCCTCGCCGAGCTGCACTTCCAGTGGCAGGCCAACACCCTGCACCTGTTCCGGCGCTGGCTGGTCCTGCTGGTCGTTGCGGCGTTCCCGCTCGCCTTCGCGCTCGGCGCCCTCGAGTACCACGGCGACGATTCGTGGCTGGGCTCCCTCGGCCGCGTGCTGCTGCTGCCGCTGCTGCTGTTGCTGCTGGTGTTCCTGTGGGCCGTGCTGCATCCGGCCTCGGGCGTGCTCAGCGGCAGCGGCGGCGACGCTCCCCTGGTCGGTCGCCTGCGCCGGCTGTGGTTCCTGCTGGCGGTGGGCACCTCGCTGGTCCTGCTGGGGCTGGCGGCGTTCGGCTACGACTACACGGCGCTGCAGCTCGCCCGTCGGCTGCAGTACACGGTGGCCCTGGTGCTGTCGGGCGCCCTGGTGCATGCCCTGATCCTGCGCGGCCTGCTGCTGGCGCGGCGCAAGCTGGCGATCCAGCAGAACCGTGCGCGCATGGAGGCCGCCCGCGCCGCGCGGATGAAGGCCGCGGGCCGGGACGGCACCGAGCCCGAGGACGAGGACGAGGTCGAGGTCGCCCTCGATCCGGGCAGCATCGCCCGGCAGACCACCGCCATGCTGCGCGGCGCCCTGGTCCTGCTGGTGGCGATCGGCGCCTGGCAGATCTGGGTCGACGTGCTGCCGGCGCTGGGCATCCTCCGCGAGGTCGGCATCTGGACCGACAACAGCGTCGATCCGGCCATCGCCATCACGCTCGCCGACCTGCTGCTGTCGCTGCTGGTGCTGGCCGCCACGGTGGTGGCGTCGCGCAACCTGCCGGGCTTCCTCGAACTGGCCGTCCTGCAGCGCCTGAAGATCGCGCCGGGCGAGCGCCATGCGATCACCACGCTGGCCCGCTATCTCCTGTTCACCATCGGCGTCGTGCTGGCGTTCTCCACCGTCGGGCTGGGCTGGTCGAAGGTGCAGTGGCTGGTGGCTGCCCTCTCCCTCGGCCTCGGCTTCGGCCTGCAGGAGATCTTCGCCAACTTCGTGTCGGGCCTGATCCTGCTGTTCGAGCGGCCGGTGCGCGTCGGCGACATCGTGGTGGTCGGCGACCTCCTCGGCAAGGTCACGCGGATCAAGATCCGCGCCACCACCGTGCGCGACCTCGACAACAAGGAGCTGGTGGTGCCGAACAAGGAATTCGTCACCGGCCGGTTCGTGAACTGGACCCTCACCGACAGCCTGGTGCGAATGCGGGTCAAGGTCGGCGTCGCCTACGGCTCCGACACCGACCGGGCCAAGAAGCTGCTGGTGCAGGCCGGCCGCGAGTGCCCGTTCGCCGCGCGCTCGCCCAACCCGAAGGCCCTGTTCCTGGGCTTCGGCGACAGCACGCTCGACCTGGAACTGCGCGTGTTCGTCGAGGACTACGACCAGCACGCCGACCTGCTGGACGACGTCCACGGCCGCATCGACCGGCTGTTCAAGGCAAACGGCATCGAGATCGCCTTCCCGCAGCGCGACCTGCACCTGCGCTCGCCGAAGCCGCTGGTGGAGTTCCTCGAGCGCAAGGTGGCCGAGCGCGAGGACGCCGAGTGACCGCCTGACGCGCTCACCGGCCGGCGATCTCGCGCAGCGACGGATCCACCAGCCGGAACGCGTCGGCACCCGGCGGCTTCCACCACACGCGGCACAGCGTGTGGAAGAAGCCCTGGGCCGCCTCGACGCGAAGCTCCACGTCGCCCGCCGCCAGCTCCACCACCCCCTCGGTGCCCTCCCAGCGGCCGCGCGCCGCGTGGTCGCACACCAGCCGGCCACCGACGAGCAGCCGCCCCGGCCCGTCGCACGACTCCAGCTTGAACGCGTGCGCGCCGCCCACGGCCACCGGCAGCGTCGCCTCCAGCACCAGCCCCAGCGGGCCGCTGCGCGGGCCGCCGCGGAACAGCGGCAGCGCACCGCCGGCGTACGGCGTCAGCCGGGCGAAGTCCGGCACCGCGTCCCACCCCGCCGCCGGCGCCTGATACAGACGGTAGCGCACACGTGCCGGGCCCGACCGCTGCAGCGCCGCCCATTCGTCGCCGTCGGCGAGTGCCGGCTGCAAGGCGGCGTAGACCGCGTCGAGCCGCGCCGCCCGCCCCTGGAAGTCGCCGTAGCCGCGCCCCGCGTCGGGCCGCCACACCCGTTCGGCGAACGCCGGCAGCCGCGCCCGCAGGTGCGGCGCCGCGGTGCCATCCTCCTGTTCCCACACGCACATCATGGCTCCGAGCACGGCGTCGCCTGGTCCCGCCTCGATGCCCGGGAACGACGGATACTGCGGCGCGAAGTGCTCCCAGCGCCGCGGCTGCCAGCGATACAGGTGCGCCGGGCTCCAGCGCCGCGGCGCGGCATGCGGCGGCAGGCGGCCACCACCGACGACGTAGAGCGGCTGCCAGCTCGCGTTCACCACGGTGTAGCCGTCGGCCAGCAGGTGATCGGGCCGGTAGTAGGCCGATTCCCAGGCGATCACCGTCACATCCTTGGGGATCTGCACCTGGCCGCCGCGCGCGAAGCCCTCCCACAGCAGCGTCCTGCGCCCCCGCGCCTTCACCACCTCGTGCATCGCGACCAGGAAGTGCCGGTAGAGTTCGTGCGCATCACCGAGCCCCTCGCGCGCCATCAGCGCGCGGCAGTCCGGGTCGTCGGCCACCGCGGTGAGGTCCACCTCGTCGCCACCGAGGTGGAACCACGGCGAGCTGGCGAAGACATCGCACATCTCGCCGATCAGCACCGCCAGGGCCTCGCGGGTCGCCATGCGGCCGAGGTTGACCACGCCCTCGTTGCGCTGCCGATCGGCCAGCGCGAACAGGTCGGGCCGGCCGCGCACCAGGGCCCGGCTGTGGCCGGGAACGTCCAGTTCGGGCACCAGGGTCACGCCGCGGGCATCGGCGTAGGCCACCAGATCGCGCAGTTCGCTCGCGGTGTAGTGGCGCTCGGCCACGACCTCGGGGAACGCGCGGCTCGGGAAGCGGAAGCCCTCGTGGTCGGTCAGGTGCAGCACCAGCAGCGGCACGCCGCACAGCCGGCACAGATCGATCACCGCCCGCAGCGACGCTGGCGATTGGAAGTGCCGGGCGCAATCCACCAGCACCGCCGCGAACGGGTAGGCCGGCTCGTTCTTCGCGTGCAGGGCCGGCGCGCGCCAACCGGAGCCATCGCGGGTCAGGGCCTGCAGCAGCGCCGCCGTGCCGGCAGCGAGCCCCGCCAGGTCGGCGCCGCGCACGACGACACGGTCGCCGATGGCCAGTTCGTAGCCGCCAGCAGGAAGGGCGGCGTCGAGCGCCAACCCGATCGTCGCGGTCGCCTCGCCCACGGCCACCCGCGCCTCGATCCCGGTCAGCGCCGCCACTTCGCCCGCCAGGACGGCGGCGTGCGCCGCTGTGCCGTCGCCAGCACCCACCAGCACCGGCGCCGCGAGGCGGCAGCCCTCGCCCGTTCCCCGGAGCAGCTCGGCCGGCCATGGCACGATCGGCGCCGCCGCCGCGGCCGGCCGTCGCTGCGCGAACAGCCATCCCAGCGCACCGCCCTCTCCGTAGGCCTGTTTCCAGCTGTCGTGGCCGACGCCCGGCAGTTCGGTGTAATGCACGTCGCCATCGGCCGCCCGCAGCGCCGCCGCCATCGTGCGCGAACGCACCACCGGCACCGCGCGGTCCTGATCGCCGTGCCAGATCGAGAACGGCAGGCCCGCCAGGGCCGCGGCCTGTCGTTCGTCGCCGCCGCCGCACACCGCCAGCGCGGCCGCGAAGCGCGCCGGCTGCCGCGCGGCGAGGTCGAACGTGCCGTAGCCGCCCATCGACAGGCCGGTCAGGTAGACGCGGGCCGGGTCCACCGGCCGCGCCGCCATGACCTCGGCGAGGGCCACCAGCACGGCCGCCATCGCCCGCGACGGCCGTTCCGGCAGCGGCGTCGACTCGGATTCCGCCCACGGCACGTCCACCCACTGCTCGCCGTCCGGACACTGCACGGCCAGCACGAAGCACGGGAAGCGCGCCCGGTTCGGCGCCTCCGCCAGGGTCCGCGGCAGCCAGTGCAGCTGCCGTTCGTTGTCGCTGCCGCGCTCGCCGGCGCCGTGCAGATACACGACCAGCGGGTGCGGCGCCGGCGTCGCGGCCGGCGGCAACAGCAGCCGGTAGCGGTAGCCGTGGCCATCGACCGTCACCTCGCCGGGCGCGAACTCCGGCGTGTCGGCCTGGGCGGGAACGCTCATCGCCAGAAGGATGACGGCGACGGCGCGCGGCGTAAACGACATGGCCGCGCAGCGTAGCGCCGCGCGGCCGGCCGCACCCTTGCTAGCGTCCGCGGCCGCCCCGGCCCGGCGGCGGCGGGTTGGTCTCCCGCTCGTAGGCCGGCAGCTCCAGCATCTTCGGGTCGAGCCGGTCCATGGCGCCCTGCAGCAGCACGCCCATCTCCTGCTGCTGCGCCTTCACCAGCTCGTTGCGCAGCATCTTGGCCGTGTCCACCGCCGAGATGTTCATGCCGTCCAGCGCGTTGGCCGCGTCGGGCTTCCGCTCGAACGCGGCGATCACCTTGACCGTCGCTTCCGGCAGGTTGCCCTGCTCGAGCGCGATGCGCGCCATGCCGCCGAGGCACAACGCCACGTAGTAGTCGCTGTTGGCACGGCTCTGCGGCGCGTGCGCGATCACCTTCTCGTAGTGGGCGATCGCGCGCTGGTACGCCGCCACCGCCGCCTCGGCGTTGCCGGCGCGACGCTCGGTCTCGGCGGCGACGATCGACGCGTAGCCGGCGAAGAAGCCGAGGTTCGGATCGGCGTCCGGCGCCGCCAGCAGCTTCTCGTAGGCCGCCTCCAGGGCCGCGGGACCGCGCCACTCCAGCACCCGCCCGCGCAGCCGTTCGTGCAGCAGCCACGACTGCGGGAAGCGCTTCAGCCCCTCGTCGAGGATGCGGCCCGCCTGCCGGGCGCCGAAGAACCGCATGAAGTCGTAGTGGTTGGCGACGTGCTGGTCGGTGCCCAGCGGATGCCGCGCCAGCACGGCGTAGGCGGAGTTGACGTCGGCAAGCCACTGCGGCGGCCAGTCCTGCTTCTGCTGCCAGGCCTCGGCGATGGCCTTCTGCCGCGCCTCGGCGAACAGCTGCAGGGTCGTCATCGCCGCCAGTCCCTGGGCATCGGGCGGCATCCCGCCCATCGCCTGTTCGGCCAGGGCGTGGGCCTGCTCGACCTCGCCGAGGTGGTAGGCCGCCACCGCCAGCACGGCGTTCACCCGCCAGGCCGGCGCACCCAGCTCCTTCGCCTGCCGCGCGGCGCGACGGGCGTCCTCCAGCATCAGCCGCTGGAAGCGGCCGGCGGTGCGCGGATCGCCCAGCGCCGCCTGGGTGGTCGGATCGATCGCCTGGGCGAGCGTCGCCTCGGCCAGCCCGACCCGGGCCAGCGGGTCCTCGGGTTGCGCCTTCACCGCGTCCGACTGGTCGTCGATGCGGGCGACCAGCAGGTCCTGGTTGGCCGGCGCATACGAACCGCCGGCGCCGACGGCCTGCGACCAGCTCTCGGTGTCGACCACCGCCGAACGGCTGTCGAGCCCGCGGTGCACCCGCGCCAGGGTGCGCGCCTTCGGCGACTGCTCGCCGATCCTGGCCAGCGACGCGATCAGCGAGTCGCGCTCGGCCTGCTCGAGCGGCACCTTCAGCGTCTCGGCGATCAGGTCGACCGCCTGCTCCGAGGTGCTGCGGGCCAGCGCGTCGCGGGCCTTCTTGCCCAGCTCGGCGTCGAGCCCGAACACCGCCAGCCGCAGCAGGTCCGCCGGCGCGGCGTCCGGGTGCTGGGCGGCGGCGTCGAGCAACGCCTGGCGCAGGGTCGCGTCGCCCTCGCGGTAGGCCTTCTCCACGGCGATGCGGTCCTGGATGTCGCGGCTCGCCACCCGTTCGACGATGGGCCGGTCGCCGCGCACCACCGGATTGGGCTGGATCTGCCGATTGGCGATGCCGTCGCCGATCGCCTTGAACACCGACGCCGTGTCGAACGCGTAGAAGACGTCGTAGGTCTCCTTGCCGTCCAGCTCGACCATGATGTGGCGCGGCGCGATGCGGCGGCCCTCCATGAACTTCTCGAACAGGAGCGGCTCGATGGCGATGTGCTCGCCGCAGGTCACGCAGCCGAATCGCGGGCACAGGATGCGGTTGCCCTGTTCGTCGTAGTCCCGTGGCGTGTGACGGTAGACCGAGGCGATCACGCACACGTAGGGCTCGTACAGCCTGGCGATGTCGGGCTGCCGGTAGCGGACGCCGGCGTAGTGCTCGCTGGCGATCTCGCCGTCCATGTTGATGCAGACCAGGATCGGCTTCTGCGTCTCCTTCGACACCGCCAGCGCGTCCTCCCAGGTGCGCTGGAAGGTGATCAGCACCGGCTTCTTCCAGTCCTCGGCGGTGGGCGCGAACCACATCGCCTCCCGGGCCGACCCCTGCGGCGGTCCGCCCTGCGGCTGGGGCGGCGGGTCGTTCTGGGCGGGCAGCAGGCAGCCGAGGAGCAGGATCGAGACGAAGGCCCGGAGGGCCCGGCCGGGGCAGGAACGATTCATGTCGGTTCGGGCGGGACGGAGGGTGGTCGCGGCGACGGGCACGAAACGGAGACCGAGGCGATCGCCCACGAGCCGTGGCCGCAGGCCCGCCCTCTACGACGGACGGGCTCCGCGCACGAGGGATTCCTGGGGGAAGGCTCCCCGGTGGCTCCGTATCCTGCGCCCTCCGACCACCCGCCCCGGATGCCCCACGACCGCTCCACCGAACTGGCCGAACTCCTGCGGGAGGTGCGCCGCATCGAGGTCCAGAGCAGCCGGCTGGTGTCCGGCGCCATGGCCGGCGGCTACAGCTCGGTGTTCCGGGGCGCCGGCATCGAGTTCGAGGAGGTCCGGGAGTACAGCGAGGGCGACGATCCCCGCACCGTCGACTGGGGGGTGACCGCCCGCATGGGGCGGCCGTTCGTCAAGAAGTTCGTCGACGAGCGCGAGCTGACCGTCCTGTTCCTGCTCGACCTGTCGGCGTCGATGGACGGCGGCTTCGCCGCCTGGTCCGGCCGGCAGATGGCCGCCCGCATCTGCGCCTGCCTCGGCCTGTCGGCCACCCACAACAACGACAAGGTCGGGCTGGTGGCATTCGGCGACGAGGTCGTGAAGTTCGTGCCGCCGCGCAAGGGCAAGGGCCACGCGCTGCGCATCGTCCGCGACTGCCTGTGGCTGCCGAGAAGCACCGGCGGCACCGCGCTCGGCTCCGCACTCGACTTCGCCCGCACCGCGGTGCGCCGCCGGGCGGTGGTGTTCCTGCTGTCCGACTTCCTGGCGGAAGGCCACGCCGGCCCGCTGCGCCTGTGCGCCCGCCGCCACGACCTGGTGGCGGTGCGGCTCCTGCCGCCGGAGGCCATGGCGCCGCCGCGGGCAGGCCTGCTGCGCCTCCGCGACCCGGAGGGCGGTGCGGCCTCGGTGTTCGACTGGCGCAGCCGGACGCTGCGGCAGGCCTACGGCGACCGCCTCGCCGCCTGGGACCAGCGCCTGCGCGACCAGCTGCGCCGGGCCCGCGTCGATCTCGTCGACGTGCCCCTGCCGGCGACCCCGGACCGGGACGCGGTGGCCCGGCCGATCCTGCGGTTCTTCCGCATGCGCGAGCTGCGCGGGAGCAAGCGGTGATTGCTCGGACCGCACTGCTGCTGCTCGCCGCGCTCGCCACGTCGACCGCCGCCAGCGCCCAGGATCTGCGCATCGCGCTGACCGGGCCAGCCTCCCCCGAGGTGCGCGCCGGCCGGAGCTTCGAGGTCGTCGTCACCCGGGAATGGCCGAACCACGCCGTTCCGGAGCCCTTCGACCCCGCCACCCTCGACGCGTCCGCCCGCGAGGAAGACACCACGCGCACCGCCGGCCCCACCACCACCGTCGAGACGCGGCGCCTGCGCCTCTGGCTGTTCGAGCCCGGCACCGTCACGCTCCCCGAGCTCGCGTTCGCCGCCACCACCGGCAACGGCACCCGCCTCACCGCGCGCAGCGAACCGCTCGTGCTCACGGTCACCTCGGCGCTGCCCACCGACGACCCCGGCCGCGCCGAACTGCCCCACGGCCTGCTGCCGCTGCCGACCCGCTGGGGTCCCACGGTCCTGCGGCTCGCGCTCGCCACCATCCTGCTCGGGCTCGGCGCCGTCGGCTTCTTCCGCCTGCGCGCCCGCTGGCTGGCCCGGCGGCCCGCGCCGCCGCCGACCCCGCCCCACCTCGTCGCCCTGGCCCGTCTCGCCGCGCTGCGCCCCGACGCCGACACCGCGCCCGCGCAGTGCCACCACGGCACCGCCGAGACCCTGCGCCAGTACCTCGCCGCCCGCTTCCAGGTGCCCGCGCCCGAGATGACCCGCGAGGAGATCGCCGCGGCCACCCGCACCCTGCCGGCCCACGCGGAACTCTGCGCCGTGCTGGACCGCTGCGACCTCGTCAAGTTCGCCGATCACACGCCCGGCGCCGAGACCGGCCGCGCCACGCTCGACGCCGCGGTGGCCTTCGTGCAGGCCACCGCGCCCGCGGCCGCCCAGGGGAACGGGACGCCATGACCGCCCAGCTCCCCGCAGGCGGCCTCGCCCTGCAGGAACCCTGGTTCCTGCTGCTGCTGTGCCTTCTGCCCCTGGCGTTCTGGCTGCGTGCCCGCCGCGGCGAGCCGTCGGTGACGTTCGCCCCCGCACCACTGCTCGGCCTTGGCGACCACGACACCAAGGAACCCCTGCCGCGCGGCCTGCGCGCGCGCCTGCGTCACCTGCCCCTCGTGCTGCACGCGCTCGGCCTCCTGCTGGCGATCGTCGCCCTTTCGCGGCCGGTCCACCGCACGCCGCTGCCCCGGCAGGCCGAGGGCATCGACATCCTGCTCTGCCTCGACGTCTCGTCGTCCATGGGCGCCACCGATCTCGACCGCAGCCGCACCCGCCTCGAAGTGGTGCGGCAGGCGGCGCTGGCCTTCGTGCAGGGCCGCCCCGAGGACCGCATCGGGCTGCTGACCTTCGCGCGCTACCCCGACCTGCGCTGTCCGCCGACCCTCGATCACCAGGCGCTGGCCGAGTTCCTCCGGCTGGTGCAGATGGTGCCCGCCGACGGCGCCGAGGACGCCACCGGCATCGGCACCGCCGCGGCGCGGGCCGCACAGATCCTGCAATCCGCGCCCGGCCGTTCGCGCATCGCCATCCTGCTCAGCGACGGCAGCGAGAACGTCGCCAGCGCGCAGGCGCCCGACGAGATCGCGCCCCTGCACGCCGCACAGCTCTGCCAGCAGCTCGGCCTGCGCGTCTACACGATCACGGCCGGCGACGGCCCCGAGCCCGCCGAACTGAAGGAACTGGCCTCGCGCACCGGCGGCCGGTCGTTCCAGGCCCGCGACAGCGGCGCGGTGCAGCAGGTCTATGCGGCGATCGATCGCCTCGAGAAGACCGCGCTCGCCGAGGAGCGGCACCTCACCGACGAACGCTTCCTGCCGTTCCTGCTGCTCGGCATCGCCCTGGTGGTGCTCGGCCGGCTGCTCGGCGCCAGCGTGCTGGGAGTCGGCCCGTGACCCTGCACGACCTGCTGGCCCTGCCGGAACTGCTGCCGCTGCTGCTGCTGGCGCCGCTGTTGTGGCTCCTGCTCGCGGCCATGGACCGCGCCCGCCAAGCCGCGATGCGGAGGACGCTGGGCCCGCGCCAGGATGCGCTCACCGAGCGGTTGAGCCTGCGCCGCCGCCGGCGCCGGCGGGCCCTGTCGGCCACCGCACTCGGCATGGCGCTGCTGGCGGTGCTGCAGCCGGTCTGGGGCGAGTCGATCCAGCGCGTGGAACAACGCGGCATCGACGTGCTGCTCTGCCTCGACGTGTCCCGCTCGATGCTGGCCCGCGACCTGGAGCCCGACCGCCTGCGCGCAGCGCAGGCGCAGATCGCGCAGCTGGTCGAACGGGCCCGCGGCGACCGGATCGGCCTGGTGGCGTTCGCCGGCACGGCGCTGCTGCGGGTGCCCTTGACGCGCGACGGTGCCTCGCTGGTGCAGATGGCGGCGCTCACCGATCCGTTGACCGTAGAGCGCGGCGGCACGGATCTGGGTGCGGCCCTGGACGAGGCCCTGCGGGCGCTGGGCGAGGGCGCGGGCCGGCACGAGGCGATCGTCCTGCTGACCGACGGCGAGGATCACGAGCAACGCGGCCTGCGCACGGCCGAACGCTGCCGCGCGCGCGGGGTGACGGTGCACTGCATCGGCTTCGGCTCGCCGCTCGGCGGCCGGATCCCGGTGGCGGGGGCCGGCGGCGAGACGTTCCTGCGCGACGACAGCGGTGCGGAGGTGATCTCGACCATGGACCCGGTGAGCCTGGGCCGCATCGCCGAGGTGACCGGCGGCGAGTTCGTCGACGCGAGCACGCGTCCGGCGGCGCTGGTGGAGGTGTACCAGCGGCGGGTGCTGCCGATGGCGCAGAAGGCGTTCGCGGCGGATGCCCGGCGGCTGCGCGAGAACCGGTTCCAATGGCCGCTGCTGCTGGCGGTGCTGCTGTGGGCGCTGGAACTGGGGATCACGGACCGCCGGCGGCTGGCGTAGCGAGTGGCCACCAGTGCAACACCACTTGTATTGAGCCCGCTGCCCGCTCGGACCTCTATCGCACCCGTGTGTCCGTCACCCAGCCCAAAGGCTGAAGCGCCCAAGAGGATCCGGGAGCGACGGCGATGGCTCCACTCGCAGCTCGCTGGCTCTCAGTGCTAGTCTAGTCATTGCGGCATCCTGACCCATCCATCCTTCGGTGCCATGTTGTGCGCCTTGAGAATCCTCATGAGATCCTGGTGCTCGGCATCGACTTCCTCGCCCTGCTCCATCCGCTTGGCAAGGTCTCGCCTTGTTCCTTCGGGCAAGCCGTTGAAAGACGCCGCGATGTACCTCCGCAGTGACTTCGTCTCAGTTTCCGCCCGCATCTCTGCCTGCGCATATTCCACCGCTTTTCGGCGATCAACGAGGATCCATGCCCGCAGAGATTCGTCGCCCCTGCCGAACCCCTGCAATCCGTGCTTGAGGTAGGGGTTGCGCAGCACCGCCATGGGTGCTGTTTTTCCGCTGCGGGTTAGAACATACATGCCATCCCGGAGCGAGCGCATGCATTCATCCGCGAATGCGATCCTCATCCAAAGCGTAGATCTGCGAGCCTCATAGTCGAGCTTCGTTCTGGCCTGGGCGTCTGCCTCGAGAGCTTGCAGTTCGTTCCAGGAGAGGGACCTGGTGGAATCCATGTATCCTGTCAACTCGACAATCTCCGTCTCTGTCAGCTGGCCCAGGGCATCAACCGTGGCCTCAGCCACCGCAGGCCCCGTCGGCGAAGAGCGGAACTCCACGCGTCCCCCCTGCTGGAGGTGACGCATCCACTCCGCATCAGTATCGTCGACAATCAGAGGCTGGCCGCTCGCTTCAGCGTCAACCGGCTTCATCAGGGGGCGATCGAGCTGGCGCAAGGGACCGGTGCCGGAGCCAATCTCGACCAGCGCCAATAAACCCAGACCCACTCCAGTCAATATCGCAGCGACGACCACTGCTATTCGGGGTTTGCCGTGGATTCGCATCAGACACCTCATTATTGTGCCGGACATTTCACACACGTCATGGACCATGTCACCGTGACCACTGCCGGCGCCGTCTGCGTACACTCCTTGATGTGCACGGCCTGACTGAAGACGGCTGCTTCCTCATCTTCAGGACCTGCAATACAGGCAAGGTTGACTTGCTGATACGTATGTTGGACTGAGAAGCCTGGTAGCGTGCAGCCGGTCCCCCATCCGTCATTAGGGTCGAACTTGATGCCATTGCAGGTGTTGGGGCAGCTTCCACAACCCTGGTTGGCAACTTGAACAGTACAAACGAGGTCGGCCTTGCATGACTTGTACTGCTGTCCCGGATTCGGGCACGCCTCCTCATGTATGCAGACTCCGCTCTCGACGTTCTCCAGCACAATGAAAAATGCCAAGCACGCAGTTCCGGTGGCAGGCCATCGGTCGCTGGAAAGCCCCTCCTCCGGCGTACAGGTGCAGTTGGCCAGTGCTTTGGCACACCGCTCATCGATGACGACAATGATCCTCGCGGCCCCCGGATCTGCCAAGCTGGATGCTGGGTGCTCGTGGACCGCATGCCAACTGGTCGCAAGAAGCAGGGAAATCACGGTACTCAGCATCGGCAACTCCTCGTGGGTTTTCTTCACGTTGGGCAAGAGATGGTGGACGGGGCACAGGAGGGAGAGGGGGGGGAGGGAGGTTTTCAGCAACTCTTTTCAGTGGATCCGCGACCTAATGCCTTGGCGTCGCTGGTGTTGGCGCAACAAGAAAATCCGGTCGTCGCACCCCCGTCAGGACGCGTCGGGCAGCGAGAGGCGCCGGAGTGCCCTATGAAACATCTCTCGGACACCAGCCCTGTCCTTCCCGAGGATGCGAGCCACCTGGTGCATGCTGTGGCCCTCCAGCACGAGCCTGACGACACGCATCTGCTTCATGGTCAGGCAGTCCGCCTTCGAGGCAACCAGTCGGCGCAAGCCCGCACGATCCATGCCCAGCTCCCCCGCTTCAGACCCAGGCTGGTTGCCAAGAGCTCCTGCCTCTCCATCGCCGCTGTCTCGGTTCTCGTCAAGTGCCTGAGCCTTCGTTCCGCGTGCCCGAAGCAGGCGCCCTGCCTCGCGTCTCCCAACCACAGCAGCCCACGCCTGCGCCCTGGCAGGCGCCCGACCCGCCACCACACGGTCGATGAACCGGTCCGCGGTGCGATCTGCTGCGATCTGCGCAAGCCCGCTACGCCCCGCCCGCCGCGCCGCGGCGCGGTACGCAGCGAGCCATACGCTTTCCTTTTCTTGGTCCAGGTCCATCTGGCTGCGACCCCGAGGCGGGAGCGTAGCCTGACCGCTCCGGAACGCGCAAGTTGCTCCTGGCTGCACCGTTGACAGTCCAGGGCCAGCCTCCACTCTGCGCCCGGGCATTCCGGGCCATCGGTGGGCGCCAGCACCGATCCCTCAGGTGCGGCGACTCCGTATCCCGATGAGAGCCACATGGTTGCAGAGATTCTCAACGCGACCGGCGGGACGGGCCGGCGCTCCCGGCGGATCGCCACCGGGCTCCTGATGGTGATGCTCGCAGCATCCGGCGCCTGCGTCGATGACCGCGCGCCGCAGGCGCTCGTCGATCCCCCGACCCCGACCTCACCGCCCGCCCCCGCCATGCCCGCCGACTTCACGGTGACCCTGGGCTCCGGCGGCGGCGTCGCGGGTTCCTGGCACACCACCACCATCGCCGACGACGGGCTCGTGATCGTCGCCGAGCGCGGGTGCGACCAAGACGCCTCCCGCGTGACCGGACAGCTTCCCGCGGACGCACGCGCCGCGATCTGGCAGAAGCTGCACGACACCGGCTTCGCCCGCATGCCGAACGAGCCCGGCAACATGACCGCCGCCGTGTCGGTCACCGCCGATGGCCGCATCACCACCGCCGCGGCGTCACACGGCGCGCTCCGGCCCGACTTCCAAGCCCTCGTGGCCTTCCTCGAGGCGCAGATTGCCACAGCCGGGCCGCCGCCAGGGGCGGCCCTGGCGCTGGGACTGCAGGTCCGCTTCACCGCCGACGCCGGCCGCGGCGGGAACACGCTCGAGTTCACCGTCACCAATCACTCCGACGCGCCGTTGCGCGTGCCGAACGGCGCCACGGTGGCGGCCTACATGGACGACCCGTTCGGCCTGGACCTGGACCTGCGCGATGCCACAGGCCATCGCTTCCGGCCCGATCCGGGCGCGGGCGGGCCGGCCCACCCCATCACCGCCGAGCACTTCACCACGCTCGCCCCCGGCGAACGGCTGGTGCGCAAGCTGGCCGTCGGCGGCTGGCGGCGCGACGGCACGGGCGCCGCACGGGCCATTCTGGGGCAGACACCCGGTTCCTACCGCGCCCGCGCGCGGTGGCGCTGCGACGGGTTCGGGGGCCAGGACCCGGGGCCTGTGTGGCGCGGCTCCACCTCGCCCTGCGAGATCACCTTCGCGGTGCGCTGAGGCAGCCCCGGAACGCGGCGATCCGCGGGTGCGGTCGGGAGATGGCTCGGGAACCTCCGGAGTCGCCGGTAGAGGCTCTCAGGCGTCGGGATCCCGGTCAATCACCCCAGTCGTCGGAATGACTGGCCGGGCGCACCGCGCTCCACGAGCTCGACGGCTTCGACTTCAGGAAGTGCACCGCCGGCGATGCCTCCGGCTCGATCGCGCCTCACACTGCTATCACGTGCTGCCATCAGGATTCTGCCAGCGTCTTGGTCCTACAAGCGGCCGACTCCATCGCCCACGCGGCAATCGCCATGATCGCAACGGTACCGGCGAACATGATGAGCATCCGCGGGGACATCTCCCACCACAGCCCCAGACAACCACATGCCCGAGTGCGGTTCGCAAGGCCCGTCGCCATGCCCAACACTCCCATCAACGTGGTCAGTAGATATCCCAGCGACCTCCCCCTCCGCGAAGCAAGAGCCCCAACACACACACACTCATAGCCAACGATGGCATAGTACCATGCGGCCCCCAGGACGAATCGGTGGCTGTCACCGGAAACCACTTTGGCACTGATCGAAACGCTCAATATCAGGATCATGCTCCATCTCAGCATGAATCCTGCGCGCATGGCTACCTTACCCTACCGCTGGGTCGCACGCGGCGCAGGTCGAACTCCACTTCCACATGCGTCTTGTCGGAAGCCTCTACCTGGGTAGCCTGAATGTCATATCCCGCCATGCCAAGTCGGACGTAGTACCGCGACTGCGGGATCCACCATGACATATGGTCGGTGGCATCCAGGGTCCGCGTGTGCTTGTAGGTCCCATCTACCGCCTCCACGTTGACAGACCCGAAGAGGTTGCTCGCATGACTGTTGGACCTCACGACGACTCTCAGATGGACAATGGGCACCCCCACCCGAATGTCGGCCCGCATGGATCCGCCGGCTTCGACCTTCACGGTCGTGGGCGAAGCGTGCCTGGCCACGAAGGCGTCTACCAGCTCGACCGCGTACATCAACGCAGGCACCTCCTGGTCTACGCCACCCTGCAACAATGCACCCCAACCGACCTCCGCCGCGACCGTGTCCCTCGTCAGGCTTGCAAACCGTGGTTTCCCGACCTCCCGCGCCGACAGGAGGCACCCCAGTACGTTACCGCGGACATCCGTGACGCCTATCGTAAGCCTTCCAGAGCCTGGCCCCTTGCCCTCAGGTCGTACCACGACCGGCTCCCCCAACATCGACTCCGGCATCAATTGCAGGTCGAACTTCTGCGTCCCGCCCTTCCGCAAGTAGGCGAACACCGTCATCCTCCAATCGGTGGGGATATCGCCACCTGGCGCACAGAAGTACTGGAAGCCTGCGGCCGGAGTCACCGTTCGGACTCCGGCATCACCCAGGCGTTCCCGGAGCGCCGCCTGTACTCTCCCTCGCGGCGCCTGCTCAACAGGGTGGGTGAACGCGAAGCAAAGGGCTTCATCTCCTTCGAACCGGACCCGGCCACCCCACAACTCGGCCATCGTGACGACTACTGGTGGCGCCGGCACTTGGACCAGGCCAGTGGGGCTCTGGCCATTCACGTCTGTGACCACCATGGTTGCATGCCGGAAGGCGGCCTTGTAGAGGCCCGGGGTCAACCCATGTCCCTCGATGCTGCCATTCTCTGAGCTCACGAACTCATGGACAGAGTCCTCCCCCGTGCCCGGGCATCCATTGTCTGCAGCCAGTGAAGGATCGATCAGGCCCTTCGAGAGTATCGCGCGTACGCCAGCCACCGGTAGCCCCGTCGGTGCCACACATCGCGCCAGGAACACTGCGCCTCTCGACAAGACAACCAGCCCCCCGTCTCGGACACGGGTAGTCGCCGTGGGCTGAAACCCGTGCTTCCAGAATAGAACTTCCTCATCCGGCTCCAGCGCCATGTCAGGCGGCAGAACAAGGCGACCGCTCGCATCGCCGTGCGCCACAGCAGGCGTGAGAACCTTTCGAGACTCCCGCCTCGCAACGTATGCGGAGGCGAACCCGACCACTTGGCCTTCAGTATCCTGGATGCGGAACACGCCATCATTGGTTGCCACCTCCGTTCGGACCGAACTCGGTATCGCTGCCTCTCCTCGGGCGAATGGCCCATCGGCGATACCAGGGGTTGAGATCGTCCGGGGGGGCGAGAGCCGTGGCTCGCGGTCCCTGAGGAAAGCCGCGGCCCAGGCAGCAACCAACGCGGCAGCGCACCACACGATGATCGCCCTGCGGCGACGGGGGGGTATTGGCTCTGGGCGCACGCTCAACCTTTCCTTCGTGATCAAGGACACTTGCACGGACTCTTGCCGAGATCGCCAGTGGGCGGCGTGCTCTCGACGGTGCACTGCTGATTGCAGTTGATCTTGGTGCAGTTTGACGCAGTAGGCACAGCAGGGTTGATGGGAATGCCATCATCCCATGAGATCGATCCGGGCCAAGTGAATGCTGTTCGGCAGAGCACGGACGTCGAACCGCTCGCACACTCACAGCGGAACCAACTACCCGTGGCATCATCTGAGAAGACGCCGTTGCAATCGACTTGGTTGACGCAGCCTGCACGCGAGGAACATGTCACAATTACGGGGTCACCCGGCTCTGGCTCGAGCCATTGCGCGTTGCATTCAGCACTCATTGGTGGAAGTGCTATTGCCGCTATCAACATGGTTGTCAGAATGGCGATGATTCCGCCGCAGGCGAATCGGCCTGCTCGAGAAGACTGCGCGGCCTGAAGGGACTGGAGCATTCTTACCTCCTGAAGGGCTTGCTGCACTGGACGCAGGAGTGCGACCTTTGCATGCTCCTGTATGGAACAAGGAGACTGCCGGAGGTAGAGGGGGGGGGGGGGGGGGGGGGGTTTTGGGTAAAACTTTGCAGGGGATCCCCGACCTAATGCGTTGGCGGGGGTGGTGTTGGCCCAAAAAAAAAAACCGGTCGTCCCCCCC
>CAZMGG010000075.1:18997-27456 GCA_964565715.1 uncultured candidatus Brocadiaceae bacterium | reverse complement strand
ACCGCCAGGATCGAGGCCAGCATGCGGGTCCACTTGCCCGGGTTCTGGGCGATCGAGGCCTTCATGCACTTGAGCAGTTCCTGCCAGTCCTCGCCGTCACCGGCCTTGGCCTTGGGCACCGCACCCGCCTTCTCCCACTCGGCGCCCTTCATCGCCATCATCGTCGCGTCGCCGCCGTCGTCGAGGATCATGTTGGGGCCGTCGTGGCCCGGCCAGGTCATCGCCTGCTCGGTGCACCACCAGTATTCCTCCAGCGTCTCGCCCTTCCAGGCGAACACCGGGATGCCCTTGGGGTTCTGCGCGGTGCCCTTGGGGCCGACCGCCACCGCCGCGGCGGCGTGATCCTGGGTCGAGAAGATGTTGCACGAGGCCCAGCGCACGTCGGCGCCGAGATCGACCAGGGTCTCGATCAGCACCGCGGTCTGGATCGTCATGTGCAGCGAGCCGGTGACGCGGGCGCCGGCGAGCGGCTTCTTGCCCTTGTATTCCTTGCGCAGCGCCATCAGGCCCGGCATCTCGACCTCGGCCAGCTTGATCTCCTTGCGGCCCCACTCGGCCAGCGCGATGTCCTTCACCCGGAACTCGGGCGTCGCGGTCGGGGCGGGGGCATTCTTCTTCCTGGTCTTGCCAGCATCAGCGGTAGTCATCGGATCCTCTCTGCAGTCGTCTGCGGAACGGTTGTCGGGAAGCGGGAAGGTCGGCGGCGGCGCGTCAGGCGAGCTGCCCGCGCACCACGAACATGGGCAGGTCGTGGACCACGCCGTCGGGGCCATGCACCCGATAGCGGTCCAGGGTGGGTTGCGGGCGCAGCCCGGCGAAGCCGGCGCGGGCCAGGGCCGCCACCACCTGGTCGGGCGGCAGGCCGAGGCGCAGATCGCCCATCTGCTGCCGCATCCACTCGTGCTCGTGCGGCAGCAGGTCGGAGATCACCGCGGTGCCGCCGCGCCGCAGCACCCGCGCCAGCTCGCGGGCGGCCGCGTCGAGGTCCGGCAGGTGGTGCCAGACGAGGTTGGCGAAGGCCGCATCGACCTCGCCGTCCTGCAGCGGCAGGGCATCCAGTTCGCCGCGGCGGAGCTCCACGTGCCGGCCGAGCCGGCGGCGGCGCGTGGCCTGCAGCATGCGTTCGCTGTGATCGACGGCGATCACCCGGTCGGCTCGTTGCGCCAGTTCGGCCGTGAGGTAGCCCGCGCCGCAGCCGAGGTCGGCCACGATGAAGCGGCTCGGCAGGGCGGCGGCCAGCACCTCGCTGCGCAGGCTGCCCACGGCGAACTCCTGCCCCACCTCAGCCCAGCGTTCGGCCAGGGCGTCGTGGGTCTGCCGGCTGCGCTCACGCCGCTGCTCGCGCAGCGCCTCCAGCACCCGCAGGTCGGCCTGGCCCTCCGCCGAGGCGACGTAGGCGCCGATCACGGCCTGGTGCAGTTCGGGCGTCAGCGGCGCGTCGGCGCCCGGCTCGACCAGGGAATGGAAGCTCCAACTACCCTCGCGGCGGTCGCGCACCAGCCCGCTGCGCTTCAACAGGGCCAGGTGGTTGCTGATCCGGCTCTGGGCGAGCCCGGTGGCCGCCACCAGCTCCTGCACCGCCAGTTCGGCCTGCGACAGCAGGGCGCACAGCCGCAACCGGGTCGGGTCGGAGAGCTGCTTCAGGACGCGGGGCAGGCTGGGTGAGGCGAGGGGCACGGGAGTCGGATCAGGATATCAGGAGACCATGATATAGCCGTTGCCAGGGCCCGCTGCAAGCCAGCGCCTGCTTCCGCCGCAGCGCACGCGCCTGGCCCTCGCCGGCCCACCCGCCCGAGGCACCGCGAGCTAAGCTCCCGCGCGTCCGCCGTTCTCGTCCATTCCCTGATGCAGGAGTCACCATGCACTCATCCCGCCCGTGTTCGCGTGCGTTCCTGTCCCTCGTCGCCGTCGCAGCCGTAGCCAGCCAGGCCAGCGGCCAGACCACCACCGCGGTCACCATCACCGCCGGCAACGTCTCCTACACGCAGAGCGCCCTGTCGCTCACCGAGACCGCTGGCACCGGCGACAACCTCAACGGCGGCGGCGGTGACATCCTCTACCAGCACTGGTGGTGGTTCCGGGTCGCTGGCGACAGCCGCGAGTACGCCTTCAAGCGCGACGCCAACGCCACCCGCACCGCCGCCGGACCGATGCTGACCACCACCTGGCCGGATGTCGACGGCCGCGGCCTGTTCCGCGCCGACCTGCTGCAGGCGGTGTTCAGCACGAGTCCCACCGGCGGCGTGCTGCGCGAGACGATGCAGATCACCAACCTGTCGAACACCACGCCGCTGACGATCGACCTGTTCGCCTACACCGACTTCGACGTCGCCGGCTCCGGCACCGACCTGGCGCTCGGCGGTCTCACCAGCCAGGTGGTGGTGGACCAGACCAATACGATCCTCGCTGGCGAGTTCCGCGGCACCAACGTGTCGGCAGCGCAGGTCGGCGCCTTCGCCACCGTCCGCACCCTGCTCACCAACACCACCGTCGACAACCTGGCCGGCTGGTCCGGCAACTTCGGACCGGGCGACTACACTGGCGCCTACCAGTGGAGCATCACGGTCGGTCCGGCCACCAACCTCCAGGTGCACTGCCAGCTCGCCACCATGAGCTGCCGTCCCGACGTCCGTACCTACGGCACCGGTGCCGCGGGCAGCAACGGCGTTCCGACCATCCGCGGCGTCGAGTACCCGGTGCAGGACGGCCAGTCGCCGAGCCAGCTCAACACCCTGCTGGAGAACGGGGCCGCCAACAGCCTGGCGCTGCACCTGCTCAACCTCGCCCAGGGCAACAGCACCCTGGCCGGGCTGCAGATCTGGGTCGACCTCAACGGCGCCGCGGTGAGCTTCGCGCAGACCGACGGCGCGGGGCGATCCCGCTACGCCCTGACCCTGCCGCCGTCGCCGTCCTTCTGCGGCGGCAGCCTGTACGGCCAGTGGCTGGTCCTGGACCCGGGTGGTGTCGGCGGCCTCGCCTCCCACACCGGCGGCCTGCAGCAGACCATCGGCGGCTGGTAGGAAATCGCCGGCCGGGGCTTGACCCACTGTATCGATTGCACTAATACAGTGGGGACACCGAGGAAGCCCCGTGCTGATCCGCGTCGATCCCCACTCCAGCGAGCCCCTGTTCGAGCAGATCGCGTTCTGCGTCAAGGACCAGATCGCCCGGGGGCAGGCCGCGCCAGGCGACCGGCTGCCCTCGGTCCGGGAACTGGCCCGTGAGCTGGCGATCAACCCGAACACCGTGGTCCGCGCCTACCAGGCGCTGGAACGGGACGGCGTGCTGGTGCGCCGGCAGGGCTCCGGCTGCTTCCTGACCGACCAGGGGCTCGAACTGGCCCGGGTGGAGCGTCGCCGCCAGCTCGCCGGACTCCTGCGCCGCGCCGCCACTGCTGCCTTTCACCTCGGCTTCACCAAGGACGAGGTGCGCGCGGCCCTCGACCGGGAACTCGACGCCCTGCGTTTCGACCGCGCCGAAGGGGATTCCCAGGAATGACCGCCGCCATCGCCTGCCACGACGTCCACCGCCACTTCGGCCAGCAACCCGTCCTGCGCGGGCTCACCTTCGCCGTGCGGCCGGGCAGCATCCACGCCTTCCTCGGCCGCAACGGCGCGGGCAAGACCACCGCCCTGCGCATCCTGCTCGGCTTCCTCGCGCCGCACCGCGGCCGCAGCGAACTGCTCGGCCACGACAGCCAGGCGCTCACGCCCGACCTGCGCCAGCGCATCGGCTACGTCGGCGAGGGCCACCGCCTCTACGCCGGCATGACCGTCGCCGGCGCCATCGCCTTCGAGCACGGCACCCGCCCGGGCTTCCGCACCGACTTCGCCACCGAGGCTGTGCGCCGCTGCGGCCTGCGCCCCTCCGCCCTGGTCGGCCGGCTCTCCCGCGGCCAGCGCGCCCAGCTCGCGCTGCTGCTGGCGGTGGCCAGCTCGCCCGAGGTCCTGGTGTGCGACGACCCGGCGATGGGCCTCGACGTCGTCATGCGCCGCGACTTCCTCGACGCGATGATCGACCTGCTGGCCGACACCGGCTGCACCGTCCTGTTCAGCTCGCACATCCTCACCGACGTCGAACGCATCGCCGACCACGTCTCGATCCTGCACGAGGGCAGCCTGCTGGTCGACGCGCCGCTGGACCAGCTGAAGCAACGCATCACCCACCGCGCCTTCCGGCCCCGAGCCGGCTCTGCCCCGCCCGCTCCGCACGTGCTGCGCGCCCTGCCGCGCCGGCACGGCTTCGATCTCACCCTGCTCGACGCCGACGACGCCGCCCTGGCCACCCTGCGCGCAGCGGGCGACCTCGGCGAACCGCACACCCCTTCTCTCGAGGAGCTGTTCCTCGACCTGACCGGCCCCGACCAGCCGGGCCTGCTCGCCGAGCCGCTGCGCTCGCTGCGCCCCGCCGTCCACGCCCTGGAGGCACACCGATGATCGCGCTGCTGAAGAAGGACCTGGCCCTGCTGCTCCTGCTGCTGCTCGGCGGCACCGGCGGCCTCGTCCTTGCCTTCGAGGATCCGGGCTACGCCCGCCTCTGGATCTTCCCGCCCTACCGGCTGGAGGCGCCGTTCCACGTGAGCTGGGCGCTGGGCCTGCTGCTCGGCCTCCTGGTCGGCCTGCGCGACGAGGTGCTGCAGACCCACGAGTTCCTGCATCATCGGCCGGTGTCGCCGGCCACGATCCAACGGGCGCGCCTGCTGGGCTGCGGCCTCGTGCTGGCCGGCTGGCTGCTGCTGCCGCCCATTGTGCACTGGTTGCTGCAGGCGGCCTTCGGCGAGATGGCGGCGCTGCACCAGTGGCACCACCTGACCACGCTGTGGACGGCGCAGCTGCCGATGCTCAGTTCCTGCGCGCTCGGCCTCTGGATCGCCCGCCTGCCGCTGCCGCCGCTGCAGCGCCTCCTCGGCGGCGCCGCGGTGTGGCTCTGCTGCTTCTCGCTGCTGCACGAACTCGGCCGCCTCGACGCCTGGCGGATCGACGTCGCGCCGTGGGTCCTCGGCCATCTGCTCACCACCGGGGTGCTCGTCCTGGCCGCGTTCGCCGGAGGGCGACCCGACGCCGACCGGCCCTGGACCCGGGGCCAACGCACGGCCTTCGGTCTGCCGCTCGCCGTGTCCCTGGCGGTGACCTTCTGCTACCTGGTCACCGCCCTGCAGGAGAACCACGCCCACGCGCTCAGCCGCGCCCAGCCCTACCTCGTCGCCCACGGCGAGAACGTGCTGCTGGTGACGCGGGCCGAGGAACGCGGCAGCACGGTGTTCCGCGTGGTCGACGACGAGCACCGGCCCGCCGGCTCGCTGCCCGAGGGAGTGAACGGCGCCGACGAGCTGTGGCAGAACTTCGCCCGGCTCGGCCGCGATCCCGAGGTCGAAGGGCCGCGCTTCGGGCACAACAGCTCGGGCGGCAACTCGATGAACCAGGCCCAGCTCGACGAGCACGGCGAGCTCTACGTGCTGCGGCGCCACAGCCGCACGTTCGATGACGCGAAGCTGCTGCGCCTCACCCGGCCCGGCGGCGGTCGCTTCACCACCGATGCGCGGGTGCTCTGGAACCGCGACGAGGCCGGTGCGGTGTGGCTCGCCGAGCCCGACGCGCCCGAGGTGTGGATGCTGGGCCCGGAGGCCGAGCAGCTGGTGGCGGTGCCGCTGCCCGACGGCGAACGCACGCACCCGCGCTGGCCGGTGTACTGGTCGAGTCCCGCGGGCGGCGTGTTCCACGGCCGAACGCGATCGTTCCTGGTGCAGGGCAGGGAACTGCGGCCGGCGCCGGCATCGATCGAGCGGCCCGCCGAACCGCAGATGGAGCGCGTGCGGGTGCTGGGCAGCGATCCGTTGCAGCCGCGCGTGCAGGTGCTGGGGTCGGACGGCGAGGTGGTGTTCGAGCACGACTTCGCGCTGCGCACCGGGGCAGAACGCTGGCACGCGGGGCTTTGTCTCGCCTGGAGCACGCTGCGCCCGCCGTTCCTGCAGGCCTGGGGGCATCTGACCACGGCCGAGCCCGCCGAGTCGGCGCCGGCGCTCGATGGGCTGGTGCGCGGGGGGCAACGGACCTGGCTGGTGCTGCTGGCGGTGGGCGTCGGACTCGCACTCGCCTGGCGCACCCGGCGCCGGCTGCTCTGGCTCGGCGCACCAGCGGACGCGGTGCGGCTGTGGACCGTGGTCACGGTGCTGCTCGGCCCGCTCGGCTGGGGCACGTCGTTGCTGATCGAGACGCGTCGCGCGCATGCGACATCTCCGCTGGGCATCGCTCGCGACCCGGACCAGGCTCCCCCACCCCGGGTGCTCGGCAGGCTGGCGTAGGCGGGCCAGGGCGCGAACGGGGTCAGGACTGTGGCGGCAACCGCTCTTGCAGCGATCCCTCCTCATGCACGCCACCAGGCCAGGGCAGAGGCTCCAGCGTCGCTGCATCCACGTACTGCACGCGACCGTCCCGCCAGATGACCATCGGAATGCCGAGCAGACGGTTCCTTCGCCGCAGTTCGTCGCCAGCGCGCGCCACGGACTCGGCCACGGCCATGGGGTCCTCGCGTGGATCCGCCTCGGGCTTCATCTCAGGATCCTTCGCACGACATCGGGATCATGTTCGGTCAGGGAACCGGGCGCACCCGACGCCACCAGACCTGGCGGCAGCTGGCTGCCGTCCAGCAACCATACCGCGTCGGCAATCGGCAGGCAGGCAGAGCGCAGATTGGCGAGTCCGCGGCCGTAGCGGCGGCGCACCACCTCGTCGGCAACGAAGTGTCCGCCTTCACGCACCCGATGGTGCACGCGGGCCACGGCGAGATCGGGGCTCGGCAGCCACACGTAGACCAGGAGCAACCGGTATCCGGAGTCGCGCAAGCCGCGCAGCCACGGCAGCAACGACCTCGAGGCCAGGCTCGACTCGAAGGCGAAGTCGAGTCGGCGCGCCGCCAATCGCCGCATCCAGTCCAGCATCACGCGACCGGCGGTCATCCCGGCGCCCTCCGGATCGAACCCCGACAGGCCGCGCGCGATCGTGTCCGCGTTGACGAAGTGCTTGATGCCGAGTTGCTCACCGAGCAACGCCCGCGACACCGTGGTCTTGCCGGCGCCGTTCGGGCCGGCCAGCACCACGACGCGCGGCGGGGCCTCGCTCACGCGAGCACGCCCCGCCTATTCCACCGTCCAGATCTCGCCCTGATGCAGCAGATCCTTGAGCGACTCCTGCTTCCTGCTCCTCGCCTCCGCCATCTGCGCCTGCACGCCCTGCTCGAAGCTCGGCCGCTGCCGCCGGCGGAACACGCCGATCGGCACCGGGAAGTCCTTCTCGCTCATGCTGGCCAGCGCCATCGCCGGCGCCGGCGAGCTGCAGTCCTCGTCCCAGACGTGCACCTCGCCGAGATGCCGGCCGTCACTGCCGATCTCGACGACCTCGGGCACGAACTCCTTGTTGAAGCGGATGCCCTTCTGCTTGTCCTTGCCGAACAGCAGGGGCTTCTGGTGCTCCAGCTCCATCACCCGCTCGTCGCGGATGTCCTTCTCGGTGAAGCCCTTGAAGGCGCCGTCGTTGAAGATGTTGCAGTTCTGATAGATCTCCACCAGCGCCGTGCCCTGGTGTTCGGCGGCGCGGCAGATCGTCGCCTCCAGGTGCGGCAGGAACACGTCCACCGAGCGCGCCACGAAGGTCGCCCGGGCGCCGAGCGCCAGCGCGATCGGCGAGAACGGATAGTCCACCGAGCCCATCGGCGAGCTCTTGGTGACCTTGCCCTGCTCGCTGGTCGGCGAGTACTGGCCCTTGGTCAGCCCGTAGATCCGGTTGTTGAACATCAGGATCTTCAGGCCGACGTTGCGGCGCATGGCGTGGATGAAGTGGTTGCCGCCGATCGACATCGCGTCGCCGTCGCCGGTCACCACCCAGACGTCGAGGTCGGGATTGGCGGTCTTGACCCCCGTGGCGATCGCCGGCGCGCGGCCGTGGATCGTGTGGAAGCCGAACGTCTCCATGTAGTACGGAAACCGCGAGCTGCAGCCGATGCCGGACACGATCGTCACCTCGTGCAGCGGCTTCTGCATCTTGGCGAAGGCGCCCTGCACGGCGTTGAGGATGGCGTAGTCGCCGCAGCCCGGGCACCAGCGGACGTCCTGGTCCGACTTGTAGTCCTTCTTGCTGAGCGGCGGTCGTTCGGCGGTGGTCATCGCTTGCTCTCCCCGTTGCGGCCGGCAAGGGCCTGCAGTTCCTGATCGATGCGGTCCTGGATCTCGGTGCTGGTGAACGGCTGCCCGGTCACCTTGCTGAACGACTGCACGTCCACCAGGTACTTCGCGCGCAGCAGCGTGCAGAGCTGGCCCTGGTTCATCTCCGGCACCACCACGCGGCGGAAGCCCTGCAGCAGCTCGCCGAGGTTCTGCGGCAGCGGGTTGAGCCAGCGCAGCGACAGGCCGGAGACCCGGTGGCCCTGCTTCTGCGCCTTCAGCACCGCCGAGGTGATGGCACCCC
>CAZMGG010000075.1:0-18987 GCA_964565715.1 uncultured candidatus Brocadiaceae bacterium | reverse complement strand
CGTGCTGCCCCAGCCGAGCACCAGCACGTCGCCGGTGGCGGCGCCGAGCGGCACCGCCGGGCCGACCGCGGCCGCGACGTTCGCCACCTTCCGGGCCCGGGTGTCGGTCATGTGCTGGTGGTTCTGCGGGTCGTAGCTGATGTTGCCGGTGACGTCCTGCTTCTCCAGGCCGCCGATGCGGTGCATCAGGCCCTCGGTGCCGGGCCGGGCCCACTGCCGGGCCAGGGTCTGCGGGTCGCGGGCGTAGGGCCGGAAGGGCTCCTCGCCGGCCTGTCGCGGCGCGGCGAAGCGGACCGGGATGGTCGGCAGGGCGTCGACGTCGGGCAGCAGCCAGGGCTCGCTGCCGTTGGCGATGTAGCCATCGGAGAGCAGGATCACCGGCGTCATGAACTGCACGGCGATGCGGACCGCCTCGAAGGCGGCCTCGAACGCGTCGGCGGGCGTGGTGGCGCACAGGACCGGCACCGGCGACTCGCCGTTGCGGCCGAACAGCGCCTGCAGCAGGTCGGCCTGCTCGGTCTTGGTCGGCATGCCGGTGCTGGGTCCGGCGCGCTGCACGTCCACCACCACCAGCGGCAGCTCGGTCATCACCGCGAGGCCCACCGCCTCGGCCTTCAATGCCAGCCCGGGCCCCGAGGTCGAGGTCATGCCCAGGTTGCCGGCGTAGCTGGCGCCGATCGCGGCGCAGACGGCGGCGATCTCGTCCTCGGCCTGGAAGGTGACGATGCCGTGGTGCTTGAGGGTGCTGAGCTGGTGCAGGATGTCGCTGGCCGGCGTGATCGGATAGCTGCCGAGGAAGCCCTGCAGCGAGGCCTTGCGGCAGCCGGCGACGAGGCCGAGGCACAGGGCCTGGTTGCCCATGATGTTGCGGTAGGTGCCGGGCCGCATCGGCGCCTTCGGCACCGAGTAGGCGGTCTGGAAGACCTCGGTGGTCTCGGCGTAGGCGTGGCCGGCGTGCAGCACGGTCAGGTTGGCCTCGACCACGTCGGGCTTCTTGCTGAACTTCTGGCGGATCGCGCGGATCGTCGAGTCCATCTCGCGATGGAACATCCAGAACAGGATGCCCAGCGCGAACATGTTCTTGCAGCGGTCCTTGCTGCGCTGGTCGAGCGGGCTCTGCGCCAGCGCCTCGCGGGTGCGCGCCTCCAGGTCCACCTCGATCAGGCGCAGGCCGTCGAGCGAACCGTCGGTGCGCGGGTCCTGGTCGTACTTCGCCTTCTTCAGGTCGAGCGCCTTGAACGACGCCGTGTTCAGGATCAGGATGCCATCGCGGCGCAGGTCCTTGATGTGGGCCTTGAGCGCCGCCGGGTTCATCGCCACCAGCACGTCCGGCGAGTCGCCCGGCGTGTGGATGTCGAAGCTGGAGAAGCGGAGCTGGAAGGCGGAGACGCCGGGCAGGGTGCCGGCCGGCGCGCGGATCTCGGCGGGGAAGTCCGGGAAGGTGGCGATGTCGTAGCCCATCAGCGCCGTGGTGCGCGTGAACTGGTCGCCGGTGAGCTGCATGCCGACGCCGGAGTCGCCGGCGAAGCGGATCACCACCAGGTCGAGTTCCTGCAGGGGCTTCTGGGACGCGGTGGCCGCGGGAGCTTTGGTCATCGGGAAGGGCGGGGTTCGGGCGGGCGCGGCAGCGCCCGGGCGAGCCGGACTATAGCAGGCGCGTCCGCGGCCCCGACAACCGCCGCAAGGCCCATTTCGCGCGCGGCCCGCGGGGTGCGGCGGCTTTTGGCGGGGGATCGCGTGCGCCCCGGGGGGGATGGCCCTTGTGAGGGGGACCCGTCAGTTCCCCCCAACCCTGAAACCCACGGAGGAAGCCATGCGCACCGTCCCGAACCTGTTGTCCTGCACCGCCGCCGCCGGCGCCCTGCTGGCCCCCTGCGGCCTCGCCCAGGAGTTCCTGTTCACCACCTCGCAGCCCGAGCAGACCCTGTCGGGCAGCGGCGGCACCGTGCTGCAGTACCTGCAGCCCAACGAGATCATCCAGCTGCGCGTGCAGCCGTGCCCCGGCGGGGCGGAGAAGTGGGCGCCGCGCACCACCTTCCACACCCAGGCCGGCGACGAGGACAACGACGACACCATCTGGGAGGCCGGCCTGATGGGCAGCATCGACGCCCTGCTCGACGTCCGCGCGGGCTTCGGCAGCTCGCCCGACCAGCGCTCGATCTACTACTCGGTCTCGCAGCCCGTCGGCACCACCGTCAGCGGCGCCCCCGGCCTGCGGCCCGGCGACGTCGGCCGGATCGCCCGGATCGGCACCGTCGACGGCCAGATCGAGTACTTCATGACCGAGGAGCAGGTGAAGCAGGCGCTCGGCCTGCCGCTCACCGCGGTGGTCGACATCGACGCCGTCGCCAGCCAGCCCAACTACGGCGTGTTCTTCTCGATCGACCAGAACACGATCTGCAACCTGTGCACCACCGGCACCACCATGGTGCGGGACGGCGACCTGCTGATGATCCCGGCGAGCGCGCTCACCTGGACCACCAGCGGCACGGTGGGCAGCGTCACGCCCGGCGGCGCCGTGGTGGTGCACACCGAGCTGCAGATGAACCTGTTCGTGCAGAACGCCCAGGTCACCAACCGGTTTGGCGCCTGCCAGACCCAGATCCTCGACCTGGAGGCGATCGACCTGGCCTGGGGGCTGGGCACCGCCGGCGCGGTGCCGACCTGCTCGGGGCCCGAGCCCTATCCGTACTTCCTGTTCACCGGCGAGTCGCTCAGCGGCGGCGCGATCCTGACCACCCAGGGCGGCGGCCAGATCCTGAACACCGGCTGCCTGCCGTACGGGACCTCGTGCGGCTTCGGCCCGACCTTCGGCAACCAGATCGGCCTGCAGCCGCCGACCACCCTGGTCGGCATCCCGAGCCACGTCGCCGCGTTGTGCACCGCCCGCACCCTGCGCTTCGTCAGCGAGGCGCAGCTGCCGCAGTTCCCGGTCTTCGGCCAGGCCGAGATCGACTTCGCCTCGCCGGGCGTGACCACCTGGGTGTTCATGGCGTTCGCGCCCACCGGCCCGGGCGTGGTGGCGCCGAGCACCGACTTCGGCTGGGGCGATCTGTGCTACCCCGACTACTACACGCTGCCCAACTGGATGGGCTTCGCCGACACCACCACCGGGTTCGGCAGCTTCACCAGCGTGCCGATCCCCTGGCCCGTGGACCTGGTGTTCTACGGCGTGACCATCACGCCGTGGGGCACCATCGAGGCCAGCACGCCGAGCACCGTCGAGGTGTTCTAGGCGGCGGCCGGCACCGCCGGCGGCACGGCCCCGGATCCCAGGATCCGGGGCCGTGCTGCGTACGCCTGAGCCCGACGCCCTGAATCCTGCGGAATGCGCGTGCGCCGCCGGCCGCATCGGTCCTTCCCGGGGTGAGCCCGCTTCCCCCACCCAACCCCCACGACCAGGAGAAAGCCATGCGTCCGATCCCCACCGCGTTCCTCTTCGCCGCCGCCAGCAGCCTGCTCGGCCCGCTCGGCCAGGCCCAGGAGTTCCTCTACACCACCTCGCAGCCCGAACAGACCCTGTCGGGCAGCGGCGGCACCGTGCTGCGCTTCGTGCGGCCCAACGAGATCGTCCACCTGCCGGTGCAGCCCTGCCCGTCGCGGGCGGAGAAGTGGGCGCCGCGCACCATGTTCCACACCCAGGCCGGCGACGAGGACAACGACGGCATCTGGTGGGAGCCGGGCATGCTCGGCCAGATCGACGCCCTGATGATCCCGTGGGCCAGCACGACGGCGCCGAACCAGCGCACGATCTACTACTCGCCGTCGGCGGCGCTCGGCACCACCGTCAGCGGCGCCCCCGGCCTGCGGCCGGGCGACGTCGGCCGCATCGTGCGGGTCGGCACCGCCGACGGCCAGGTGCAGCACTTCATCCGCGAGGAGCAGATCAAGCAGGCGCTGGGCCTGCCGGTGACCGCGGTGATCGACGTCGACGCGATCGCCAGCCAGCCCAACTTCGGCGTGTTCTTCTCGCTGGACACCGACATCGTCTGCAACCTGTGCAGCACCGGTCCGACCCTGGTGCGCGACGGCGACCTGCTGATGATCCCGGGCCCGGACCTGAGCTGGACCACGTTCGGCACGGTCGGCGCGGTGCTGCCCGGCCGCGCCCTGGTGGTGCACACCGAGGCGCAGATGGACGCGATGGTGACCAATGCCCGGGTCACCAACCGGTTCGGCGCCTGCCAGACCCAGATCCTCGACCTGGAAGGCCTGGAGCTGGCCGGCACCGGCACCGCCGGCACGGTGCCCGGCTGCGGCGGCCCGCGGCCCTACCCGCACTTCCTGTTCAGTGGCGAGTCGCTGACCGGCGGCGCGATCCTCAGCACCATGGCCGGCGGCATGATCCACAACACCGGCTGCATGCCCTATGGCACGAACTGCACCTTCGGCCCGACGCTCGGCAACCAGATCGGCCTGCGGCCGCCGAGCGCGACCCTGGGCATCCCCAGCTTCGTCAACGCGCTGTGCGCCAGCCGGGCGATCGTGTTCAGCTCCGAGGCCCAGGTGCCGCAGATCCCGGTGTTCACGCCGGCCGCCATCGACTTCGCCTCGCCCGGCGCCAACACCTGGGTGTTCCTGACGTTCGGCCCGACCGCGCCGGGCAGCGTGGCGCCGAGCCTGCCGTTCACCTGGGGCAACCTGTGCTACCCCGACTACTACGCGCCGCCGGCCTTCATGGGCGTGATCGGCACCGCCAGCGGGTTCGGCACCTACACCAGCCCGCCGGTGCCGTGGCCGACGAAGCTGATCTTCCAGGGCATCACCATCACGCCCTGGAGCACCATCGAAGCCAGCACGCCGACCACCCTCGAAGTGTTCTGAGCGGCGCAAACCCGCAGCGGCGGCGGCCGGCGCGACCCGGGGCGGAGGCTCCGGGTCGCGCCGTTCCGCCTTGCTTCCGGCAGATTCCCCGGCCGGACGCGGCCCGGACGGCGCCTACCGGGTCACACTGCATCCGCCTGCCGAGGAACCCCCATGCTCGCTCGCTCCTTCCTGTTCCTGCCCCTGCTGGCCGTCCCGGCCCTGGCGCAGTCCCCGATCCCGCAGACGGCCCCCCGCGCCCACTGGGTGGCCTCGACCCTGACCACGCAGCTGCCGATCCAGGTGCGCGAGAACCAGGGCGCCGCCAGCACCGACAAGATGTACGTGTTCGGCGGCCGCAACGGCAACGCCAACACCAACACCCACAACCACCTCTACGAGTTCGACGGCACCGCCTGGACGCTGAAGACCGCCGATGGCGCGGCCGGCTCGCCGCCCCGGCGTGGCGGCGCGGCGGTGGCCTGGAACTTCGCCAGCAACAAGCTGGTGGTGTTCGGCGGCCAGAGCGGCAGCAGCGCCAGCCCGGCGGTCACCTACAACGACACCTGGGAGTGGGATCCGGTGACCAACGCCTGGGCGAACGTCACGCCGAGCGGCGTGAGCCCGTCGCCGCGGCAGCTGATGAACATCGCCTGGGACCCGATCACCGGCGGCATGCTGCTGTTCGGCGGCAACTCGGGCGTCGTCGAGGGCGACACCTGGCTGTTCATCGGCGGCGTCTGGGTGCAGGTCGGCAGCGCCGGCACGGGCACGCCGGCGCCGCGCCAGCAGGCCGCGGTGATGACCCGCAGCAACCCGGAGTTCCGCGACGTGGTGATGTGCGGCGGCCAGGGCGGCGGCGTGCACTTCCTCGACATCTGGCGCTGGGATGGCGCCGCCTGGGTGCTGATCAACCCGACCACGTCGGCGATCCCGCCGGCGGTGGTGGCCAACCAGGGCGTCTACGACCCGCTGCGCAAGCGCGTGATCCTGCAGGGCGGCAACGGCATCCCGACGGCGCAGGTGCCCGGCTACAACGCCCAGCCGTCGGGCTGGTGCGGCGAGTTCGATTGCGTCACCAACGAGTGGTTCCTCTACGGCGGCGCCACGCCGGGCACCAGCGACCCGGTCATCGGCAAGTGCTCGCGCTACTTCGCCGCGTTCGTGCCGGCGTTGGGCAAGGTCTACAAGGTCAGCGGCCAGGCCAACACGAACGCCATGGCGATGGCGACCTACGAGTACCAGTCGGACTTCGTCGGCACCTACGACAGCTTCGCCGGCGGCTGCGCCGGCCCGGCCGGCACGCCGGCCCTGGTGGCGCGGCACGGTCCATGGATCGGCGAGACCATGGTGGTCGACGTCACCCACCTGGATCCGGCGGCGTTCGCCTTCCTGCTGTTCGGCTTCTCCAACACCGCCTGGACCGCCGGGCCGCTGCCCACCCCGGTGAGCCTGCTCTACCCCAACACCGGTGCGGGATGCAACCTGCTGGTCAGCCCCGACTCGCTCAGCTTCCTGGCCAACGTCGGCGGCACCGCGACCTGGAACTTCGCGATCCCCAACAACCCGATCTACCTGGGCAACACGTTCTTCAACCAGGCCGGCCAGCTCGAACTGTCGGGCGGCATCAGCGTGTCGGACGGCAGCCGCGCCGCGATCGGCGTGCGCTAGGGTCGGCAACGGACCATGACAGCGGCGGTACGGCCGGCCTCGCCGGTCCGCCGCCGCGCCATCAAGCCCGCCCGCGGCGATGGTCGAAACCAGGATGTGCTCCGACCCATCCTGGTCACCGCGCTGCTCGCCACCGGCCTGCTGGCCCAGCACGGCGGCACCGAGCCGCCGGCGAAGGATGCCGGCAAGACGCCGCCGCCGGTGCAGCACACGCCGCGCATCCACCTGCCGCCGCGGGCGGCGCTGGCGCACCTGCGCGCCTGCATTGAGGCCGCCGCGGCCGCCCGCGCCGAAGGGCTGCCCCAGCCGCGTCCGGCCCGTCCGTCAGGCGCAGGCCGCTGGTTGGTGGCGGTGATCGCCTGCGCCGACGCCGGGGTCGACGTGCCGGCGCTGCTCGGGCTGCCGCCCGAAGACGTGCTGCTGCTGGCCTCGGCGGGGCCGCTGCCCCAGGCTGGCGACGTCGCCCTGCTCGAACACGCGGTGCAACACGAGAAGCTGCCGCTGTGCATCGTCCTCACCCACGCCGACTGCGCTGCGCTGCGCACCGAGCCGCAGCCGACGCCGGCGAGACAGGTGCTCGAACGCCGCCTCGCCGCGGCCCGCACGCTGGCGGCCGAACGGTCGCTGCCCCTGCATCAGGCCCAGGCCCTGGTCCAGCGCCAGGCGCTGACGTCGGCCAGCGACGTGTTGCGGCTGGCCACGGAGCAGAACCGGCTGCTGGTGGTGCCGGCCAGCGTGGAGGCTCGCACCCGCTCCCTGCACTGGCACACGACGGCCGCCGAAGAGCTGCCGATGCCGGTGGTCCGCTGAGCGTACATGCCGCTGCCCTGCGGGCGCGGAGCGCCGCAGGGCAAGCATGAGGCGTGATCAGGGCCGGAGCAGCCGGTGCTACCAGCCGCTGTCGCGGTCGCGGTCGCGGCCGTAGCCGCCGCCGCCACCACCCCGACCGCCGCCGCCACCGCCGTAGCCGCCGCGGCCGCCGCCGCCGCCGCCCCCGCCGTAGCCACCGCGGCCACCACCACCACCGCCGCCGCCGCGCGGCGCGCGATCCTGCGCCTCGTTGACGCGCAGGGGCCGGCCGTCGAGGGGCTGGCCGTTCAGGGCACCAATGGCCTTCTGGGCATCCTCGTCCGAGACCATCTCGACGAACGCGAAGCCGCGCGAGCGGCCCGTGTCACGGTCGAGCATGAGCTGGACATCGGCAACCTTGCGGCCGTCGGCCTCGAAAGCCGCGCGCAGGGTGTCCTCGGTGGTCTGGAAGGCAAGGTTGCCTACGTAGAGTCGCTTCGCCATCGGATTCGTCTGTCTCTCGTTCGCGGACCAACAGGTCCGAGGCCACCAGGGCTCTCCCCCGCGCTCGACGATGAGCCCGGGGTGCCCCGATCTGGCCCCGGACCGGCCGGGAAAGCCCGACCGCATGGGTCTGGTCCGAGGCGGGGATCTTAGCCATCGCCCGGCAGGTAACCACCAGGATCCGTCACAGATCTGTAACGCGTCGTCCCCTCAGGCCCGCTCCTCCAGGTCGAGCCAGCGGGCCATCAGGCGGTCCAGGCTCGCGGCGGCGGCTGCCCGGTCGGCGGCAACCCGGTGCGGATCGCCGCCTGGGGTCGTGTAGAAGGCCGGGTCCTCCAGCAGGGCGTCGAGGCGCTGCACTTCGGTCTCGGCGGCGGCGATCCGCTCGGGAAGGCCGGCCAGTTCGGCGTGCTCCCGGGTCGACAGCTTGCGGGGCCGAACGGCGGGCTCTGCCCGGACATCCGCCGCCACCGGACGCTCGGCCGGCCGCTCTGCGGCGGCGGCCCAGTCCCGGTCGCCGGCCATCGCGCCGCCCCGCGCCAGGAAGGAACTCAGGTCGCCCTCGTGCACCGTCGCCCGGCCGTGGCCGTCCAGGTGCAGGATGCGGGTGGCCACGCGGTCGAGGAAGTAGCGGTCGTGGCTCACCACCAGCACCGCGCCCTGGAACGCCCGCAGCGCCTCCTCCAGCACCCGCAGGGTGTTGAGGTCGAGGTCGTTGGTCGGCTCGTCCAGGGCCAGCAGCACGCGGTTGCGCTCGCCGCCCGACAGGTCGCCGATCCGCGCCACCTTGCGCTCGCCGCTGAAGCCGAACTGCTCGAGGAACGTCTCGATGCGCACCATGCGCCCGTCGATCGGCACGTGGTCGTTGTCGCGGCCCACCTCCGCCAGCACGGTGAGGTCCGGGTCGAGATCGGTGCGGCCCTGATCGATCCAGGCGAAGCGGACCGTGGGACCGATGGTCACCGTGCCCGCATCGGCGGCCTGCACGCCGGTGCAGACCCGCAGGAAGCTGGTCTTGCCGGCACCGTTCGGCCCGACGATGCCGAGCCGCTCGCCCGGACCGAGCTCGAAGTCGAGCGAGCGCAGCAGCGTGCGGTCGCCGAACGCGAGGCTGGCGCCCTGCAGACGCACCACCCGATCGCCGAGCCGGCTCTGCATCGGGATGGCGAAGTCGATGCCCTCGGGCGGCAGTTCGCGGGCGACGGCCACCAGCGAGTGGTAGCTGGCGATGCGGGCCTTCGGCTTTGTGGTCCGCGCCGGCGGCCCGCGCTTCATCCACTCGGTCTCGCGCCGCAGCAGGTTCAGGCGCGACGCCTCGACCTTCTCCTCCCGCTGCAGCCGGTCGGCGCGGGCCAGCAGGAAGTCCTCGTAGGCGCCGTCGTAGTCGTGCAACCGGCCGCGGTCGAGTTCGACGATGCGGTGCACGACGCGATCGAGGAAGTAGCGATCGTGGGTGACCAGCACCAGGGTGCCCCGCCACTGCGCCAGATGGTCCTCGAGCCAGTCGATCGCGAACGCGTCCAGGTGGGTGGTCGGCTCGTCGAGCAGCAGCACGTCGGGCCGGGCCAGCAGGATGCGGGCCAGCGCCACCCGCCGCCGTTCGCCGCCGGACAGCGTGCCGCAGCGGGCATCGGCGTCGAGCAGGCCGAGCGCGGCGATGGTCGCCTCCACCTCGTGCTCGCGATCGTGGCCGCCGAGCGCCTCCAGGCGGGCGTCGAGCCCGGCCTGCCGCCGCAGCAGCCGTTCCAGCGCGTCCGGCGCGAGGCCGGGCGCCGCCATCGCCTCGTGCACCTCGTGCAGTTCGGCCAGGGCGGCCTGCCAGGCCACCAGCCCGGCCCGCACCTCGTCGCGCACCCGGGCGTCGGGGTCCACCTGCGGCTCCTGGGCCAGGTAGCCGATCTGCGCCTCGCGGCGGATGGTGCGGCGGCCGGCGTCGGGCGTCTCGACGCCGGCGAGGCAGCGCAGCAGGGTCGACTTGCCCGCGCCGTTGTCGCCGACGATGGCCACCCGCTCGCCCTCGCCGATGTGCAGGCTGACGCCGCGCAGGATCGGCCGCTCGCCGTAGCGCTGCTCGAGGTCCTCGACGGCCAGGATGGTCATGGTGCGGCGCGGTCCCGACCGGTCGCGTCAGCCGAGCTGCCGGGCCCAGGCCGCCAGCAGCCGGCCGATCAGCAGGGACTCGGCGTGCCCGACCATCGGCGGCGAGGCCTCCACCGGCCGCAGCGGACTCGCCAGCAGCAGCGCCATTTCCTGGGCCTCGGCGGCGAAGCAGTCGACGCCGGCGATGTGCGGCTCGGCCACCGCCGGCTCGCCGGTCTTCTCGATCCGCAGCAGGGCCTTGGTGCCGTGCCGCATGCCGTCGACCAGGAACGGCGTCGGCAAGGTCACCTTGCCGTGCTCGAACTGGATCTCCGCGGTGCTGCCGAGCGCGCGGCTGATCGAGGTCGTCACCCGCGCGGTGAAGTCGCCGAACGACAGCGTCGCGCTGGCGTGCTGGTCGACGCCGCTCGGCGCCCGCTCGCCCTGCACGTTGCCCAGTTCGGGCTCCTGCAGCTGCCCGCTGCGCGCCGCCGCCACCGCCAGGGCCAGCGACACCGGGTAGCCGCCGACGTCGAGGATGGCGCCGCCGCCCTGGGCGGGGTGGTAGAGCCGGGATTCGGGGTCGTAGGGCGCCGAGAAGCAGAACGAGGCGGTCAGCGTGAGCGGGCGACCGAGTTCGCCGCCACGCACGATCTGCAGCAGGCGGGCGATCTGCGGGTGGGTCCGGTACATCCAGGCCTCCACCAGCGGCACCCGGTTGCGGCGGGAAGCCGCCACCAGCGTCTCGGTGTCGCCGGGCTGTACGGTCATCGGCTTCTCGCACAGCACCGCCTTGCCGGCATCCAGGCAGCGCAGGGCCGTCTCGAAGTGGCAGGGATGCGGCGTGGCGACGTAGACCGCCTGCACCGTCGGGTCGATCAGCAGCTCGCGCAGGGCGGTGGCGGGCATCCCGCCGGCCTGCCGGCAGAAGGCCGCGGTCCGCTCCGGCGAACGGCCGAGCACCTGCACCAGCCGGCCGGCCCGGTAGCGGCGCAGGCTGTCGGCGAAGGTGCGGGCGATGGCGCCGGGGCCGACGATCGCCCAACCGACGCTGGCGGTCTCACTCATGCGTCGTCAGGATCCTCGATCAGCACCGCCAAATCCATCCTCGGGCCGCAGGCGGTCGGCGCCGGCAGCCGCCAACGCACCGCGCCTTGGGCATCGAGCCGCAACAACTGCAACGCCGAGCCTTCCCGCAGCGGGGCGGCGACGACGCGGTCGGCAGCACAGGCCTGCCACCACACGGCAGCACCGCAGCCCAAGGCCGCGAGGACCTCGGCGTCCGGGGCCGGCGGCCGTTCGGGCACGGCGACCGCGACCGCCGGCGCCAGCGGCTCTCCCCGCAGCAGCCCGAAGGTGCGCCAGGGGCCAGCGCCCTCGTCCACCGCGACCCTGAGCGGGCCGTCCGGCCCGGCCGGCAGCAGCACGAGCCCTTTGGCCGAGCGGACCTCGGCACGCCACTGTTCCTGCCAGTGCCGCAGGGCGGTCTCGCGGAACAGCACCAGGTGCGCCCGGTCGGCCGTCAGCGCCAGCAACCGGCGCGGCCCGCCGCCGCCGAACGGATCGTCGGGCAGCGGCAGGTCGCCGCTGACGAGCAGGTCGGGATGCGCCGCGCTCCACACTGGCGCGGCGGCGGCGGCGGTGCCGTGCAGCAGGAGCCGCCGCAGCTCGGGCCAGCGGGCCAGGACCGGCGCCAGGCCCGCGGTCACCGCGGTGCCGTGCAGGTTGCAGCGGCGCAGGGCCGTGGCCTTCGGCGCGAACGCCAGCACCGCGGCGTCGTCGGCATCGCTGCGCTGCAGGTCCAGGCGCAGCAGCGCCGGCAGGGCCGGCAGGGCCGCCAGCACCGGCGCCACCGGGCGCAGCCCGGCCAGCGACAGCTCGGCGATCGCGCCGGCGAACGGCGCCAAGGCCGCCAGTTCGGCGGCGGTGGGCGGCTGCGGCCGCCGCGCGAAGTCGACCCGCAGCAGGCCGCCTTCGTCGAGTTCCACCACCAGGGCGGAGGTCGCCTGGCGCAGGGCGGTGAGCTGCGCCTGCCGCGCCGCGGCCGCGGCGGCCGCCGGGGACGGCGGTGCCGCCCCCGCCCCGGCCGTGATCCAGTCGCGCAGCACCTGCAGCGACGCCGCGTCCAGCCCTTCGTCGGGCGGCATGGCGTCGTCGTCGTCCGCCGGCAGGGCCGCGCGGCGGTAGAGCTCGCTGTCGAGCGGCGCGCCCGGCTTCACCACCGCGGCGATGCCGGCGGCCGTGTCGAGGCGCAGCTTGCCCTTCTGCTTCTTCGGCCCGTGGCACTCGACGCAGCGCTCCGCCAGGATCGCGTGCGCGGCGGCCGCGTGGTCGGCGACCGGTTCCTGGCCGGTCGCGACACCAAGGAGGACCGACGCCAGCGCCAGCACGCCCACGCGTTGCGGCCTCACCGCAGGATCGCCTCGATCGGCGCCACCGGCTCGACCCCCACCAGCCGCTGGTCGAGGCCGTTGAAGAAGAACGACAGCCCGTTCGGATCGAGCCCCAGCAGGTGCAGGATCGTCGCGTGCAGGTTGCGGACGTGGAAGCGGTCCCGCACCGCCTTGCTGCCCAGTTCGTCGGTCTCGCCCACGGCGATGCCGCCCTTCACGCCGCCGCCGGCCAGCCACATGGTGAAGCCCCACGAGTTGTGGTCGCGGCCGGTGCCCTGCTCGTACTCGGCGGTCGGCTGGCGGCCGAACTCGCCGCCCCACACCACCAGGGTCTCGTCCAAGAGCCCGCGCTGCTCGAGATCGCGCAGCAGGCCGGCGATCGGCCGGTCGGTGCGGCCGGCGTGTCGCGTGTGGTTGAGCACCAGGTCGCCGTGGGCGTCCCAGTTGTCGTCGTTGTGGCCGCCGCCGGAGTAGATCTGCACGAAGCGCACGCCCCGCTCCACCAACCGCCGGGCCAGGATGCACTTGCGGGCGAACGGCGCCGTCGCCGGGCGGTCCAGGCCGTAGAGGCGGGCGATCGCCGGCCCCTCCTGGTCGAGATCGAGGGCCTCGGGGGCGGCGGCCTGCATCCGCCAGGCCAGCTCGAACTGCTCGATGCGCGCCTGCAACTCCGGATGGCCGGGCCGGGCCGCCGCGTGCCGCGCGTTCTCGGCGGCCAGGTGGTCGAGCAGGCGCCGCTGCGGCGCGCCGGCCAGGGCCGGCGGCGGCTGCAGGTCGAGGATCGGCACGCCCTCGGTGCGCACCTGCACGCCCTGCAGCGACGCCGGCATGTAGCCGCTGGTCCAGTTCTTGGCGCCGCTGATCGGCCCGCCGGTCTCGTCCAGCATCACCACGTAGCCGGGCAGGTCACGGTTCTCGCTGCCGAGCCCGTAGTTGATCCAGCTGCCGAGGCTCGGGTGGCCGCTGATCAGCCGGCCGCAGTTCATGTTGAGCAGGGCCGAGCCGTGGATCGGGCTCTCGGCGTACATCGAGTGCAGGAAGGCGATGCGGTCGACGCACTGGCCGACGTTCGGGAACAGGTCGGAGACCAGGCGGCCGCACTGGCCGTAGGGCCGGAAGCGCCACTTCGGACCGACCACGCGGCCGCCGGGCCGCTTGCCCTGCCGGCCGAAGGTCGGCACGTCGATGGTCTTGCCGTCGTGGCGGTGCAGTTCCGGCTTGTGGTCGAAGGTGTCGACGTGGCTCGGCCCGCCATACATGAACAGGAAGATCACGCTGCGCGCGCGCCGCCGCGGCAACAGCACGCGCGGCGCCCCGGGCGCGGCCAGCGGATTCGGCGCCAGGCCGTCGGCGGTGCGGGCCTGGCCGCGCAGCCAGGAACCGCCCAGCAGGCCGGCCAGGGCCACCGACCCGAAGCCGGCGCCGGCGTCCCACAGGAACTCGCGCCGCGTGCGACCGCAGGAGTGGGGATTGCTCAGTCGATCCACAGGAACTCGGAGCTGTTGGTGAGGAACAGGGCGAACAGGGCCAGATCGCCGCCGTCGCCGACGAAGGCCGCGTGCCGCGCCACCTCGTCCTGATCCGGCACCCGGCCGAAGGCCAGCTCGATGCCGAGCGTGATCTGGCCGGCCAGGTCGTCGGGCCGCGCCGCCCGCAGCCGCGCGGCGATCCGCGCCGCCTGCTCGTGGGCGAAGGCCCCGTTCAGGGTCATCAGGGCCTGCGTCGGCACGTTGGTCGGGAAGCGCTCCGGGCACGGCATGTCCGGGTCCGGCTGGTCGAGGGCCGCCAGCAGCGGCACCCGCAGCGAGCGCTTCACCAGCACGTAGAGGCTGCGGCGCGCGGCGTCCGCCGGCGGCGACTCCGGCCAGGCCTCCTGCGGCTTCGACGAGGTCGCCAAGACAGCTTCCGGCAGCGGCGGCAGCACGCTCGGCCCGCCGACCCGCCGGTCGAGCCCGCCGCCCAGCGCCAGCACCGCATCACGGTACTCCTCGGCCCGCAGCCGGCGCGGATCGAAGCGCCAGTAGCGGTCGTTGCGCGGATCCCGGTCCAAGGCCGCGGCGTCGCCCACCGACGCCAGGCGGAAGGCCTCGCTGGCGGTGATGTGGCGGATCAGCTCGCGCACCGACCAGCCGCGCTCGATCAGCACCAGCGCCAGGTGGTCGAGCAGTTCCGGATGGGTCGGCAGTTCGCCGAGCCGGCCGAAGTCGCCCGAACTGCGGCACAGGCCGCGGCCGAACAGCCACTGCCAGACGCGGTTGGCCATCACCCGCGCGGTGAGGAAGCGGCCCTCGTCGACGAGCCAACGGCCGAACGCGAGTCGCCGGCCGGTGCTGCGCTCCCGGGGTTCCGCCGGCAGGGCGCCGTCGCCGCCGATGCCCCGCCGCAGCACCGTCGGCACCGCCGGCGCCACCGCGTCGCCCGGCGCATGGGCGCTGCCGCGCAGCAGTACGTGCTGCACGGGCGCCTCGGCGCCGCGTTCGGCGGCCACCAGGGCCGGGAACGCCTCGGCCACCGGCTCCGCCAGCAGCCGCGCCCGTTCCGCCAGCAGCTCCGAGCCGCGGCGGAAGCTGAGCGGCGGCAGCACCGCACCGCCCTCCAGCGCCAGTCGCTGGCGCCAGGCCTCGGCCTCGTCGAGCCAGCCGCTGCGCAGGCCGACGTCGACGTATTGGCCGCCGCCCACCTGCCGGCAGTGCACCGCCAGCACGTTGGCACCGACCACCAGGGCGCCGACCGCGGCCTGGTCGAGCTGCAGCTCGGTGTAGCTGGTGCGGTAGCCCTGCCGCCGCAGCACCTCGACGCCGTTCAGCAGCACCGTGACGTCGTCGTCGTGGTGCAGGCTCAGCACCAGGTTCCGCGGCAGCGCGGTCAGGGCGAACCGCGTCCGCAGGTGGATCTCGCCGTCGTGCCAGCGGGTGCCGATCCGCGCGCCCGGCGTGCCGGCGCGGCCGAAGCCGCCGCGCCCGCTGCGCCAGCCCGAGTCGTCGAAGCCCGGCATCGCCCAGTCCGCGGGCGCCGCGTCCGCCTGCAGCCGCCACTCAGCGGCGCCGGCGCGGGCGTCGGCCACCAGCACCACCGGCGCCTCGGCCTCGCCTACCGCCGCCCGCAGCTCGGCCACGATCGGCGCCAGCGCTGCGTCCACCGCCGCCACCGCCGCCGCCCGTTCCGCCGCGGTGCGCCGGCCGTCCTGCGGCGGATCCGACAGCGGCACCGTGCGCCCGCCCTCGTAACCCCGCAGGTTGCCGAAGAACGCGGTGAGCGCGTAATAGTCGCGCTGCGAGAACGGATCGGCCTTGTGGTCGTGGCAGCGGGCGCAGCCGGCGGTGGTCGCCAGGAACACCTGCGCCGTGGTGTCGACGATGTCGGCCAGCTCGTCGGCCCGGGCCTGCTCGCGATCCGCCGGCTCGTCGTCCCAGACGCCGAGGCGGTAGTAGCCGGTGGCCAGCAGGCGCTCCTCGGCGACCCGCTGCGCGGCCGCCGGTTCCGCGCCGTCGCCGCCGCGTTCGTCGCCGGCGAGCTGGTCCAGCACGAACTGGTCGTAAGGCAGGTCGCGGGCGAACGCGCGCACCACCCAGTCCCGGTAGCGCCACATGTTCGGCTTGCGGGCGTCGCGCTCGTAGCCGTTGGTGTCGGCGTAGCGGACCAGATCGAGCCAGTGCCGGGCGAAGTGCTCGGCGTGGGCCGGCTCCCGCAGCAGTTCGTCGACCAGCGCCCGCAGGGCCACCGCCGGATCCGCCTGGTGGGCGCGCCGGAAGGCCACCGCCCGCTCCGGCGAAGGCGGCAGCCCGGTCAGCGCGAACGTCGTGCGGCGCAGCAGCGCATCGGCGCCGGCGGCGGCGGCCACCGGCAGTCCGGCTGCCGCCCGTCCCGGATGCAGCAGCGCGTCCACCGGATGGGCCGGCAGCGAGGCCCCGACCGGCACCGCCACCGGCCGCAGCGGCCGGTAGGCCCACCAGTCGGCGGCGTCGGCGGCGAGCGCCCCGCCGGCCCGCGCCGGCTCGTCGAAGTGCCGCTCTGGATCACAGAGCTTCCCCTCGGGGCCCTCGGGCCACGCCGCGCCGGCCCGCACCCAGGCCACCAGCAGCGCCACCTCGTCGGCGGGAAGCTGGCCGTCGGGCGGCATCGCCAGATCCGGATCGACGTAGCGGACCGCCCGCAGCAACCGGCTGCGATCCGGCGCCTGCCGATCCACCACCGCGCCGCGGCTGCCGCCGTGCGCGAAGGTCGCCGCGGTCGCCAGCCGCAGGCCGCTCTTCACCCGTTCGCCGCCGTGGCACGGCACGCAGCGCCGCTGCAGCACCGCCGCCACCTCGGCCCAGGCCGGCGCCGGCGGAGCGTCCTGGGCCCGCAGCGCCGGCGGCAGCGGCACGGCGAGCAGCAGCCCGAGGAGGGCGCCAGGACCGACGCCGATGCCAGGACGCTGCGAGTTGCCGGTGCGCACGAGGCGGCCATGCTAGCGAGCACCTGCCCGACGCGGAACCAGCGCGGCGGAACCCGTTGCCGCCGATCGACGCGCTGGCATAGACTGTGCAGCCCCCTGCCCACCGCGGCCCAGCGGCCGCGCCTCCCCGGAATCCCCACCCTGACGTCTCCCATGCGGCAGCGCCACGCCACCCTCGGCACCCTCGTCGGCACCGTTCTCTCCGTCCTCGGTTCCGCCACCGCCCAGCAGGTGCCCACCGGCTTCCAGGTCGACCGCCTGGTGACCACCGGCCTCACCGCGCCCAACGACTTCGGCCTGCTGCCCGACGGCCGCGTGCTGATCGCCAACCGGCCCGGCTCGGTGACCGTCTACAACGGCACCAGCACCGCCACCGTCGGCACCGTGCCGAACGTCGAGGTCGGCAGCGAGCGCGGCCTGCTCGGCATCTGCGCCGATCCGAACTTCGGTCAGAACGGCCACCTCTACGTCTGGTACAGCCACAACCAGGATGCCTTCATGCACCTGGACCGCTTCACCTGCACCGGTGACCTGGCCAACCCGAACAGCACCAACCTGACCTTCGCCGCCGCCTCGCGCCGCGCGATCCTGGCCAACGTGCCGGACTCGGCGTTCAACCACAACGGCGGCAGCGTCATGTTCGGCCCCGACGGCATGCTCTACCTGTCGATCGGCGACGACGCGTCGAGCTGCCAGGCGCAGAACGTCGACACCGCCCAGGGTGTGCTGCTGCGGATGGACGTGTCGGGCCTGCCGGCGGGCGGCTCCACCACCGCGCCGACCCTGGCGCAGCTCGATCCCGGCACCAATCCGCTCAGCGCCACCAGCACCACCATCGGCCGGCTGGTGATCGGGCTGGGCCTGCGCAACCCGTTCCGCTTCAACATCGACCCCATGAACGGCAACGTGCTGATCGGCGACGTCGGCCAGAACTCCTGGGAGGAGTGCAGCGAGTACGTCTACAACGCCTCGGCGCTGACGCTCGCCAACTTCGGCTGGCCGTGGCGCGAGGGCACCGCCAGCTACAGCTCGTGCACCGGCGGCCAGCCCAGCCTGGTCAACCCGATCGTCACCATCTCGGCGGGCCAGAACTGGCGTTCGGTGATCGGCGGGCCGGTCTACCGGCACACCGGCGGCCAGCACGCCCTGGGCGCCGCGTACGACGGCAGCTACTTCTACGCCGACTACTTCGCCGGCGAGATCCGGCGGCTGGTGCGCAGCGGCAACACCTGGGTCGCGGCCCCGGCGGTGCCCGGCCAGCCCAACGCCACCAACTGGTGCACCGGCGTGGTGGCGCTCACCAGCCTGCAGATCGGTCCCGACGGCGCGCTGTGGCTGCTGCGGCATCCGAGCACCTACGCCACCTCGGGCGGCGAGCTGATCCGCATCCGGCCGATCGGTCCGGTCAACGACGTGGTCGTCGTCTCCGGCGACCGCCAGATCGTCGCCGCCGGCGACGCCTTCCCGGACCAGCTGGTGGTGCGCGTGCGCGATCCGAACGGCGCGCCGCTGGCCGGCGGCGTGGTCAACTTCACCGCCAGCGGCCCCGGCACGCTGACCACCACCAATCCAGTGATCGCCGACGGCAGCGGCATCGCCCGCACCTCGGCGCTGGCCTCCAGCACCGCCGGCGGCGCGCTGACCGTCACCGCCAGCACGCCGGGCGGCGGCGCCAGTGCCGGCTTCGCCCTGTTCGTGCGGAAGATGTCGGTGGTCAGCGCGCCGACCCTGGTGCTGCTGCAGGTCAGCAACCGCACCGACGCGGTGCCGCCGAACGTGCCCTACCTGGTGCTGGCCAGCGCGCCGGGCCTGCCGCCGTTCCCGACGCCGATCGGTCCGCTCTGCACCGATCCGTTCCATCCGCTGTCGTTCGCGCTGGAGGACAGCCTGGGCCTGTTCGGCTACGTGACGCTGAGCGGCAGCGGCGCGATCGGCACGCCGGCCCTGTCGAAGTTCTACTTCGTGCCAGCCGGCGCGCTGACCGGCATCACCCTCAACTTCCAGGCGATCGGCTGGGACCCGCTCACCGGGCCGTTCCGCACCGACTGCCAGCAGAAGACCCTGTAGGGCGCGACCCTCAGCCGTCCTGCCAGGACCGCCAGATCTCGTCCATGGCCGCGGCGCGGTCCTGGTCGGGCAGCAGCGGCCGTTCCAGCACCTGCGCCACCTGGAACGCGGCGCCGTCCCACTGCATCACCACCACCTTGAGGCCCCGCCGCACGGCGTAGCCGGCGCAGGCCGACGCCTACTCGAGCCGCCACAACATCACGGCGCGGCTGCCGCCGCAGCGGCCGCCGAGGCTCTCGCGGT
>CAZMGG010000074.1:4246-27741 GCA_964565715.1 uncultured candidatus Brocadiaceae bacterium | reverse complement strand
GCACCGGCACCACCTCGTGGCCCAGCAGGGTGGCGAGGTCGTCCATCGGCTGCACGTCCAACGGCCGCGCCGTGGCGACGTGCAGCCGGCTGCCGTGCAGGTCGACGGCGATCAGGCCGTGGGTGCGGGCGAACTGCACCGGCACGTTCTGGATGAAGGCGCCGGGCACCGCGGTGCCCTCCAGCGACGGCCGCACCTCCAGGCCGAGCGCGTCGCCGAACAGCTCCAGGCAGCGGTTCTCCGGCAGCAGGTTGCGGCCGATCAGGATCTGGTCCAGGGACTGGCCCTGCCGCTCGCTCTGCAGCACCTCGTCGATCTGCGCCGGCGTCAGCCCGGCCTTGCGCAGCAGCCCCTCGCGGATCGGATCGGCCATCTCAGCGGCTCCCGTCGGTCTTCGGCGCGTCGCTCTTCGGCGCGTCGGGGCTGGTCGGGCCGGTGGGGCCCGCCGGCGCCTTCTTCTGCACGCGCTCGGGCCGGTCCCAGATGCCCATCTCGTGGCTGCCCTGGGCGTCCAGGTCCTCGATGGTGGCGCCGCGGTCCTCGAGGGTGCGGGCCTGGCTGGGGGTGCCGCTGCCGGTCCACTTGCGGTCGATGATCTGCAGCCGGCGGGTGCCGATGTACTGCTCGGCCTGCATCTTCTTGGTCAGGCTGGTCTGCCAGAGGTCCTGGAAGTCGTCGTCGTCCAGGATGGTCGGCGTGACGAAGAAGTAGAGGTTGGTCTTGTTGCCCTCGCGGCTGTGGGTCTTGAACAGCCAGCCGAGCAGCGGGATGTCCTTCAGCAGCGGGATGCCGGTGTCGACCGTCGACTCCTGGTCCTCGATCACGCCGCCGATCACCATGGTGTCGTCGCTCGGCATGGTCACCTGGGTGCGGATCGTGCGGCGCAGGATGACGCCGCCGCCGGTCACCGAGTTGGGATCGAAGGCGCCGACGAAGCGCGACACCTCCAGGTTGATGTTCAGCCGCAGGTAGTTGTTGGGCGAGATCGTCGGCGAGATCTCCATGGTGATGCCGGCGTTGCGCGGCTGGCCGATGCCGCTGGAGGTGGTCGCAGTGCCCTGGTTCTGGGTCTGCGTGGGCCGCTCCTCCTCGGTGGTGACCACGGCGGTCTCGTTGTTGTTCACCAGCACGCTCGGCGTCGACAGGATGTTGGCGCGGCTGTCGCTGGCGAGCGCGTTGATCAGCACCGGGATGGCGAAGTCGCTGCTGCTGATGATGCCGCCGGTGACGCCCTGCAGCGGGTTCTCGAAGTCCGGCAGCCGGGTGTCCGGCAGGCCGTCGTCGTCGGTGTCCTGGAAGGTCGACTGCCCGAAGTGGGTGTAGCCGAACGGCCGCGTGTAGTTGCCGCTGTCCTTGATGTCGATCAGGCCCAGCTCGATGCCGAAGCGGGCCAGGTCGCCGGTGGTCAGCTCGACCAGGGCGGCCTCGATCAGCACCTGCGGCTGCCGGCGGTCCAGTTCGTCGATCAGGTTGAGGATCTGCTTGTACTTGGTGGCCGAGGCCGAGATCAGCAGGCTGTTGGACTCCTGGTGCGCCTGGATCACCGTGCGGCGCGGCTGCCGCGGCGCCGCGGCGCCGCCCGGCGCCTGGGTGGCGGCCTGCCGCTCGGCGTTGAGGTCCTCGGTGACGAACGTGTTGAGCGTCGTGCGCAGGTCCTCGGCCAGCACGTTCTTCAGCCGCACCACGCTGGCGGTGCCGTCCAGCGGCTCGGCGGGCACGTCGAGCCGGGCGATCAGCTCCTGCGCCTCGCGGATCTGGTCGGCGGTGCCGCTCAGGATCACCGCCTTCAGCGACTGGTGCACGGCGATCTTCATCTGCGAGGCGTTCGGGTCGAGCGCGCCGCCGCTCGGGCCCTGGGCGCCGGCCGCCGCCGCCGCCTGGCTGCGGGCGCGGTTGCGGTCGTTGAGGATGTCGTTGAGCAGCGGCTCGATCTCCTCGCCGGCGGCGTGCTCGAGCTTGACCACCTTGATCAGCAGCTCCGGCGTCTCCACCGGCTGGTCGACCAGGTTGAGCAGTTCGACGGCGGCGTAGACCTGCGGGCCGAAGCCCTGCAGCAGGATCGCCGTGTTGTTGCCGACGTTGCCCAGCGCCAGCGAGCCGCCGGTGGGGGCGGCGCCGGCGCCGAAGAACGGCCGCAGCGCGTTGGTCGCCACCGTCGCGTTGATGTGCTTGAGCGGGACCGTGGTCAGGATCGGCACGCCGGTCTGGCTGGCGTACTGGCGCAGGTCCTCGGGCTTGACGTAGCGCGCGCCGTTGGTGATCTCGCGGCCGCGCGGACCGCCCATGTTGACGATCTCCAGCAGCTCCAGGTCGCCCTCGCCGCGCGGCACCAGGGCGAAGCCCTTGATGTAGAGCATCGTCTGGAAGAACGAGAAGAAGTCGTCGCGGAAGCGGTCCTTCTTCAGCCGCAGGGTGCCGATGAAGCTGATCCGGCTGCCGGTGCCGACCGCCGCCAGTTCGGTCTCGTTGAACACGAAGCGCTTGCCGGTGGTGCGCTCGGTCCACTTGATGAACTCGGGCATCTCCATGCCCTGGGTCTCGTTGAACGAGAAGGCGATGTAGTCGCCCTCCTCGCGCATCAGCGGATCCTGGCCGGCGGGATTCGGGGCTGTGGGCTGGGTGCCGGGCTGCGGGTTCTGGGTGCCCGGCGGCTGGGCCCGCAGGCCGGTGGCAGGCAGCAACAGGACGCCGAGCCAGGCGCAGGCCAGGGCGCGCAGCGGGAGGCGGGAGGCCCTGGGGGCGGGAGGGACCGTCGGGAAGGCGTCTTCCATCGCTCGTGTGATCTGCGGGTGTGGCGGTCGGTCGGCGTCGGCCGGTTCGGACCGGGCCGCGCGCGGTCGCCCGGCACCGGTGGGAATGGGGGCCTGGGACAGGCCGGGCGGGCGTTTTATTTCCGCACGGGGATGCACGGAAAGGGTTTTCGCACAACCGGGAACGGCACGGTCGCGAGCGCCACCACCGCAGCGCCGCGCGCGCCAATGGCGCGCGCATGGTTTTCCCGCACGGCGGGTTGCGTCGATGTCGCCGCGCCGGTTGATTACCCGCCCCTCCTCGCCACGGCGCTCGGCTGCGTCGTGCGGCCCCCGCGATGAAGCTCTCGGACCTGATCGTGCCCGAATTGATCGTTCTGCCCCTGCGGGCAGCCGACAAATGGCAGGCGATCGAGGCCCTGGCCAGGGCCCCGGTGGCCGCCGGCCGCTACCCCGAGGCGCGGCTGGGCGACGTCCTGCAGGCCCTGCTGGTGCGCGAGCGCAGCATGAGCACCGGCATGGAGCACGGCATCGCCATCCCGCACGCGGCGGTGGACGGCGTCGACGACGTGCTGGCGGTGCTCGGCCTCGCCCCGGACGGGATCCCGTTCCAGAGCCTGGACGGCCGGCCGGCCCGCATCGTCGTCTGCCTGATCATCCCGCGCAGCAAGAAGCTGCTGCACATCAAGACCCTGGCGGAGATCGCCCGGCTGCTCTCCCGCGCCGACGTGCGCGACCGGCTGCTGCAGTGCGGCACGCCGCAGCAGGTGGCGGATCTCCTGCGGCATCTGGAGGCGCCTCGGGCCTGAGCCCCTGCCGGTCGGTTCGGCGCAACGGCGGCACGGCGGAACGGCGGCGGCAGGCAGTGACCATCACCCGCGGAAGCACCGTCGGCCGGGCTAAGCTGCCCCCCGTGGGTTCCTGGTCCCCCTCGCCCGGTCCTGGCAGCGCCCTGCCGGCGCACGGCACCGCGGTCCGCAAGGGCCGCCCGCTGCCCGGTCTGTGCGGCATCGCGTTCCTCGGCGCGGGGATGGCGCTCGCCTCCACCGCGCTGGGCTTGCGGGCCAGCTGGGGCGCTGGCACCGGCCCCTGGCCGCCGTCGACGACCGCCGTCTTCGCCCTGGCACTGGCCCTCGGCCTGCTGGCCGGCTCGGTCGGGCTGGGCGCCCGCGCCGCCGGCCTCCTCGCCGGCCTCGCCACCGCCGCCACCGCGGTGCTGCTGCTGCTGGCGGAATGGCTGCTCGGTCCGGCCTCGCCCCGCGGCCAGGTGCTGGCGATGGCCGCCCCGGCCCTCCTGCTGGGCCTCGCCGCCGCGCTCGGCCTGCGGGCCCATCGGCATCGCGCGGCCATGCTGGCCGCCCTCGCCTTCGGCCTCGGGCTCGGCAGCCTCGTCGCCCCGGCAGTGCTGGCGGCGACCGGCCTCGGCACCGGCCTGCGCGCCACCGCCGTGCTGCTGCTGCTCGCAGCCCCGCTGCTCGCCGTGCGCGCGCCCCTGCCGCTGCCGGCGGTGCGCGGTCGCGGCGGCGTCCTGCCGGGACTCCTGCTCGGCCTCGCCGTCAGCTCGCTCTGGCCGCCGCTGCGCACCGCCACCGTGGTCCTGGGCGGCTCGCCCGCCCATATCGCCGGCACGATCCTGCTCGGCGCGGCCCTGGGCATCGCCGCGTTCGCCGGTGGGCGGCGGCGCCTGCGCGGCGATGGCCTGCGGCACACCAGCCTGCTGCCGGCCTTGCTCCTGGTCCTGGTCTGGGGCATCGGTCTGCCGGACCTCGCCGGTCCCATCGCCGTGCTCGCAGCACCGGCCGCCTTCGGCCTGCTGCTCGCACCGGCGCTCCTCACCACGCTCGGCGGCGCCGACCGCCGCGCCTTGCGCGGCATCCTGGTGGCCGGCCTGGTCCTGGCGTCCGCCGCCCACGGCTGGCTGCCGTCCCCGCCGCCATCGGCCCCGCCGCCCACGCACCGCCTGGTGGCCGCCCACGGCGACGCCCTCGTCCGCTACGCACGGGCCAGCCAGACCATCGAACTCTGGGCCCAGGGCCAGCGGCTCGACGCGGCCGGCCCCGACCGCCCGCACGGCGAACTGCTCGCCCACTGCGGCCGCCTGCTGCAGCCCGAGGCCGAACGCACCGCCCTGCTCGGCCCAGGCGCCGGACGCGCCGTCACTGCGTTGCGCGAGTGGCCCGACGCCGGCCCGGTGGACCTGGTCGTGCATCGGCCCGAGGCCGCCCTGCTCTGGACCGCCCTGCAGAACTTCGGCCCGATCCCGCCGCCCACCCTGGCCGCCCTGGCGGCCCCGCCGGGCATGGTCCTGCGCGCGCTCGGCGCCCGCGATTTCCTGCGCACGGCGCGGCCCGCGGGCATCGACCTCCTGCTCCTCGGCACGCCCCTGCACCCGGCCGAACCCTGGCCCGCCGCCCTCGAGTTCCACCGCCAGGCCCGGCGCGCGCTCGGCCCCGGCCTCCTGCTGCTGCCCTTCCGCCTCGACGAGGTGCCGCCCGAACTCCTGCGCGCGACCCTCTGCGCCACCGCCGACGTGCACCCCTGGTGCGGCGTGTTCCTGGTCCGCGACACCGGCCTGATCGTCGCCGCCGCCACCGCCCCGGACTTCGCCGCCACCGCCCGCGCCTGGGACCACGCGCCCCGGGGCGCCCGCTGGGGCCTGCACTCCGCCGGCATCGGCCATCCCGACGACCTCGAACTGGCCCTCCTCGGCGTCCTGCCCTTCCGCCCGGCGCTGCAGCCGCTCGCCGACGACGAGCTGCCGGCGCTCGCTTCCCTCCGCCCCACCGACGGTCCCGCCGCCACCGTCGCGCTGCTGCGCGAGCTGCTCGGCACCGGCCTCTCGCCGCTCGGCCAGGCCCGCCTCGACCTCCGCACCGGCACCGCCACCCAGCGCACCGAGGCGCGGCGCCTCCTCGCCGCCGAACGGCTGCGCCGGCCGGCCACGCTGCTGCTGCGCGACGAGGAGCAGCAGACGAGCCTGCGCGAGGCCCGCGAGGTGCTGCGCGCCTTGTCCGCCGACGATCCCTCCGCCCCGGCGCAGGGTGCGTCGATCGCGCAGCGCTTCCTGCACGTCGGCTGCCCGCTGCCGGAGCTGCAGGCGGCCCTGGCGTTGCCCGACCGGCTGGGCAACCCGCTCCGCACCGAGGCCAGTGCCGCCGCCGCCGCCCTGGCCCTCGATCCGACCCTCGGTGCGTCCCCGCCGCCGCTGCTGGCCCGCATCCTGGCCTCGGCCCCGGCCCGTTCGCCCCTGGAGGACCTCCTGGCGGTGCCGGAACCCGACCGCCTCGCGCGCCTCGCCGTCGGCCCCGAGCCGCTCGCCCTCGCGCTCCGCGTGCGCTGCGGTTCGGCGGTGGCCCGCGCCCTGCTCGCGCAGCTGGCCCAACGCCGCCTCGAAGACACCGAACTGCAGGCCCTGCGCGAACTGGCCGATCCGTTCGTGCTGGCCGAGGCCGGCCTCGCCCTGCCGCGCGAACGCCGCCGCGAACTGCTGGCGCTCTGGCGCTTCGACCTGCCGATGCCGCCCGGCCTCGCCGAGCTGATCCGCGGCGACGTCGCCGAACGCCGCCTGCTCTCCCAGGCCCTCTCCGGCCGCACCGACCCGGTGTCGCTGGGCGCCCTGGCCGACCTGATGCTCGACGAGGAACCGCCGGTGCGCGTCGCGGTGGCCGCCGCCCTGTTCCGCTCGGTGGGGGATCGGGTGGTCTACGACCCGCAGTGGCCCGAGCCGCGGTTGCGCGCTGCCGCCGAGCAGGTGCGGGCGCTCCTGCGCACCCCCTGAGACCTGCCATGCGCTATGGTGGTCACAAACCATTATGAAATAATGGTTTGTGACACTCTATCGGGCCAAGATGTTCCCCGCCGAGCTGCGTTGAAGAGCACGGCAATCACATGACGATCTGAGTATCATCCCAGGCTTCCCCGAGGGCCGTCATGAGTCAGCGCATCCATCCCATCCGCCCGGAAGACATCCACCCCCTCACCGACTTCTTGCGCAACCACCGGCCGGCGGTGGAGCGCCTGCGGGCCACGGGTCGGCCGGAGGTGCTGACCGTGCATGGCAAGGCCGCCGTCGTCGTGCAGGATGCCGACGCCTACCAGCGCGTGGTCGACCTCGCCGACCAGATGGAGACCATCATCGCCGTGCGCGAGGGTCTTGACTCGATCGATGCCGGTGAGGGAATGACCCTCGATGAGTTCCGGCGACGCTTCCGGGCCAGATACCCGTTACCGGATGCTCCTCGGGCTACGGGCACGGACGGACATCGAAGCGATCCATGAACACATCGCGCAGGATGCGCCGCTGGCGGCCTCGCGCTGGGTCGAGGGCGTGTTCGCCGCCGTGGCGAGCCTCGCCAACTTTCCGCACCGCTGCCCGCGTGCGCCCGAGGAGGACATCTTGTGCGTCGGGCTGCGTAAGCTGGTGCATGGCAACTATCGCATCCTGTTCACGATCGATGAAGGACGGCGATGGGTGAAGGTGGCGCACGTCCGTCACGGCGCCCGCCGGCCTTTGACGCTCGACGAACTGGCTGATGAGGAAAGCGGCGAGTGAGGCGGCCAGCCGCCAACAACTCCCGGGTCAGTTCCCCAGCAGTTCGATCCACTCGACCACCCGCGCCCGCACCGCTGCGGCGATCTGGTCGCGGGCCGCGCGGTAGTCGGTGGCGTCGCCGCCGAACGGGTCGGCGATGTCGCGGCCCTGCGGATCCAGCAGGGCCAGCCGCGGGCCGAGTGCAGGGGCCAGTTCCTGCAGGCGGGCGAGGTGGCTGCCGCTCAACCCGTAGATCCGGTCGGCGCGCTGCAGCAGCGCCGCGTCCAGGGCGCGGCTGCGATGGCCGGCGAGATCCAGCCCCGCCTCGCGGGCGACGAACTGGCTGCCCTCGCTGGCCGGCATGCCGCCGAGCGTGCTGGTGCCGGCACTGACGAACTGCAGCCCCATGGCCAGCAGGTCCGGTGCGGCCACCGCCAGCGCGCGGGCGGCCTCGCGTCGGGCCAGGGCCTCGGCCAGCGGCGAGCGGCAGGTGTTGCCGGTGCAGATGAACAGCACCGTGCGGGCGGCGGCGCCCAGCACCTCGGCCGCCGACAGGATGCCCTCGCGCAGGACCTGCAGCCGCGGCCCGGTGGCGAGCACCACCGTCGAGGCGTTGCCGAGCGGCGAGCGGCCGGCGTCGACGATCAGCTCCAGACCGGGGCCGAACTGCCGTTCGATCTCCTCTGCGTCGCAGAGCGGGGGCTCGCCCGACCGGTTGACGCTGCTGAGCCAGAGGGCGCCGCCGCAGGCCGCCGTGACCGCGCGGGTGAAGGGCTGGGCCGGCAGCCGCAGGCCGACGTTGCCGTCGCGCACGCCGGCCGGCGGCAGTGCCGCCGGATCGCGGGCGGGCAGCACCACGGTCAGCGGGCCCGGCCAGTAGCGGTCGAGCAGGCGGGCCACCCGCGGCTGGGGCTCGTCACACAGCCGCGCGAGTTCGGCGCGGTCGGCGAGGTGCCAGGTGAACGGATTCTGCTCGGGCCGGCCCTTCAGGGCGCGCAGCAGGGCGGTGGCGCGGTCGTCGCCGGGCCGCACGGCGACGCCGTAGACCGTCTCGGTGGGCAGCGCCACCAGGGCCGAACGGCCCAGCGCGGCGGCGACGCGGCGCGCGAGGTCGCCGGGGTCCGCCGCCGCCAGTGGGATCCGTTCCGCCATGGGAGGGCGGAGGATAACGAGCGCGCTGCTGTCCGCCACCCTCGCGCTTTGCCCGCACCGACCGTCCCCGTATGGTCGCCGGGCGCCGCCCATGACCGAACGCGACCAACGTCGAGCCCGCGTCCGCACCGAACGCCTCGCCCAGCTCGGCACGCTGCTGGCGGGCTTCGCCCACGAGGTGCGCAACCCGCTGTCGACCATCGGCCTCAACCTGGAGCTGGTGCTGGAGGAGTTCGCCGGCGCCGACTCGGCCCGCGACCGCCGGCTGCAGAAGCGGCTGGCAACCGTGCAGGCCGAGGTGAAGCGGCTGCAGAAGATCCTCGACGAGTTCCTCAGCTTCGCCCGGGCGCCGGCGCCGCAGCCGAAGCCCGAGGACCTCAACCAGCGCCTGCGGGCGGTGGTGGAGTTCACCGCGCCGGCCATGCAGGAGCGCGGCATCGCCCTGAAGTTCTATCCCTCGAGCGAGGTCGGCAGGGTGCCGCTGGACTGGGACCACCTGCACGCCGCCCTGGTCAACCTGCTGCGCAACGCCGAGGACGCCATCGAGGGCCCCGGCGAGGTGCTGCTGGCCACCAGCCGGGAGGGCGACGAGGTGGTGATCCGCGTCACCGACACCGGCAAGGGCATCCCGGCCGACGTGCAGGGCCGCGTCTTCGAGCCCTACTTCAGCACCAAGAAGGCCGGCACGGGGCTCGGCCTGCCGACGACGCGGCGCATCGTCGAGGAGCACGGCGGCAGCCTGACCTTCCGCAGCGAGCCCGGCAAGGGCACGCAGTTCGAGCTGCGGCTGCCGGCGATGGGCGACGACGAACGGCGAGGCGCCGGGTGAGCATGGATCCGATCCTGGTGGTGGACGACGACGATGCCCTGCGCGAGTCGCTGCAGGCGGCCCTGGAGAGCCTGCCGGTGGAGATCACCACCGCGGCCGGCGGCCAGGAGGCCCTGCAGCGCCTGCAGGAACGCCACTTCGCCGTGGTGGTCACCGACCTGGTGATGCGCGACCGCGACGGCTTCGCCGTGCTGCAGGCCGCCAAGGACCGGCACCCCGCCTGCCGCGTGGTGATGCTCACCGGGCATGGCAACCGCGAGGTGGCGGTGCAGGCGATGGAGCAGGGCGCCTCCTACTACATCGAGAAGCCGGTCGATCTGAAGGAGCTGCGCACCAAGGTCGAGAAGTGCCTCGAGGAGCATCGCAAGGAGGTCGCCTACGAGGACCTGCGCGGCCAGCTCGACCGCAGCTACGGCATCGAGGGCATCGTCGGCCAGGACCCGAAGATGCAGCGCGTGCTCGACGTGGTCCGGCAGATCGCGCCCACCTCGGCCTCGGTGCTGATCCTCGGCCCCAGCGGCACCGGCAAGGAACTGGTGGCCCGCGCCATCCACAACTACTCGCCGCGCCGCAGCAAGCCGTTCGTCGCCATCAACTGCGGCGGCATGGCCGAGGGCACCATCGAGTCCGAGCTGTTCGGCCACACCAAGGGCTCGTTCACCGGCGCCGTGGGCGACCGCGAGGGCAAGTTCGAGTTCGCCGAGGGCGGCACCCTGTTCCTCGACGAGGTCGGCGAGATGCCGCTCAGCACCCAGGTCAAGCTGCTGCGGGTGCTGGAGGAGCGCGCCGTCGCCCGGCTCGGCGCCAACCGCATGCGGCCGATCGACGTCCGCGTCCTGGCGGCGACCAACGCCGACCTGCCGCAGAAGGTCAAGGACGGCACCTTCCGCGAGGACCTGTTCTACCGGCTCAAGGTCGTCACCATCGACATGCCGGCGCTGCGCGAGCGCCGTTCCGACATCAAGCTGCTGGTCGAGCACTTCCGCAAGCACTTCGCCAAGGTGCACGGCAAGGACGTCGACGCCATCGACCGCGATGCACTGGTGGCGCTGGTCAACTACGAGTGGCCGGGCAACGTGCGGGAGCTGAAGAACGCCATCGAGTCGATGGTGGTGCGCGCCCGCGGCAACATCCTGACGCGCAACGACCTGCCGCCCGAGGTGTGGGCGCCGCTGCCGGCGGACCAGGATGGGTGGCAGTTCCTGGCCGGGCGGAGCCAGGAGGAGGTCGAGCGGAACCACCTGCGGGTGACGCTGGAGATGACCGAGGGCAACCGGCAGAAGGCGGCCAGGATCCTGGATCTGAGCGAGCGGACCCTCTACCGCAAGATCAAGCAGTACGGGCTGTAGGGCTCAGGGTACCGTGTGTACCGTGCCGTCGGCGGCCAGCCGCAGGCCGCCGGCCAGCGGACGTTCGACCCGTTGCAATGGCCGCCCGCCGGTCTTCTGCAGGTACACCACGTACCGCGGCACCACGTGCCCCGGTGCACCCGGCTCGACGTGCAGCGGCACCGCCGCCGTCCCCGCCGGCACCGCCGCATGGGCCGCGGCGAGTTCGCGCAGCGCGGCGCCGGTGAGCCAGTAGTGCCGGCCGACCTGGGCCGCGTGCACCACCAGCCAGGCCACCAGCAGCCAGCGCCAGCGCGGGCGCGCGCCGAGCGCCAGGTCCAGCAGCAGCGCCAGCCCGGGGCCCGTCAGGTACAGGTAATGCCCTTGCGGCGTCGACCAGAGCGCCGACGGCAGCAGCGGCAGCACCATCAGCCCCACGGCCAGCCAGGCCACCCGCGGCCGCGCCGCCGTGGCCAGCACCAGCAACAGCCCCAGCCCGGCGAGACCCGGCAGCCATCGGTCACCCCACACCGCCACCGGATCCGCCGGGCCGATGGCGAACGGGAAGGCCAGCATGCGCAGCAGGTTGACCAGGGCCTCGGGCAGGGACCGGCCGTGGTAGTCCGGGTCCGCCGGCGCCACCTGCGTGCGCCAGAGGGCGAAGGCGAGGCCGCCGAGCAGCACCACGATGGCGCTGGCGAGGCGACCCGGGCGCCGGCCGGCGGCGCCCAGCAGGAGCGGGCCCAGCACCACCGCGGTCTCCTTCAGCAGCAGCGCCAGCAGGCCGACCGGTAGCGCCAGGATGGCGGGCCCCGGGCGCCGCGCGCGGATGAGCAGCAGCGCGAGCAGACCGAACGTCAGGAGCCAGCGCTCGTAGGCGGCGGCGGCCCAGGCCACGCCGGGGATCGCCACGGGCAGCAGGAGCAGCAGGAACGCAGCCCGGGGGCGCTGGCCGAGGCGGCGCAGCAGCCGACCGAACAGCAGGGCGTTGCCGGCGTGGTGCAGCACGCTCAGCAGATGCACGGGCATGGGCGTGCCGAGGCCGAGCGCCATCTGCAGGCGGAAGAGGGTGTAGCCGAGCGGCCGGTAGAAGAGCGCGTCGGTGGTGGCGAAGGCGTGGCGCAGGCCCACGCCCAGGCCCGTCGCGTCGGGTCCGCGCAGGCCGTCGCGCAGCAGCAGTTCGTCGTGGTTGTACCAGCCGGGATTCAGCAGCACCGGCAGCCAGCAGGCGAGGAGGGCCAGGAAGCAGCAGAGGCCGGGCAGCAGGCGCCCGGGAGCGGCGCGGGGACCTGTCGGGGGAGGCCGCACCCCGTGAAGGTAGCGCCGGACCGGTGCTGGCGCAGGGTGGGACCCCGACCCGGGGGCGCGGTATGGTGGCGGGCCGATGCAAGTGCTTGCCGCGATGGTCGCGTGCCTGGTGCTGCTGGCGACCGCGCTGCCGGCCCAGGACGACGAGTTCTCGATCCTGCTGGAACAGGGCCAGAAGCACCTGGACCGCGGCAACCTGACGTCGGCGGAGAGGGCCTTCGACGAGATCCTGGAGGCCGCCGGTGAGGGCGGCAACGACGCGCCGGCGCCGGCGGTCGTACTGGCGGCGCGGCTCGGCTTCTCGGCGGTGGCACTGCGGCGCGGCCGCTACGACGACGTGCTGCGCGAACTGGGCAGCGTGCCCGAGGACCAGGCGACCCTGCCGCCGGTGGTGTTGCTGCGGAGCGCCGCCCTGCAGGAAACCGGCCGCTACGAGGCGGCGCAGAAGCTGCTGCGGACGGCGCTGGAACGCGAGCCGGACCACTTCGGACTGCGCTATGAGCTGGGCGAGGCGCTGTGGGGCGATGGCCAGCGGCAAGCGGCGCGGGAGACCTGGCGGGCGCTGGCGGCGCTGCCCGAGCCGAAGGACGCCGATGCGCTGGCGTGGCTCGGGCGGGCGCACCTGCGGCTCGGCGAGCGGCCCAACTTCGAGGCCGGCAGCCGCGTGCTGGTGGCGGCGCTGGCGCTGCGGCCGGACCACGCGCTGGCGCGCACGACGTTCGGCGAGATGAAGTTCCAGGCCTACCGGGAGGCGGCGGGCTTCCCGAGCGGTGAGCGGGACCTGAAGCAGGTGCTCGACGAGCACGGCGACGTCGAGGCGGCGCTGCTGGCGCTGTTCCGGCTGCGGATCGCCAACTTCCAGCTCGATCCGGCGAAGACCGAGCAGCTGCTCGACCGGGTGCTGACGCAGAATCCGCGCTCGGTGGAGGGGCTGCTGGAGAAGGGCAGGCTGCTGCTGGGGGATCGCCGGATCGACGCGGCGGCGCAGGTGCTGGATCAGGCCCTGCAGATCAACCCGGAGCATCGGGTGCTGCTGGCGCACCGCGCGGCGGCGGCGTGGCTGCGGCACGACGAGGCGGCCTACGCGGAATGGCGCCGCAAGGCGCTGCGGGGCGACCAGCCGTGGGGCGAGGTGGACCGGGTGCTGGGCGACACGCTGACCGCGCTCTACCGGTTCGCCGACGCGGTGCCGTTCCACCGGGCGGCGGTGGCGGCCTCGCCGCAGGCGATCCCGGCGATGCAGGGGCTGGCCAAGGCGCTGATCTACACCGGCGAGGGCGAGGAGGCGAAGAAGCTGCTGCTGCAGGCCAAGGACCTGGCGGCGGGGCTGCACGATCCGTGGCGCAACAACGCCATCGCCGTGCAGGAGCTGCTGGAGCAGGAATACCGGGTGCTGCAGGACGAGCGGTTCCGCTTCTTCCTGCACCGGGACCAGCAGGAGGTGCTGGCGGCCTACCTGGTGCCGGTGCAGCTGCGCGCGCTGGAGGTGCTGGCGGAGAAGTACGGCTACCGGCCCGACGAGCCGGTGCGGGTCGAGGTGTTCCGTACGTGGGACGACTTCTCGGTGCGCACCGTCGGCTTCCGCGGCTTCACCGCGCTGGGCGCCTGCTTCGGTCCGCTGATCACGCTGGTGTCGCCGGGCGACGGCGACGTGCGCAAGCTCGACTTCATGTGGGAGGCGACGGTGTGGCACGAGTTCAGCCACGTCCTGACGCTGGGCGTGAGCCGTGGCCGGGTGCCGCGCTGGCTGACCGAGGGTTTCGCGGTCTACGAGGAGAAGGCGCGGGATCCGAGCTGGGAACGGGGCATGGACCGCGAGCTGTTCGACGCGTTCCACAACCAGGACCTGCCGCCGGTGGCGCTGCTCAACCGGCTGTTCCGCGGCCCGCGCATCCTGTTCGGCTACTACCAGGGCGGGCTGATCGTCGAACTGCTGGCCCGGGACTTCGGCTTCGACAAGGCGCTGGCGCTGCTGGTGGCCTACGGCGCCGACCTGGACACCGAGCAGGTGTTCGAGCAGGCGCTGGGCATCGGCACCGGCGAGTTCGACCGGCGGTTCCGCCGGTTCGTGGCCGAGGACAAGCTGAAGGGCATGAAGCTGGTGCCGCGCTGGGACGATGCGGCGCTGGCGCGGCTGCAGGTGGCGGCCATGGGCGGCGGCAACGACCTGCAGGTCTACGTCGACCTGGCGTGGGCCTGCCTGCAGCGCGACAACCCGGTGGACGCGGGCCGCTGGCTCGCCGAGGCGCTGCGGCGCGATCCGGAGCACGGCCCGGCGCTGCTGGTGCGGGCGGCGTTGCTGGCCTCGCGCGGCGAGATCGAGGCGGCGCTGGCGAACTGGCGGCAGGGCTTCGCCGCGGGCGCCGACGACTTCGACTCGCGGATCGCCTGCGGCCGGACGCTGCTGCAGCAGGGCGACGCCGACGGTGCCGAGCAGCAGTTCCAGCGGGCCAAGGCCTGCTGGCCCATGTGCACCGAGCAGGACCGGGCGCCGGAGCTGCTGCTGGCGCGGCTGTACCGCGAGCAGGGCCGCAAGGAGCAGGCGCTGATGGAGCTGAAGGCCTACTGCAAGCGCAGCGGCCGCGCCTTCCAGCCGCGCTGGGAGCTGGCCCAGTTCGATCGGGAGGCGGGCCAGCGCGAGGCCGAGCTGCGCTGGCTGCGTGAGTGCAACCGGATCGATCCGTTCATGCGCGAGCTGCACGTGCGGATGGCGGATGCGCTGCTGGCGCTCGGGCAGAAGGCGGAAGCCGCCCAGGAACTGGTGGTGGCGGCGGCGATCCTGCCGGCGCAGGACCGGCAGCGGCCGGAGACCATGCCCGAACCGCAGGACGAACTGGAGGCGCAGGCGCAGCTGCGGCTGCGGGCGGCGAAGCTGCTGGCCGAGGCCGGCGACCTGCCCGGCGCCCGGGCGCTGTGCGAGCGCGTGGTGGAGACGCCGGAGCTGGGAGCTGCTACCGAGGCGCGCCGGCTGCTCGACGAGTGGCGCGGTCGCTAGCAGGGGCTGGGTTGGCATTGCCGCACGGCGCCAGCTAACGTGCAGCGTTCCCCATGCTGACCCTGCTGCGCGAGAGCTGGACCACGATCCAGGCCGAGCTGCGCCGCCGCGCCGGCCTCGCCGTCTACGACGCCTGGCTCGGCGAGCTGCGGCCGATGCTGATGGAGCGCGGCACCGTGTTCCTCGAGGCGCCGTCGGTGATGGTGGCGGACCGGGTGAAGAGCTTGTTCCGGCCGATGCTGCAGGAAGTGCTGTCGCAGGAGATCGGCACGGCCGTGCTGGTGGAGGTGCGGCCGGCACCGCAGGCGCAGGGCCTCGCCGACCTGGAGGTCGGGCCGCAGAACCCGGTGGTGGACGAGGCCAACAAGACCGCCTTCCTGGTCCTGAAGAGCCTGCTGGAGGGCCGGCAGCTGCCGGGCAACGTGTTCTTCTTCCATGGCCCGCCCGGCGTCGGCAAGACCTTCCTGCTGCGCTGGTGGCAGGGGCTGTCGCCGGACCGGGTGCGGAGCTTCGACCTGCCGGCGCTGACCAAGGCGTTCCAGGCCGTGCATCTGGAGAAGCGCGTCGAGCACCTGCACGAGGAGCTCACCGTCGACCGGCCGCTGATCCTCGACGAGCTGCACCGGATCGCCGGCAAGGAGCGGCTGCAGCAGTTCCTGCTCGACGTGCTGCGCCGGCGCGAACGGCTGCGCTCGCCGACGCTGCTGGCCTCGCGCTGGCACCCGCGGGACATCCGCGACCTGCAGCCGAGCCTGGAGGCGATGCTGCTGTCGGGCTTCGTCGCCCGCCTGGACCTGCCGTCGGCGATGGGTCGCCTGCGCTACCTGCGGGCGCTGGAGGGCGCGCCGTCGCGCAACGGCCGGCGCGACGAGGTCGAGGCCCTGGCTGAGCGGATCCAGGGCTCCTGGCCCGACCTGCGCGCCGCCTGGCTGGAGGTGAAGAACGGCCGGCCGCCGAGCAAGTACCTGGAGCTGGTGGATCCGAAGACGCGCTTCCACCGCATCCGCGACCGGGTGGCGCTGCAGTTCGAGGTCAGCACCGACGACCTGATGGGGCCCGGCCAGGGCCGGCAGGTGAGCCTCGCCCGCAAGGTGCTGGCCTGGCTGTGCGTGCAGGAGGGCCTGAGCCGTGCCGAGGTCGGCCGCTTCCTCAACCACCGTTCGCGCGCCGCGGTCAGCTACATGACGCGTTCGCTGGCCGACGCCATGGCCAGCTCGCCCGAGGTGCGCAGCATGGTGGAGGCGCTGCTGTGAACGCGCGCGCATGAGCCGCATGGGCAGCTACATCGTGCTGGAGGGCCCCGACGGCGGCGGCAAGAGCACCCAGGCCAGGGCCCTGGTCGCCTGGTTGCAGGAGAAGGGCCGCCCGGTGCTGCACGTGCGCGAACCGGGCTCGACGCCGACCGGCGAGGCCCTGCGCCGGCTGCTGCTCGATCCGGCGACCGGCGAGCTGCGGCCGGAGACCGAGGCGCTGCTGTTCACCGCCGCCCGCGCCGAGCTGGTGCAGAACGTGATCCGGCCGGCGCTGCGGCGCGGTGCGACGGTGATCGCCGAGCGCTGCTTCCTCAGCACCCTGGTCTACCAGGGAGTGCTGCACGGCCTCGACCGCGCCTGGCTCGACGGCCTCACGGCCGCCGCCCACGGCGACTGCCTGCCGCACCGGATCTTCGTGCTCGACGTGGCGCCGGAACTGAGCGCCGCCCGCCGTGCCGAGCGGGCCGCCGACCGCTTCGAGGCGCGCGGCCAGGACTGGCTGCAGCGCGTGCGCGCGGCGTTCCTGGCGGTGGCGGAAGGGCTGCCGGCGGCGCGGGTGATCGACGCCGGCGCCGCACCGGCGACGGTGCAGGCGGCGCTGCGCGCGGCCCTGGAGGAACTGGCGTGACCGCCGTGCTGAAGGAGCTGCTCGGCCAGGGCGACGACTGGCGGCGGCTGTTGCGGCTCGCGCGCCGCCGGCAGATGCACCACGGCGTGCTGGTGGAAGGCGCGCCCGGCATCGGCAAGTCCACGGCGCTCACGTATCTGGCGGCGGCGCTGCTCTGCGCCGACGACGGCCATTCGCTGCTGGGCCCGGATCTGCCGTGCGGCGTCTGCGGCCCGTGCCGCCGCGTCGCCGGCGGCAATCACGCCGACCTGCACCTGCTGACGGTGCCCGAGGACAAGAACCAGATCCCGGTGGACGACGTGCGCGGCATGCAGGAGGCGCTGCTGCGCACGCCGACCGAGGGCCGCGCCCGGGTGCTGTGCATCGATCCCGCCGACCGCTTGAACGAGCAGGGCCAGAACGCCCTGCTGAAGACCCTGGAGGAGCCCGGCAGCAACCGCTGGCTGCTGCTGGCCTGCGCCCGGCCCGAGGGCATGCTGCCGACGGTGCGCTCGCGGGTGCAGCGCCTGCGCCTGCGGCCCCTGTCCCGCGACCTGCTCCGCCAGGAATTCGCGCGGGCCGGCGGAGTGGTCGACGCGCGCGCCGAGCGGGCCTTCGGCCTGTGCGACGGCAGTCTCGGGCAGGCCCGCGCGCTGTGCACCGAACAGGCGGTACAGCTCCATGATCTGGTGCACGAGGTGCTGGCCGACACCGACCGGTTGCGTGCCGTGGCCACCGCCCGCGCCGTCGCCACCGCCCAGGACCGCCAGGGCAGCCTCGCCCGCGTGCGCACGTTCCTGCTGCTGCTGCGCAGCGAACTGCGCGTGCGCCTGCAGGGCCTGCTTGAGTCGGGGCCCGAGCCTGCCTACGCTGCCGCCGCTGCCGACCGATGGACCGCACTCGTCGAATGCACGATCAGGGCCGAGGAGGATCTGGAACTGCAGATCCCGCCGGAGCAGGTCCTGTCAGGCTGTCTCCTGCGCATGCAGGGCACGGCCTGAGCGACGTGCAGGGTGACGCGCGCACCAGCGGACGGCAGGGGGGAACGGCGCGGCCGGGGGGCCGCGCGAGCGACGACCGGCGGTCGGGCCGGCCGTTCTCAAGGGCGGTTTCCGGATGGTCGATAGTGCTGCGGGCCGAGTGGTCCGCTGCACAGAGGCCACAGGATCCGAGGAACCGTTGCCATGGGCTCAGCCTTCGAACAGGACTGCCTCGAGGAGAAGATCCAGGAGATCCGCCGTCGCGATCGCCGCTTCTCCCGGTTTGCCTACTACTTCGTCCTCGACGCGCTCGACTGGACGATGGCGCGGCTGGGCCGCGATCAGCTCACCGGCGAGGACCGCCACATCGGCGGTCGTGAGCTGGTGTCGGGCATCAAGGAGTTCGCCGCCGACCAGTTCGGGCCGATGGCGGACACCGTGTTCGAGCGCTGGGGCGTGCACGGCACCGAGGACTTCGGCGAGATGGTGTTCAACCTGATCGACGCCGAACTGCTGAGCCGCCGGCCGACCGACAGCCGGCTCGACTTCGCCGACGGTTTCGACTTCACCGCGGCCTTCCAGGAGAAGCACCGCGAGGCGCTGGAGCGGATCAGCTCGCCCTCGCCGCAGCAGGCCTGACTTCGCGCGCCGGGGGAAGGGCGCTCGCAGGGGCCGGCGCCGGGCCGTAGAGGCCAGCCCGGTGGCCCCTGGATCCTCGCGGCCGCCGCCCAGGAGCCAGACCATGCCGCGTGCCCCCCGCCTCGTTCCGTCCGCCGCGTTCGTCGCCTGCCTGCTGCCCGCCCTGGCTGTGGCCCAGCAGCCCGGCTGGCAGCTCCCGCCCGATCCGATTCCGGCGCTCGTCACCGCCGAGCCGTCGCCGGGCCTGTCGCTGAGCCCGGACCGCCGCTGCCTGCTGCTGGTGCGGCGCGAGGCGCTGCCCGAACTGGCCGACCTGGCGCGGCCGCACCTGAAGCTCGGCGGCCTGCGCATCGATCCGCAGAGCCGCGGCCCGCAGCTCGGCGGCCGCGTCACCGGGCTCAGCGTGCGCACGCTGGCCGACGGCAGCAGCAAGGACCTGCCGATCCCGCAGGGCCGGGTGGGCGAGCCGTCCTGGAGCGCCGACGGCCGGCTGCTGGCCTTCACCCGCACCGTCGATGATGGCATCGAGCTGTGGGTCGCCGAGGTCGATCCCGGCACCGTGCGGCAGATCGCCGGCGTGCGCCTGAACGCCGTGCTCGGCGCACCCCTGCGCTGGCTGCCCGACCAGCGCTCGCTCCTCTGCCGCCTGGTGGCGCCCGGCGCGCCGCCGGCCTCGCCCGCGGCCCCGTCCGGCCCCAACGTGCAGGAGAGCAGCGGCAAGAAGGGCCCCGTGCGCACCTATCAGGACCTGCTGCAGAGCGGTCACGACGCCGACCTCTTCGAGCACTACGGCACCTGCCAGCTCGCCGTGGTCGACGCGCTCACCGGCGCGGTGCAGAACCTCGGCGCGCCGGGCATGCACGCCAGCATCGATTCCTCGCCCGACGGCGCCTTCCTGCTGGTCACCACCGTGCGCCGGCCGTTCTCCTTCCTGCACCCGTGGCGCAGCTTCCCCAGCCGCACCGCGGTGTGGGACCGCTCGGGCAACGTCGTGCGCGTGCTCTGCGACCGGCCGCTGCAGGACGCGGTGCCGATCGGCGGCGTGTCGACCGGCCCGCGCTCGCCGGACTGGCTGGCGGTGCAGCCGCACACCCTGGTCTGGACCGAGGCCCTGGACGGTGGTGATCCGAAGAAGAAGGTCGAGCACCGCGATGCCGTGCTGGTGCTGACCGACCCGAAGGGCGAGCCGCGCACCTGGTTCCGCACCGAGCACCGGCAGACCGGGCTGCAGTGCGGCGAGGACGGCGTGCTGGTGATCGCCGGCGAGTTCGACCGCGACCAGCGCCGCGCCCGGCAGTGGCGGCTCCGCGCCGACGACTTCGCCGCCGTGCCGGTGCTGCTCGACGAACGCTCGACCCAGGACGCCTACGGCGATCCCGGCGACCCGGTGCGACGGCTGCGCCCCGACGGCCAGTCGGTGCTGCGCATGCAGGGCCAGACCCTCTACCTCAGCGGCCGCGGCGCGTCGAAGACCGGCGAGCGGCCGTTCCTCGACGCCTGGGACCTCGCCACCAACCAGAAGCGCCGCCTGTTCGAGTGCGCCGAGGGCTGCTACGAGCAGTTCAGCGCCTTCCTCGACCAGGCGGGCAACCGCATCCTGATCCAGCGCGAGACGCCGACCGAGCCGGGCAACGCCTGGCTGGTCGATCTCACCGCCGGCACCCGCACCCAGCTCACCGACTTCCGCGACCCGGCCCAGGACTTCCTGGCCACGGTGACGAAGGAGCTGGTGCACTACCAGCGCAAGGACGGCGTGCCGCTGTCCGGCACCCTCTACCTGCCGCCGGGCCACCAGCCCGGCCAGAGCCTGCCGGCCCTGGTCTGGGCCTACCCGCAGGAGTTCAACCAGGCGAGCGACGCCGGCCAGGTGCGCGGCTCGCCGCACCGCTACCAGCGTCTGGGTGGCACCTCGCACCTGTTCCTGCTGACCCAGGGCTACGCCGTGCTCGACAACGCCGCCATGCCGATCGTCGGCCCGGTGCGCACCGCCAACGACACGTTCATCCCGCAGCTCGTGCAGAACTGCGAGGCCGCCGTCGACCTGCTGGTCGCCCGCGGCATCGACCGCCACCGCATCGCCATCGCCGGCCACAGCTACGGCGCGTTCATGACGGCGCACGCGCTGGCCCACACCGACCTGTTCGCCACCGGCATCGCCCGTTCCGGCGCCTACAACCGCACGCTCACCCCGTTCGGCTTCCAGAACGAGGAGCGCACCTTCTGGGAGGCGCCCGACCTCTACCTCAACCTGTCGCCCTTCACCCACGCCACCAGGATCAACGAGCCGATCCTGCTGATCCATGGCGAGGACGACAACAACCCGGGCACCTTCCCGATCCAGTCGCCGCGCCTGTTCATGGCGATCCAGGGCCACGGCGGCACGGCCCGCCTCGTCATGCTGCCGCACGAGTCGCACGGCTACCGCGCCCGCGAGTCGGTCCTGCACACGCTCGCCGAGACGGTGGCGTGGATGGACAAGCACGTGAAGGGGCGCAAGGTGGCCGTCGAGGCCGGCGCCGGCCGCTGAGCCCCGAGCCCGCTACACCGCCGGCAGCTCGAAGCCCCGGCGGTAGCTCTTGCCCAGCAGCTGGTCGGCCCGCGCGTCGTTGGTGATGCGGCCTTCCACGCCGTCGTACTGGATCCGCTGGCCCACCCGCAGCGCGATGTTGCCGAGCAGCATCGCCTCGGTGAACGGCCCGGCGTAGGCGAAGCTGGCCAGCGGCTCGGTGCCGTCGACCACGCACTGCAGCCACTCCTGGTGGATGCCCGGCGAGCGCGGCAGCCACGGCACCGGCTTCTGGTAGCCGGCGAACGCCTCCTTCGGGTGCAGCTCGTAGCTCTCGCCGTAGTCGGTGGGCGAGTAGAGCCGGCCCTTCTCGCCCACCAGCAGGAAGCCGCCGTTCCGGTACTTCACGCCCGGCAGCAGGTCCGCCGGCGGCAGCTTGCCGCCGTCGTACCAGTGGAACAGCACCGGCGGCCGCGCACCGCGGGCCGGGAACTGCATCCGCACCACCGACCACTTCGGCGCCGTCTCGTCGTTGCAGCCCGAGCACTCGCCCTCGACCCAGGTCGGCAGCCCCAGCTCCAGCGCGAAGTAGGGCAGGTTGGCCAGGTGGCACGCCATGTCGCCGAACGCGCCGGTGCCGAAGTCCCACCAGCCGCGCCAGTGGAACGGCGCGTAGCCCTTGAAGTCGCCGTCCTGTCGCCCGGCCGCGTAGGGCCGGTAGGGCGCCGCCCCGAGCCACAGGTCCCAGCGCAGCGACGTCGGAATGGCGTCGACGTGCCCCGGCCGCGCGATCCCCTGCGGCCAGATCGGCCGGTCGGTCCACACGTGCACCTCGGCCACCTCGCCGATCGCGCCGCTGCGCACCACCTCCGCCGCCTCGCGGAAGCCCGGCAGGCAGGTGCCCTGGTTGCCCATGCTGGTCACAACGCCGTACTTCCGCGCCGCCGCCGCCAGCAGCCGCGCCTCCTGCACCGTGTGGGTCAGCGGCTTCTGCACGAACACCGCGTGGCCCCGCTGCATCGCCAGCAGCGCTGGCAGCGCGTGGCTGTGATCCGGCGTCGACACCGTCACCGCGTCGATGCTGCCCACCGGCATGCGGTCGAACAGGTCGCGGTAGTCGTGGAAGAACGCCGCCTGCGGATGCTCCTTGCGGATCGCCGCCGCCTTGCCATCGTCGACGTCGCACAGCGCCACGATGTCGTGCTCCTTGGCGCAGGCCTGGAGGTCCGACAGCCCCTTGCCACCGCAGCCGATGCCGGCGATGCGCAACCGCGTGCCCGGCGCGTGCCGCCGCGGCAGCGGCCCACCCTGGCAGCCGGTCAGCGAAGCGAGACCAGCCGCGCCCGCACCGACGGCGGCGGCCAGCAGGAGATCACGACGGGACGGGGCGGACGGCACTTCCATCCGCGCATCGTGCCGGCCCGGGTGGGGCCCGCGCAAGGTTGCGGTATCGTCACCGGCCGATGTCCGTGCCCCCGGAACCCCTGCGCCAGCGCACCGCCGAGCACTGGGGGCAGAAGGCCCACGAGCAGGCGGCGACCCCGGCGGTGCGCGCCGCGGTGAACTGGCTGGAGTCGCCGCTGGTGCAGCACGGCTGCGTCAATCCGCGCATCTCCGGCCGCGCCGAGGTGAACTGGCTGGAATGGGCGGTCCGGAACCACCTGCCCCGGGACCTGCGCGCGGCCTGCACGCTCGGCTGCGGCGGCGGCGGCCTCGAACGTCACGCCCGCTGGCTCGGCGTCGGCGTCCCGTTCGACGCCTTCGACATCAGCCCCGGCGCGGTGGCGGTGGCGGCCCGGCAGGCGCAGGAGGAGGGGCTGCGGGACCTGCACTACCGCGCGGTGGACCTGGATGCGCACGCGTTCCCGGAGGGCGCCTACGACGTGGTGTTCGGCTCGATGTCGCTGCACCACCTGCACCGGCTGGACGACGTGCTGCGGGGCGTGCGGCGCGCGCTGCGGCCCGGCGGCGTGCTGATCTGGAACGAGTACATCGGCCCGAAGCGCTTCCAGTGGACCCTGCGGCAGCTGGATCTGTGCAACGCGCTGCTGGCGACGCTGCCGGAACGGCTGCGGGCGGATCCGCGCCACGGCGGCAGGGTGAAGACGGCGCACCGGCGGCCGACGCTGGCGGAGATGGACGCGATCGATCCGTCCGAGGCGGCGCGTTCCGACGAGATCGTGGGGTGGTGCGAGGAGCTGTTCGAGCCGGTGGTGCGGGTCGACTACGGCGGCACGCTGCTGCATCTGGCGCTGGACGGCATCGTCGGCAACTTCGCGCTGGAGCGGCCCGACGACGTGGCGCACCTGCGGCGCTTGTTCGACTTCGAGGCGGCGTGCCTGCGGAGCGGCGTGCTGGGGTCGGATTTCGGGGTGGGGGTTTACCGGCGTGGGTGAGGGTGGTGGAAGGCAGGAATGAGCCCCAGATCGGGGCTTGTTAAGAGGAGAAATGCCCGAGCAGAAGAATTCGGGTTGCTAAGGTGTGCTCGGCTGCGGGATCGGGTAGAGGGGGAGCAACTCGCCGAAGGAGGCCCGATGTCGTTGCTCGCCCGCGCGCGTTCCCTTCCCTTCCCTTCCCTTCCCTTCCCTTCCCTTCCCTTCCCTTCCCTTCCCTTCCC
>CAZMGG010000074.1:0-4146 GCA_964565715.1 uncultured candidatus Brocadiaceae bacterium | reverse complement strand
TTCCTGTTCTTGTAGAGGGGTTGCGGCGCCTGGGCGCCGCGTGCCTGGTGGCCGTCACGGCCACCGTGGGCCTGGCGCAGCAGCCGCCGGGGCGTGAGTGCCCGAAGCTCGAGGACGGCTACGAGCACCTGAAGATCAACCCCAACCCCTGGTCCGAGGCGCCGGGCGGTGGCGTGCCGGGCCCCCTGCCGGATTGGACGGGGCAGCGCCTGGGGCTGCGGAGCATGGACCCCGGCTCGCTGGATCGGGACTTCGCCCTGACCCTGCAGTTCGAGAAGCCGATGCCGCTCCTGCAGAGCGCCGGGCAGACCGCGCTCGGCTACCTGGACCGCATCGTGGTCACCACCAACGACCGGCACCAGCAGTTCCTGTCGGTGGCCGGCGGCCACCCGGAGCCCGGCGGCCCGGGCGGGGGCGGGGTGATCCCCGGGCCCTACCTGAAGGCACACAAGTGCGAGCCAGGTCCGGGCGACCCAGCGTCCGACCCATTGACCGGATGCGACCTGATCTCGGGCGGTGCGCCGGATCCTGCCTGCAAGTGCGATGCGATCGATGTCGAGGTGGGGCATCCACCCGTGCTCATCAACACGTGCGATTGTCAGGCGGAGGTCGGGCACATCCAGTTCGGCCTGTCGAAGATGCCCTTGCAGGCGTGGCAGGTCCCGCTGAACACCGGTGAGCCGTACGTTGGCGTGTTCGGCCATGCCGGCGACCCGGAGCGGACGTTCCGCTTCTATGACTGGACCAACGGCGCGCTGGTCAGTCGCGACTACTTCGAGGTGCGACACTCCGACGGCACGGTCGCGCGCTTCACCGGCTTCTTCACCTCTCCCGCCAGGCGGCACTTCCACGTCACCGAGATCGTCGATCCGCGCGACAACCGGTTCGTGCTCGAGTACGACAGCGAGCAGCGGCTGTCACAGGTCCGCTATCCGAACGGAATCGTCGAGGAGTGGGTCTACGACCAGGGCCAGCTGTCGTGGACGCCAAGTCCCGGCATGTCCGGCGTGCAGGTCCAGTACCGCATGCCCAATGGCAATCTCGATCCCCTGCTGACCTGGGGCATGGTCTTCGAGCAGAGTGGTCTGCCCTACTCGCGGCCGTTCCGCGGCGATCGCCTGAAGCGGATCTTCTATCCGCCCACCGAGGCGATCCCCGACAGCGATGGGCTGAACCCCTACGCATCGACGACGCCGGTTCCGCAGTACACCCTCTACGAGTTCGACTACACCGACGTCACCGGTCAGGGTCTCCACAAGGTCACCGGCGTGCGCCAGCGGCGTGCCCAGGCCATCACCGATACCCAGGCCGGCGTCGATGCCGGCAAGCGCACGCTGTCGGTGACGCACGTGCTGCGCTACGGCCTCTGGCGGGTGCAGAGTCAGACCATCCTGCCCGACGACCCGATCGCCGAGACGACCACCTGGACCTACGACGACGACCCCAACAACCCGGGCGTCCTCTACCGGGCCAAGGCCACCGACCCGCGCGGCACGATCACCGAGCAGATCCTCGATGCGCTCGGTCGCCCGGTCACCATCACCATCACGCCGACCAACGACCAGCTTGGTCGGCCCCGCGCCCACGATCCCGCCAACCAGGGGCTCTCCTTCGCCAGCCCGGAGCCGAACTGGAAGCGCTGGGCCTTCGAGTACGGCGGTTGCGGCAGTTGCCCGCGGCCGACCAAGGTCACCGAGGACAGCGACCTCGGGCCAGCCCGTGTCGTCGAGTACGAGTACTGGTCGGACTCGGGCCTGCTGAAGAGCGTCACCGTGCCCAATCCGGCCACCGGCCAGGGTCAGCCGGCGACGGTCACCACGAGCTTCACCTACACGCAGGGCCCGGTGGCCGCCGGCGCCTGGTCGGCCTGGTATCCGGCCAGCGTGACGACGCCGGACGGGACCTGGACCGTGACCGTAGACAGCTCCGATTGGAAGGTGCGCCCCGGCACGCCTGCCACCCAGGCGCCCGCCCGCGGCTTCAAGCCCCGGGAGATCCACCGGACCAGTCCGGTCGTCACGCTGGCGGACAACACGACGATGCAGGTGACGGAGACGGTCCAGCTGGACGACACCGATCCCCCGAACCCGCAGCAGCAGACCCGCCTGGTCGGCCAGGTCACCCGCACGGTCGACGGCGACGGCGTGGTCACCGACTACGCCTATGACCAGACCGCCGGCCATCTGCTGTCGACCATCCGCAACCCCGACGGCAATCCCAGCGAACGCATCCAGACCGATGTCCAGGTGGATGTCTGGGGCCGTCTCGGCCAGATCGTGGCCAACGCGGGCACCCCTCTGGCGGCGACCTACAGCCTCGCCAGCACGCCGGCCGGGCACCCCCTGTCGGTGGCGACCAGCGTGGGTGGCACAGCCCTGCAGCAGGTCCTCCGGCTCGACCGTTGGGGCCACCCCGCCGTCCGTCTGCGCACCAACCTGACCTCGTCCGGCCAGGCACCCGACGACTTCGGCCCGCAGCCGCGCACCGAGGCCGCGCGCGCCTGGTTGCAGGATGAGTTCCACTGGCTCGGCCATCAGCTCCGGTTCACGCTGGAGGATCGCCGGGAGCTGGACCGCAACGCCGCCGGCTCCAATGGCCAGGTCGCCAGTGAGCCTGGCGCCCGTTTCCTGCGAACGGACTTCCTGTGGCTGCCCGGGGACCTGCTCCAGCACATCGGCCGGCCCAGCGGGGCCGGTACCGAGCGCCGGTACGACGGCTATGGCTCGCTCTACAGCGTCCGCGACTACGCCCCCGGCCAGCCCGACGTCCTGCGCGGCAAGAACTTCGTCGATGGCTTCCTGCAGGTGGTCGACCTGTTCCAGGGCGATGCGCAGAACCAGCTCTGGACGCGGATCACCCGCAATGCCGCTGGTGCCGTGACCAGCGTCAAGGACCCGCTCGGCGCCTCGCCGGGCGCCTGGTACACGGGCAGCCTCGGCGGCGCCGTGCACCAGTTCGACCTGGACGCGATGGGTCGCATCACGCAGTCGCGCACGCTGGACGGCACCACCCTGCTGGCCAGGACCACGCTGCATCACGACAGCCTCGGCCGCGTCTGGAAGTCGGTGGCGGACATCCTCGGCGCCGGCAGCGGCACCCGCACGGTCACCACGCTCTGGGACGGCCTGTCGCGGCAGAAGAAGGTCAGCGACGACCAGGGGCGCTTCACCGAATGGACCTTCGACGCGCTGTCCCGGGTCAGCAGCAGCCGCAACAACGGCACGCCCGCCGACGAGGTGGTCTACGGCTACCTCGCCAACACCGACTTCGTGGCGCTGATCGAGCGCAAGGTGGTGGAGCACGACCAGTCAGTACCCGCGCCGGTGGTGTACCGGACCGAGCGCGACCATGACAAGCTCGGCCGGATCACGCAGATCCGCGAGTTCGGCACCGGCAGCACGCCGCTGGTGCACACGTTCGCCTACTACAGCACCGGCGACACCGAGTCCTACACCGACCCGAGCGGCAAGGTGCAGCGCTACCTGCCCGACGCCCGCGGCCGCCTCTGCGAGCACTTCCTGCCCGGCACGCAGCCGATCTGGAACGGCAGCGTGCACCTCGATCACCTCGGCGGCAGCAACGGCCATCGCCAGCTCGTGCAGGTGGACGGCCGCCAGCGCACCACGCGGACGAGCTACGACCACGCCGGCCGCGTGCTGACGGTACAGGATCCGGGCGGGGCGGTGGCGCCGACCGCGCAGAACCCGCACCAGCCGTTCGCCAGGCTCTACACCTATGACGCGGCCTCGCGGCTGACCGACGTGTACGCCGGTGACGCGGTGCGGGTCCGCTACTTCTTCGACGGCCCGGGCCGGCTGATCGGCCGCGAGGCGCCCAACGTCGGCCAGGACCCGGACGTGTCGGCCTGGCACAGCCGGGATCTGCTGGAACGCGACGCGCTGGGCCGGGTGACCGCCAGCAAGAGCTGGTACGGCGCGCTGACGTCGCCGGTGCTGATCGTCGAGGAGACGTTCCTGCAGGACAGCCTCGGCCGGACGCACCGCGAGTCGTTCCGTTACGGCAGCGGCGGCACCAACTGGACCGACGTGGTGAGCTCGTACGCGGGCTCGGACCTGTTCCGGTCCGGGCTTGGCTACCAGAACAACCTCGGCGGTGGCTTGCACGACCTGGCGATGAGCTACACTG
>CAZMGG010000073.1:0-28040 GCA_964565715.1 uncultured candidatus Brocadiaceae bacterium | reverse complement strand
CCAGAACCGGCTGCAGGAGGTGTGGCAGGTGGCGGAGGTGGTGGAGCCGCCGGAGCAGTACGAGTACGCAGTGATGTCGGAAACGTTGTTCGCCTCGAGCGCAAGTGGGCCAGGCAGTGGCCCGCAGATAACACCACACATACTCCCCCCGAACAGTCCCACCGCAGACGGAAGGTGGCGCAAGTGACCACAAGGTGCTACCTGTATCGCCCGACCGCTCAGGTTATTGCCGTGCGGGGGGTGTTCGTCCTGCTGTTGGGGCTTTCTGGTTGCTCCTTTGCATCATCGACAAGTGCTCAAGCGACAACTTGGGGCCTGTCCAATCTGCTTGGCTGCAAAGAGCCATTCGAGCGCACGCCATGCAGCTTGGTGCGCCGCTGCTTGACCACCCCGACGACCCAGTCCTCAACATGGTCGTCGTGGCTCCTCCTCGTATCTACCTGCACCGCATGTTTGCCGCAAGACAGTGGGCTCCCATGGGAGGAGGGAAACAAGGAACAATCTGCAGTTGGGAGAGCCTGAGTATCGAGTCGCTTCCATTAGCCGTGTCGCGGGTTGGTGAGCGCTCCCCAGGCGGCGCGACAGGGGGCTCGACCGCTGCGATGAATGACATGGTGGCCTACCTTGAGCGGAGTGCGGTTGGCGTCGAACAAGCCAAGGAGCGCGATGCCGCATGGTGCCTCCTCTGGGCTGATGGTCAACTGGCCGAACGCATTCCCGGCATGATGTTCACGACCATAGGACGGGATGCGGCAACGGACGGAATGCTCTGGCATTGCCTGGATACGCCATCGTGCCCGAACTGGGTCAAGGATCTGTTTCGGAGGTCCTAGGTGCTGGCGTTGCGCACTACGCGGATGAGAGGGTGATGAGGCCACGGCCTGCACAAAGCAACAAAGCAAGAGGCTCGTCGACCTGGCTATTCGACGATTTCGAAAGAACCTTATGGACAAGTGGGCGTCATCTTCTGCATACCTGCGGTTCTGGCAGGGAAGATATGAGGTGCAAACGGATCACGGAAGAGACCATGCAAGACAAGCAGAGTGGGACAGTTTTTTTCGTCAAATTGCCACCAAGCGATAGTGAGTTTCATCGCGTGTCGAGCCCCATGCAGTTTTTGGCGGTGTCTGCTACGCTATTGGTTGTTTTGGCGGGGTGCCGCCAGGACCCATCGTCTGGAGGCGAGATGCGGGGGCCGGTCGCCGACGGTGGAGTTGCCTTGGCTGATGCGGTATGGGAACGCGGGGCAGAGGCCATGCCGGATATCGAGTACGACCTTGAGCCTGCCATGAGCCTGGACGAATCGCGGCGTCGGCTGGAAGGACTCCGGGACATACAGAATGCACATGTTCGTGAGTTCCTGCGGTGCCCACAACTCAGGCCCGCGGTGCGCATTCTGACGTATGAACCAGGCGCTGTGATGGAGGACTGGCTGGAGCGGATGCTGGAGGGGCCAGACGACGTTGTGCGGCTTCAGGCGCTTTGCGTGCTGGTGAAGGTGCGAGCCTCGCGGAGTGTGCGCAACCAATGGGATGTGCTCCAGCACCTGTTGACAACGGGGAGGCCTGATGTCGTCGCCGTGGCGCGCAGGATCGAAGTGGCGTTTGGCACCGATGCGCTAGATGATACGCTTCAACGATCGCTTGATCCTGACACAAGTGCTGAATTGCAGTGGGCAGTTCGGGCAGCGGGAGTCACGCGATATCGTGCATCGCTCGGTCGCTTGGCCGAGTTGTCCCGGTCGGAAGACCTGCATGTCAGTCTTGCTGCTGAGCGTAGCCTGGAGAGTTTCGACGGCCCCGAGGCAATTGATGCATTGGCGCATTGCGTCCAAGGATGGCGTCCCAGCGCTTCGGTCCGAGCATGTGAGGCGTTGCTGGAGCGCGATCCGGAGCGCCTTCGCGCCACGCTCTTGGAGGTCGCGGCGTCGGACGGGCTGTATTGGAAGGGAGTCTTCCTGGGAAGGCTCGACGATCCCCGCTGCGTGCCGATACTGTGCGCAGAACTGCCCAGAGCCAGCATGGTCGATGCCGAGATGTTCGAGGCAATTGAGCGCCTGGCGGGCGAGGACCACATCGCAATGGTGGAGTCGCTTCCAATGCGTGTGCGTGATGAGCAGAAGGCCCGCGCAACGCAGGCGGTAGCTGCGGTTCGCGCCCGGCTCGGGCTTGCAAGATGATGGGAGCGTGCGGGCCGGTCACTCACGGGTCGGGATCCGGGCCATCGATCATGAGGGGCGAGGTGAGGCATCCGTAGGCAAGGCAGAGGCCGACATGATGAATACCCCCGATCCGGTGGACCGGCGTGCCACCGGCGACGCCGAGGCCCGCGTTCGGCACGGGGCCTGGGTGTTGGTTGTCCTGGCCGTCATCCTGGCCGCGTGCGACACGTTTCATACCCGGTCACGTTCGCTGCTGCTGGATGCTCCGGTCGTGGCCGTGGCTTTGAAAGGTGAGATCGAGGCGACTCGGGGCCTCCGCATCACTCGTTGGATGGAGGACGGTGACGGCCTGTACGTCGAGATCACGCGCGGCGCTGCGTCATGCTGGCTGCATTGCGTGGAGGGCCACGCGGAGATCGGAACGACCTGGACCGGGCCGCCACCGGATCCCGCGCAGGCCCAGGCGGCAGCCGAACTACAGGTCGTGCTCGAGTCCTGCCTGCGGAGGGTGGTCGCCGCGCGGGAACGGCCCCGGTAGGCGGAGGCAGGCCGGGACACCCCTCCGCTCACCGCGTACGTCGTCTTGCCAGCGCATCCCGCAGCGCAGCCGTGTCGACCTGGAACTCCAGCCTCGCCAGGCCCGGCGCCCACACCACCGGCGATGGCGTGACCGGCACTTCCTCCCGCCACCCGCCGCCATGCAGCACCAGCACCGCCTGGACGAAGCACGTGTCCGGCAGCAGCAGCTCGGCCCGGCCACGCTCGTCGATCCACTGCTCCTGGGTCTCCTGCAGCGGGGCGAGTCGCCAGCCTCTCCCGCCGAACGTCCTGGCGCCGCTGCGACTCGGGCCCACGTCCAGGTTCGTCACGCGCAGATACGGGCTGACCGTGTCCGGCAGGGGGCGCAGGCCGCGGACCCTGGCGGTGACGCGCGACATGCCTGACAGGGTCAGCGTCCGGTCGCCCACCGGGCCGCTCCACGCGCGGGCCTGATGCCCGGAGTAGTGCACTTCGCAGACGATCTGCGCGCCGGCGACGGGGAAGGTGACCTGTTGCGCATCGAAGGGGACCGCATCCCAGCCCCCGTCGGTGCGGGCCAGCAGGAGGACGCCGTGCGGATCCACCAGCGTCGGATCGTCGGAAGGTGCCAGGGTCAGCGTCATCGGCCGCAGCTGCTGGCGCAGGTCGATGTCCAGGGCGGGATCGGTGCACAGGCCGCCGGGGACCACCTGCAGACCGTGCCGCTCCAGGCGGATGCCGCAGGCGCCGGGCGACTCCAGCCGCAGGCCGTAGGTGCCGGCCGCCAGCGAGCGCCATTGCGCCCTGCCCGCATCGCCGGAGCGGACGAGGTCCGAAGCGTCGAGCACCGTGCCGTTCGCGTCGAGCAGGCTGGCGCGCAGGCGGGAGACGCAGTCCCTGACGCCTGCGTCGATGCGCACTGTCAACACCAGGCCGCCGGCCCGGCGGAGGACGACGTCGCCGCCGGCGTCCGGCAGGTCGCGGGACACCGGCACCCGATCGGGCGCGGTGAACCGCAGCCGGCGCAGGCTGGTGCCGCAGACGGTGATGGTGCCGTCGGCATCCCGGTGATGAGCGAGGTTCCAGGTGTGGTCGTCGGTGTGCCCCTCGATGACCAGTCCGACCGGTGGCGAGCCTTCGTCGGTGGTGACGCGGCCGCGCCAAGCCGCCGGCTCGTCCAGGGCCACCACGGTGCCCACGTCGACGATCGCCGTCGAGGCCAGGACCGGCCCCAGCGTCGCGGTCCGCTGGCGCGGATGGGGCCCGGGTTCCTGGAGCGAGAGCGTGCCGGTCAGCGGCTGCGGCGCGTTGCCGAGCCAGCAGGGCAGGGCGAAGCGACCCTCGGCATCGGTCTGCGCGATGCCCCTTCCGGCGTTGGCCGGACCCTCCGGGCTCTCACGTTGCAGCCAGTAGTCGAAGGTCTGCAGCGGCAGGGGTCGGTGGTCGGCATCGCGCAGGACGCCATGGCAGATGGGATCGCCGCGTTCACCGAGGTCCACGGACACCACTTCGCCGTGCCGCACGGGTCCGCGGCAGAAGGCACGCGGTCCCGGCCATGGGGTCAGGAAGCGCAGGTCGAGGCCGAGTCCGACGAAGGGCAGCGTGGCGCGACCGTCGGCGTCGAGCGTCACGCTGCGGTGGTCGGTGATGTCGAGTCCGGGCGTATCGCCGTGGCTGACGTAGACCGTGCGCATCCCGGTCAGCGGGTGGCCGCGCCCGTCGCGGGCCTGGATCCGGACGCTGCCGGTGGGCGGCAGGCGGATGGTGATCGTCTGGTCGGTGAGCGGTTCGCAGAGGATCGTGGTGTGGGTGCCTTCCAGGCCCGGGGCGTCGACGACGATGGGCTGTCTCTGCCACCGGCCGAAGGTCGCGAGCGCCACTGCGGGCTCGGTGAACACCAGCTGACCCTGCGCGTCGGTCACGCCGATCGGGATCCACGGGTGGCTGAGCCCCAGTTCGTGGACCGTGTCGAGCAGGGAGATCGGCGCGTTGGCGGCGGGCTGGCCGAGGCAGTCGAGGACCTCGATGCCGATGCGCGGCTTCTGCGACAGCCGCAGGCAGTAGCCGCCCTCGGGCTCGATCTCGGGCACGGCCGCGTGGCCGGTGAGCGCGTCCGCGACGGCGGCGATCTCGGCGCGGTGCGTCGGGCAGGGCAGCAGGACCATGCCCGCGGTGTCGGTGCGCAGGTGCTGGCCGAGCAGGCGCGTCTGCTCGAAGGGATTGGCCGCGCACAGCGGCAGCCGCATGGCCTCGGGATGCAGCCACCAGTGCGATGGCGTTCCTGTCGGCAGGTAGTAGACGTCGGCGTCGGCCAGCGGCGTGGAGTCGGAGTCGCGCACCACGCGCAGCCAGCGGTGGCCGGCGGGGGCAGGGTCGAAGAGGGGCACCGCGTGGCGGATCGGGCCGGCGTCCTGGTCCGGCGGCGCGGGGCGGTCGGGCGGCAGGTCGGCGGACGCCGTGGGGCTCGGCTCCGGCGGCGTCGGTGGGGGTGCGGGTGCCGGGGGCGGTGGCGCGAACCAGAGGGAGGCCAGCAGCAGGGCGCCGGCGACGGCGAGGAGGGGCAGACGCGACCGGCGCATGCGAGCGGCGGACAACGCGGCGTCGCCTGCCTGGTTCAAGGGCGCCGGGACATCTGCCGCGGCCGTTGTCGCCGCAGCCGTCGGGGCTACCGTGGCGTGCCCGCAACCCGATCCGTGAACATGACCAAGAAGCCCCTCCTCGCGCTCGTCGCCGTCCTCGCCCTCGCCGTGCCGCAGCAGTCGTGCGCCACGATCGCCGGCACGGCGGTGAGTCCGATCACCGGCGGCGTCGACCTCTGCATGGTCTCGCTGCGGCCGGATGAGTGGTACTGGGTCCCCGCCGTGTTCCTCGGCGGCGCGATCTCGGGGCCGTTCGTGGCGATCTACAACGGCGTCAACTACGACGCGCAGGTGTTCAAGAGCTTCAGCGGCTACTGGCACGACTTCCACAAGGTGTTCCAGCCGTTCCGGATGATCGGCCTGTGAGCGGAACGCGGTGGCTGGCGGCGTTGCTCGCCGCCGTGCTGCTGCCGGCATGCGCGCCCGAGCCGGCGCCGGAAGTCGAACGGAGCGCCGCGCCGGCGCCGAGCGGGCCGTTGCTCGGAACGCGGCCCGACCTCGGCGCGCTGCGCTGGGCCGATGAGGCGGGCGACCTGCAGGCCGCGCCGTTCACGCTGGTGCGCTGGTGGACCGTGCAGTGCCCGTTCTGCCGCGACAGCCTGCCGGCGCTGACGGCGCTGCGGCGCGAGTTCGGCCGCGAACGGCTCGGGCTCTGGGCGGTGTTCCATCGGAAGGGGCCGGGCACGCCGGACGACGCGGCGCTGCGCGGCTATCTGCAGGAACTGGGCGTCGACGCGAGCCTCGCGCGGGACGACGCATGGCAGGCGCTGCGGCCGATCCTGCGGGACGGCGACCTGCAGGCCGCCACCAGCATCACCCTGCTGCTCGACCGGACGGGCGCGGTGCGCTGGGTGCATCCGGGGCCGCGCCTGCATCCGAGCGGGGATCCGGAGCATGGCTCGGCCGATGCGGACTTCGGGGCGCTGCGGGAAGTGCTGCGGCGGCTGCTGGGCGGCTGAGGTGATGTTCAGCCGGCGCGGGGCAGGGATTGGCCGCGGCGGTTGCTGCTCCTCGCCGCGCAGCTCGCGCAGATGCTCCACCAGGATCGCACGGGCCATCTCGCGGATCTCATGGACGTCCGGGAAACGGGCCGGATCGTCGAGGCGGTCGAGCTGTGCCTGGAGCCAGGCGGAGAACTCGCGGCGGTCGCGGGGAGTCATGGGTGCCTCCTGCGTGCTGTCGGGCACGCTTGGTCGGCAGACTAGTGCCAATACCTGGCCGGCAACCGATGGCCTGCGTGTCTTGACGCCCGCTTGACCACGTCAGCGCGGGCCGCGGAGGCGGTAGCCCGCACCCGGCTCGGTCAGCAGGCAGCGCGGGCGGGCGGGGTCGGGCTCCAGCTTGCGGCGGAGCTGCGACATGTAGACCCGCAGGTAGTGGGTCTCCTCGATGCATTGCGGACCCCAGACCTCCTGCAGCATCTGCTGGTGGGTCACCACGCGATCGACGTTGGTGACCAGCACCGCCAGCATCTTCCACTCGATCGGCGTGAGCCGGACCTCCTGGCCCTGCAGCAGCACCGAACGGCGGCCGAGGTCGACGCGCAGGCCGGCATGTTCGAAGACCGGCTCGTCGTCGCCGGTGCGGGCGTGCAGGGCGCGGCGCAGGGCGGCGCGCAGGCGCGCCAGCAGTTCGCCGACGCCGAACGGCTTGGTCAGGTAGTCGTCGGCGCCGGCGTCGAGCGCGCGCACCTTGTCCTCCTCGCGGCCGCGGGCCGACAGCACGACGATCGGCATGCGGGAGAAGGCGCGGAGCTGGCGCACCACCGACACGCCGTCCTGGTCGGGCAGGCCGAGGTCCAGCACCACCACGTCCGGCGCGTGGCGCGAGGCGTGCATCACCGCCAGCGCGCCGGTGCCGGCCTCGGTGACCAGGTAGCCGTTGGCCAGCAGCGTCGCGCGCAGGAAGCGCTGCATCGGCAGTTCGTCCTCGACGACCAGCACCTGCGCGGGCTGGGGGGCGGCGGTGGTCATGACGCGGTCCGGGGCAGGAGGGGCGGCAGGGGCGGCAGGGAGGCCGGTCGGGTGAGCGGCAGGGTGACGGTGAAGAGGGCGCCGCCGCCCGGGCGCTGTTCGGCGCGGATCGTGCCGCCGTGCAGGGCGGCGATGGCGCGGCAGATCGGCAGGCCGAGCCCGAAGCCCCGGGACTCGGGGCCGCGGCGGAACTTGTCGAACAGATCCTCGGGGTCGTCGGCGGCGAGGCCGGGACCGCGGTCGGCCACGGTGAGCTGCACGGCGTCGGGCCCGGAGTGCACCGTGATCTCGATCGGCGTGCCCGGCGGCGTGTGGCGCAGGGCGTTCTCCAGCAGGTTGGTCAGCAGCTGTTCGACCAGCAGGCCGTCCATCGGCACCGGCGGCAGATCGGCGGCCAGCCTTGTGATCACCTCGCGGCCGCGCAGGGCTTCCTCGAGGCGGGTGAGGGCAGCGCCCACCACCTCCTCCACCGGCGTCCAGTCGGCGTGCACCTCCACGGCGTGGGCCTCGAGGCGGGTCATGGTGAGCAGGTTGCGCACCTGCTGCTCCAGGCGGCCGCCTTCCTGATGGATGCTCTCCAGCAGCTCGGTGCGCGTGCGGGCGTCGAGGGCGGGCTCGCGCAGCAGGACGCTGGAGGCGCCGACGATGGTGGCGATGGGCGTACGCAGGTCGTGGCTGACCGAGCTGAGCAGCGTGTTGCGCAGGCGTTCCTGCTCGACAGCGAGGGCGGCCTGGCGGGCCGCGTCGGCGAGCCGGGTGCGTTCGAGGGCCACGGCGGTCTGGTTGGCGATGGTCTCCAGATAGGGCTGCGGGGGTTGCGGCACCGGTTCGGCACCCGGCGCGGGCAGCAGGGCCAGCACGCCCAGCGGCCGGGCGCCGGCGCTGAGCGGCCAGAACGGGCCCGCGGCGCGTTCCGGCTGGGTCAGGGCGGCGGCGGCGGCTGCCAGCAGGTGCGGCTCGGCGGTGCTGCCGTCGAGGGACTGCAGGGCGCCGTCGGGCAGGGCCGCCAGGAGCACGGCGCGGCAGCCGAAGCGGCGCTGCACGTGGTCGCAGGCGGCGCGGGCGACGGCACCCGCGTCGGCGGCCCGGCCGAGGTCCCGGGCGAGCCCGTAGAGGGTGGCGGTGTTGCGCTCGCGTTCGCGCGCCTCCTCGCCCTGTTCGCGCAGGCGGGCGGCGAAGGTGCCGACGGTGACCGCCACCGCCAGCATCACGAACAGGGTGACCAGGTGCGGGCTGTGTTCCGGCAGCAGGCCGAAGACCGGCGGCACCAGCAGGAAGTCCACCGCCAGGGCGCCGAGCAGCGCTGCCATCACCGCCGGGCCGCGGCCCTGGGCGGCGGCGGTGACGACGACGCCGAGGAGATAGATGGCGACGACGTTGCCGAGGTCCTGCGGCTCGTGCAGCAGGGCGGCGCCGCCGGTGCAGGCGGCCACCACGGCGACGGCGGCGAGGTAGGCGCGCCAGCGCGGGCGCGGCGCCGGGGAGGCGGCAGGGGGCACGGCGGGCATTGTCGTTCGGGCGGGGGCAGGCGCAAGCTGACCGGTCCTGGCCCTTGACGGCCTGGGGGGGGGGTAGTCTCGCTGCACGTCTTGGGCGGGGGTTTTTCAGCTGCCTTGTCCAAGGTCCAGCAATGGAGAATTGCATGAGAAGCCTGCATGCTGACAGCGTGATTGCCGCGTTGGCAATGTTTGGATCGTTCTGGATGGCCAACACCGATCCGCAGGCTTGACCCTAGATGTTGAACGCTCGGGCAAGAGCTCGCTCGACGCGAGCGCTGGTGGTCGGGGCTCTCTGTGGTGGCATCGCCTATCTTCTCTGGTCTGCGGCGATGAGAGGCGACGCGGTTGTCCCCACAGCGTTGCCGGAGTTGTCTCATTCCCCGAATGGTCCCATGCCCCAGCCGGTGGAGCCCGATCGCGTCATCGCACTTGCCGAGGGTCTCACGAGTGCCCTGGCGGAAGGCAGTGCTCCACGGACGGCTTCCGCCGCACCCCCGGCTGCCGACCCGCGATTGCCGGCGCTGGGCCGGGGCGTGTTCTTCCAGTTCCTGACACAGGCGCCGGATGCCATCGACGAGATGATGGTGCTCAAGTGTCCGGAGCTCAACCCGAGACGCCAGCGTCCGTCGACGGAGAGCATGGATGCGTTGAAGCGCTGGCTGCAGGCGATGCGACCCTGGCTCGAGAAGATCGAAGAGCTGCGGGTCGAGGCGATCGCTGCTCAGGCCCGAGCGGCGGTTGCCGCCGGGAGCCTGCCGAGTGCCGACCAGATCCAGCTGACCGCGGAGCAGGAGCAGCACGTGGCGGATCTGGCGCGTCGGCTGGAGAAGCAGCGGGCGGCTCGCCTCCAGGCGGAACCGGCAATGGCGGGCCGCCAGCGGCCGCCGTGGGACGCGTCGGTGCGGGCGCGCGATCAGGTGGTCGCCAAGGCCACGGGACTCACCGTCGGCATCTGGGGGTCGGACGGGCGGAGATACCTCGTCGATCAGGACTACTTCCGACCCCGGGCAGTGCGGCCGCTGCTCGACTACGCCGCGGAGAGCGCGTTCGCGGCGCTGCTGGCCTGGAGCCTGGACGCCGGCCTGCTCAGCGGCGACGAGGCGCTGTCGGCGGCGGCGGATCTGCGGGCGGTATTGACCGGACCGAAGGGCCGCTGAGCCACTGCCGACCGCAGGCCCGGTGGCAACTGCGGCGGCCGCGGCTGACGCATCGCTGGCCCGTTCCGGCGGCGGCGCTAACGTTCCGGCCACGGACGGACACCATGCTGCACTCGCTCCACATCCGGGATCTGGCGCTCATCGAGCAGGCCGAGGCCAGGCCGCATCAGGGCCTGAACGTCATCTCCGGCGAGACCGGCGGCGGCAAGTCGCTGCTGATCACCGCGCTCAAGCTGCTGCGCGGCGAGAAGGCCCAGGGCAACCTGGTGCGGCACGAGAAGGAGGAGCTCCAGGTGGACGCCGAGTTCCGGCTCGGCACCGGCGAACGCTCGGCGCAGGTGAGCGCGCGGGTGAAGGAACTGTGCGGCGCCGAGCCCGAGGAAGGGCTGCTGCTGGTGACCCGCATCGTCGATCGCCAGGGTCGTTCGAAGGTGCGGCTGTGCGGCCGGCCGGCGACGCTGCAGGCGCTGCGGGAGGTGGGCACCATGCTGCTGGAGATCCACGGCCAGGGCGATTCGCGGGCGCTGATGCGGCCGGAGATCCAGTGCGAGACCCTGGACGCGTTCGCCGGGCTCGGCGCGCTGCGCTCGGAGTTCGCGGCGGCGCTGGCGGCGGCGCGGACGCTGCGCGAACGGCTGCGCAACCGCGCGGCCGGGGAGCGCGAGCGGGCCCAGCGCCTCGAGTTCCTGCGCTTCCAGGTGCAGGAGATGCAGCAGGCGCGGCTGCAGCCCGGCGAGGTGGCGGCGCTGGAGGCCGAACACCAGGTGCTGCAGAACCTGGACGCGATGCGCGAGCACCTGGACGGGGCGCTCGGGGCGCTGCAGGACGGCGAGCCGAACGCCGCCGATCTGCTGGGTCAGGCGGAGCGGCGCCTGGATGCCGCCGCCGCCATCGACCCGCGGCTGCAGGGGGCGCTGGACGGCGTCGCGGAGGCGCAGGAACGGCTGGCGGACGCCTGCCGGCAGGTGCAGTCGGGGCTCGGGCGCCTGGAGCTGGATCCGAACCGGCTGCAGGAGGTGGTGGAGCGGCTGGACGAGCTGCACCGGCTGCTGAAGCGCTGGGGGCCCACCGAGGCCGACTTCGCCCAGCAGCTGGCGGCGGCGGTGGCGGAGCTGGCGGAGCACGAGGCGATGACGGCGGATCCCGATGCGCTGCCGGGCCAGCTGAAGCAGGCCACGGCGCTGGTGGTGGCGCTGGGCCGGCGGCTGCTGAAGGCGCGGCGCAAGGCGGCGCCGGCGTTCGTCAGGGCGATCACCGCCGAACTGGCGGGGCTGGGCATGGCGCGCACCGAGGCGCGGGTGGCGATGGCCGAGGACTTCGCCGAGGCCACGGTGCTGGACGAGGCGAACGAGCACGGGCCGGTGCCGGTGGACCTGGAGGTGCGCATCAACCCCGGCGAGCCGTTCCATTCGATGCGCGACACGGCGTCCGGCGGCGAGCTGGCGCGGATCGTGCTGGCGGTGAAGAAGACCCTGGCGGACCAGGACCGGGTGCCGCTGCTGGTGCTGGACGAGATCGATGCCGAGATCGGCGGGCGGCTCGGCACCCAGGTCGGCCACAAGCTGACCGAGGTGGCGCGGCATCACCAGGTGGTGATCGTCACGCACCTGCCGCAGGTGGCGGCGTTCGCCGACCGGCACTTCCTGGTGAAGAAGGAGGTGGTGGGGCGCGGCCGGGAGGAGCGGACGCGGTCGGCGGTGCTGCAGCTGCAGGGGGCCGCGGTGGAGAAGGAGCTGGCGGCGATGGCGGCGGGCGACGGCGCCGACGCCGAGGCGGTGGCGCAGGCGCGCAGCCTGGTGCGGAAGGCGCGGGCGGGCGAGGCCGGCGGCGCGGTCAGCGGCTGAACCGCTCGCGCAGCGGCGACGTGGCGGTGACCTGGACGGCGCCCGAGCGGACCTCCTCCTCCAGGCGACGCGTGCCCGACCAGCGGCGCACCGAGGCGTCGAGGCTGGCGCCCTGCAGGCCGCGGGCGGTCAGTTCCTGCAGGCTGGTCGTGCCCCGCTCGTAGCCGGCGAGCCAGGCTTCCTCGACGGGCAGGATCACCCGGCGGACGCCGGGGCTGCGGTTGTCGTAGTCGCGGTCGTTGCGGTCCTCGGGCTGCAGGTCGAAGCGGGTGCTGGTGCAGGGCAGCAGGATCGCGCCGAGCGCGCCGAGGGGGCCCCACTGCACGCGGCGTTCGTCGTTGGCGAGCGCCTCCAGCGACCACCACAGGGAGGCCACCGCGTCGACCGGGAAGAGCAGGGTGTCGAAGGTCAGCAGGTAGACCCAGGTCGACTCGGAGCGGTCGGTGGCCCAGAACTCGACGTCCAGGGTGCGGCGGGGCGAGGCGATGGTGGCGGGCACCCGGTGCTCGGTGACCGAGCCGCAGGCGCCCAGCGTGGCGAGCAGCAGGGCGGACAGCGGGCGGCGGGAACGGGAACGGGGCCTTGCCATGGGGCGGCGGATCCTAAGGGCCGCGGCCCGGGCGTGCGAAGTGGCAGGCCCGGCGCGCAACTGGTAGAACCTTCGCCCTTCTTCCGCCGTGACGCCGCCCTTCAAGCCCTGCCTGCTCGAACGCAAGATCCTGCCCAAGGTCTGGGGCGGGCGGGCCCTGGAGCGGGTCCTGAAGCTGGAACTGCCCGCCGGCGAGGCGGTCGGCGAGACCTGGGAGCTCTACGACCGGCCGGACGGCAGCAGCCGGATCCGTGGCAGCGACCGGACGGTGCGCGACCTGCTGCGGCAGGACGCGCGGGCGCTGCTCGGCGCCTCGGTGCGGCCCGGCCACGGCGGCTCGTTCCCGCTGATGATCAAGTACATCGACGCCCGGCAGGCGTTGTCGGTGCAGGTGCACCCGGACGACGCCCAGGCCAAGGCGCAGAACGACAGCGGCAAGACCGAGGCCTGGATCGTGCTGGATGCGGGGCCGGAGGCGCGGATCATCCGCGGCGTGCGGCCCGGCGTGACCATGGAGCAGTTCCGGGCGGTGGCCCACACCCAGGCCGTGGAAGGCCTGCTGTGGGCGTTCCGGCCCGAGGTTGGCGACTGCATCCACGTGCCGGCGGGGACCGTGCACGCGATCGGCCCCGACGTGGTGGTGTTCGAGGTGCAGCAGAACAGCGACATCACCTACCGGCTCTACGACTGGGGCCGGCCCCGGGAGGTGCACGTGCAGCAGGCCCTGTCGGTGACGGCGCTGGGCGCGGGCGGCGGCGGTGAGCGGCCGGTGGTGCCGCCGAAGGCGTTGCGCGCGGGCGAGGAGCAGGTGATCGCCGAGGCGCAGTTCCGCGTGCGGCGCCTGTCGCTCACGCAGCAGGCGTCGTTGCGCACCGGCGGGCGGTTCGGCGTGCTGAGCGTGGTGGCGGGCCACGGCATGCTCGGCTGGCACAGCGGCGGCGAGGACGCGCCTCTGCCGCTGCGGCCGGGCGACACGGCGCTGGTGCCTGCCTGCATGGAGCAGGTGTTCGTCTCGCCGATCGGCGAGCTGCGTTGCCTGTGGACCGACCCGGGAGAAGCCAGGTCATGAGCCGACACATCGATCGCGGCGGGCGTGACCGCCCGCGCAAGACCGGCAAGTCCGGCAAGCCCGGCCGGCCGGCGAAGCCAGGCCGGCCGCAGAAGGCGGGCAAGCCCGGCGGCCGGGGTCCGGGCGTCTGGCAGACCCGCCCCGGCGACGACCGCGCGCCGAAGGGCACGCGTCGTCAGCGCGGCCTCGTCGTCACGCCGAGCGAGGACAAGCGGCAGGACGACGGCAAGGTCCGCCTCAACCGCTTCCTGGCGATGGCCGGCGTGTGCTCGCGCCGCGCCGCCGACGAGATGATCCAACTCGGCCGGGTGACGGTGAACGGCGAGGCCGTCACCGAGCTGGGCCTGCGGATCGATCCGGTGGCGGACGACGTGCGCTTCGACGACCGCCGCGTGCAGCAGGAGAAGCCGGTCTACGTGCTGTTCAACAAGCCGGGCGGCGTGGTCTGCACCAACGCCCGGCACGAGCAGAAGAAGCGGGTGATCGACCTGCTGCCCGAGGTGCGCGGCCGGATCTACACCGTCGGCCGCCTCGACCTGGACAGCGAGGGGCTGATCCTGCTCACCAACGACGGCGACTTCGCCCTGAAGATGACCCACCCGCGCTACGGCGTGCCGAAGACCTACTCGGTGATCGTGCGCGGCCGGGTCGGCGACGAGGAACTGGAGAAGGCCCGCGGCGGCGTCTGGCTGTCCGAGGGCCGCACCGGCGGCATGCGGTTGCGCATCATCAAGCAGGGCCGCGACACGACATTCCTCAAGGTGGTGCTGCGCGAGGGCAAGAACCGCGAGATCCGTCGCGTGTTCGCCAAGCTCGGCTTCCCGGTGCTGGAGCTGAAGCGCGTGCGCATCGGCGAGCTGACCCTGCACGGGCTGCGCAGCGGCGCCTACCGGTTCCTGGGCCGGGCGGAGATCGATGGCCTGCTGGCGGCGGCCACCGCCGGCGACGAAGGAGAGGCGAGCGAGTGAAGCTGCCCGAGGTCCGCGAGGTGAGCCTCGCCAACGGTTTCGGCGCCCTGCTGGTGCGGCGCGCCACGCTGCCCCTGGTGGCGTCGGTGCTGTGGTACCGGGTCGGCGCCCGCGACGAGCGGACCGGCGAGACCGGGCTGTCGCACTTCCTCGAACACATGATGTTCAAGGGCACCGACCGCTACCGGAAGGGCGAGATCGACCTGCTGACCAGCAAGATGGGCGGCAGCAACAACGCCTTCACCGACAACGACGCGACGGCCTACTACTTCGCCCTGGCGGCGGACCGCTGGGAGACGGCGCTGGAGATCGAGGCGAGCCGGATGCGCGGCTGCCTGCTCGACGAGGCCGAGTTCCAGAGCGAGAAGAGCGTCGTGCTCGAGGAACTGGCGATGGGCGAGGACGACCCGTGGCGGCCCCTCTACCAGGCGGCCGAGACGCTGCTCTACCAGGTGCATCCCTACCGGCATCCGGTGATCGGCTGGAAGGAGGACGTCGAGCGCGTCCCGGTGGCCGGCATGCGCGCCTACTACGAGCGCCACTACGGGCCGAACCGCGCCTTCCTGGTGGTGTGCGGCGCCATCGACCTGGATCGCACCGAGGCGCGGGTGCACGAGCTGTTCGGGCCGCTGCCGCGATCGGCCGCCGAGCGCGAGGCGGTCCTGCAGGAGCCGCAGCCGAAGGGCGAGCGCCGCGCCGAGCTGCGCACGCCGCACTCGGTGACGCGGCTGTGCCTCGCCGTGCCGACCTGCCGGATGGCCGAGCGCGACGACTTCGCGATCGACGTGCTGGCCCACGACCTCGGCATCGGCAAGGGCTCGCGCCTCTACCGGCGGCTGGTGCAGGACGAGGAGCTGGTCACCGACGTCAGCGTCGTGCACGAGTCGCGGCTCGATCCCGGTGCCCTGTTCGTCCTGTGCGAACTGCGCGACGGCGCGCCGCCGGCGCGGGTCGAGGCGATCGTCAAGGAGGAGATGGCGGCGCTCGGGCGGGAGGGCGTCAAGGCCGGCGACCTGCGCCGCATCCTGGCGCAGATCCGCGCCGCGTTCCTGTTCGAGAGCGAGACGGCGCTGTCGCAGGCCCTCAAGCTGGCGCGCTTCCACGGCCAGACGCCGGGCGGCTGGCGCACGCTGGAGCAGGTGCTGCCGACCTACGACTCGCTCACCGCGGCCGAGCTGAAGGACGCCGCGCGGCGCTACTTCGCCGACGAGCGGCAGGTGGTGGTGTGGGCGGTGCCGGCAGCCAGTCCGCCGAGGAAGGCGGTGCCGGCGAAGAAGGCCCAGAAGCCACCGTCGCACAAGACGGCGAGCACTGCCAAGAAGGCCACGAAGAAGCCCGCCAAGGGGTCGAAGGGCGGACGTAAGTGACTGTCGATATTCAACTTGCGATCGAGGATCGGGTCCTGCCCTCGGGCCTGACCCTGCTGGCGGTGCAGAACCCCGGCGTCGCCACGTTCGCCTGCGGCGTGTCCCTCGACGTGCGGCCGCAGGACGAACCCGCCGACCAGGGCGGGCTCGCCTACCTGATGGGCGAATGCCTCGACGAGGGCACCACCGAGCGGACCGGGCTGCAGATCGCCGCGGCGATCGAGAGCATCGGCGGCGCGCTGGAGTGCAACCAGCGTGGCGGTTCGGTGCAGTGCCCGGCGGAGCAGGCCCGCGCCGCCGTGGCGATCCTGCGCGAGGTCCTGCTGCAGCCGGCGTTCGGCAGCCGCGACGTGCTGCGCGTGCGTGGCGAGGTGCTGACCGAGCTGAAGGCCGACGAGGACGACCCGCGCACGGTGGCGAGCCGGCGGTTCCGGGCCCAGGTCTACGGCCGGCATCCGCTGGGCCGGCCGCAGCAGGGCACGCCCCGTTCGATGGCGAAGCTCACGCCCGCCGACCTGCGGCGTTTCCACCGCGCCTGGTTCCGGCCGCACGGCGGCTACGTCGCCGCCGCCGGCCCCGACGAGCCCGGGCGGACCCTGGACCTGCTGCAGAAGGCGTTCGCCGGCTTCCGCGGCGCCCGCCCCGACCATGGCCCGACGCCGTCGGTGACGCTGCCGAAGCAGGCCAGCCAGGAACACCTGCCGATGCCGCGGGAACAGGTGCACGTGCTGCTCGGGCACGCCGGCATCACGCGCACCGACCCCGACTACTACGCCCTGTCGGTGATGGACCACGTGCTGGGCACCGGGCCCGGCTTCACCTCGCGCTGCGCCCGCAAGCTGCGCGACGAGCAGGGGCTCTGCTACTCGGTGAGTGCGGGCATCACGGCGTCGGCGGGCGAGGAGCCCGGCACGTTCACCGCCTACATCGGCACCTCGCCGCAGCATCGGCAGAAGGCGATCGACGGCTTCCGGGCCGAGATCGAACTGCTGCGCCGGGAGGCGCCGACGGTCGACGAGGTGCGCGACGTGCAGGACTACCTGACCGGCAGCTTCGCCTTCGGGCTGGAGCGGAACTCGAGCCTGGCGGCCTACGCGATCCGGGCGAAGCGCTTCGGCCTCGGCTTCGACTTCGTGCGCCGCTATCCGGACCTGATCGCCGCGGTGACGCCGGAGCAGGTGCGCGAGGTGGCGGTCAAGCACCTGCATCCGGACCGGATGGTGACGGTCAGCGCCGGCGCCGGCTAGCCACGCGGGGCGTCGGGGCCCTATGGTGCGCCCTCCCTTCATGGAGGTTGCCCGGATGAGATCCCGTTCGCTGCCGTTGCTGCTCGCGTTGTCCGTCGCCGCCGGCCTGCCGGCCCAGCAGGCCGAGAAGGCCCTGCCGGTGTTCACCGACGGCGAGGCCCAGGTGGTGGAGGCCTTCAGCCGGCCCGCCGAATGGATCCGCCAGGTGCTGTGGGTGGAGGCGGGCTTCGACTCCGACGGCGATGGCCGGCCCGACCGGCTGTTCGTCGACGTCGTGCGGCCGAAGCAGACCGACACCGAGGGGCTGAAGGTGCCGGTGGTCTACGAGACCAGCCCCTACTTCGCCGGCACCGGCGGCACCGGCAAGGAGTACTTCTGGAACCCCGAGCACGAACTCGGCAGCACGCCGCCCAAACGCGGCGAGATGCCGGCGATCCGCTTTCGCGACAAGCGGCCGCAGATCGCCAACTCCGAGGTGCGCACCTGGGTGCCGCGCGGCTTCGCCGTGGTGCATTCGGAGTCGCCGGGCACCGGCCTGTCGCAGGGTTGCCCGACGGTGGGCGGCGAGAACGAGGCGCTGGCGCCGGCCGCCGTGATCGACTGGCTGTGCGGTCGCCGCAAGGGCTACACGACCATCGACGGCAACGAGGAGGTGAAGGCCGACTGGTGCAGCGGCAAGGTCGGCATGATCGGCACCTCCTACAACGGCACGCTGCCGCTGGCGGCGGCCACCACCGGCGTCGACGGGTTGAAGGCGATCATCCCGATCGCGCCCAACACCTCCTACTACCACTACTACCGCAGCAACGGCCTGGTCCGGCACCCGGGCGGCTACATGGGCGAGGACATCGACGTCCTCTACGATTTCATCAACAGCGGCAACCCGGCGCGCCGCGAGTGGTGCAACAAGCACGTGCGCGAGCAGGAGCTGCAGAAGAACCTGGATCGCGAGAGCGGCGACCTCAGCCCGTGGTGGGAGGCGCGCGACTACCGCAACCAGCTGTCGAAGGTGAAGGCGGCGGTGCTGATGTCGCACGCGTTCAACGACTGGAACGTGATGCCGGAGCACAGCGTGCGCATCTACCTGGCCCTGCGCGAGAAGGGTGTGCCGTGCATGGCGTTCTTCCACCAGGGGGGCCACGGCGGCCCGCCGCCCCTGCGCATGATGAACCGCTGGTTCACCCGCTACCTCTACGACATCCCGAACGGCGTCGAGGACGATCCGCGCGGCTGGGTCGTGCGCGAGGACGCCCAGCGCGGCGAGCCGACGCCGTATCCGGACTATCCCAACCCGGCGGCTGCGCCGGTGACCGTGCACCCGGCGCCGGGCGGCCGCGGCACGGGCGCCCTGCACGCCGATGCCCAGGACGGTCGCGAGACACTGGTGGACGACGTGTCGGTGCCCGGTGCGAAGCTGGCGATGGCCGCCGAGTCGGCGCACCGCCTGCTCTACGCCACCGCCGAGCTGAAGGAGCCCGTGCACCTGTCGGGCACCGCCCGCGTGCGGATCCGGCTCGCCAGTTCCAAGCCCGCCGCCAACCTGTCGGTGTGGGTGGTGTCGCTGCCGTGGACCGAGAAGGGCCGCATCACCGACAACGTCATCACCCGCGGCTGGGCCGATCCGCAGAACCACGCCTCGCTGTCGAAGGGCGAGCCGCTGGTGCCGGGCCGCTTCTACGACGTCGCCTTCGACCTGCAGCCCGACGACCAGGTGATCCCTGTGGGCGCGCGCATCGGCCTGATGATCTTCAGCAGCGACCGCGACTTCACCCTCTGGCCGAAGCCCGGCACCGAGCTGACCCTGGACCTCGGCGGCACCAGCCTGGAGCTGCCGGTGGTGGGCGGCACGGCGGCGTGGCAGAAGGCCATGGGCCGCTGAGACCGGCGCCGGCTGGTGGCGGCGCCACGATGCCGCGGTAGCATGCCCCACATGTTGCGCGACCAGGTGGTGCCGAAGCTGAAGGAATGCTTCAGGACCGGTGCTGCCGACATCGTGGCGGCCTGGCTGTTCGGCAGCGTGGCCCGCGGGCGCGAGCGCGCCGACAGCGATGTGGATGTCGGCGTGCTGCTGGCGGGCGGGAGGCCGAAGTCGCTGGCGGACCTGGACCATGTGGCGTCGTTGCAGGACCGGCTGAGTCGGGCGATCGGCAGGCAGGTCGATCTGGTGGTGTTGAACGATGCCCCGCCCGACCTGGTCTATCGGGTCTTGCGCGAGCGAATGTTGCTGTTCGAGCGGGATCACGGCCGTCGCATCGAGTTCGAGGTTCGTGCGCGCAACGAGTACTTCGACCTGCAACCCAACCTGGAGCGCTACCGTCGGACGGTGCTGAGGCGGGCATGACCGACGATGCCCTGATCCAGAAGAGGCTGGCGTTCATCACGGACTGTGTCGCGGAGATCCGGCAGCTGGGCAGGGCCGAGGAATTGCTGGCCGACAAGGTGCAGCGCCGATTCGTCGAGCACACGCTGCAGATCGCCATCCAGGCGATGATCGATGTCGCATTCGCCATCGCAGCGGAGCACAACCTCGGCGAGCCTGAGGGCAACCGGCACGTGTTCGACGAACTGGCTGCGGCCGGCTGGATCACCGAGCCGATGGCGGGGCTCTGCCGCCGGATGGTCGCGTTCCGCAACGTGGTGGTGCACCGCTACCTGCAGGTTGATCCGCGCATCGTCCAGTCGATCGTCGAGCGTGACCTGGAGGACCTGCTCTCGTTCGTGCGGGCGATCCGCGATCGCCAGGCCTGATCGCGCAGCCTCACGGCGATGGGCGGGCCACCCGGCCGAGGCCGATGCCCAGCAGCAGCGTGCCGAGCACCAGACCGGCGCAGGTGTAGAACGGCACCGCCACGCCCAGGTGGTCGAAGGCAAAACCGTAGAACAGCGGCGCCGCCACCCGGGCCAGCCCGCCGAACGTCTGCTGCAGGCCCATGTAGAGGCCGCGATCCTGCTGGCCGACCACCCGCGACAGCAGCGCGGTGACGCTGGGGAAGGTGAACGCGGTGCCGAGCGGCAGCAGCGCCACCGCCAGCGCCAGGGTCGGCAGCGAGCCGGTGAACGGCAGCGCCAGCACGCCGCCGGCCAGCGTCACCACGCCCACCCGCGACAGCTTCGCCTCGCCGAGCCGGTCCACCAGCGGCCCGAGCAGCAGCACCCGGGCGAACACCGAGATCGCGCCGATGTACATGTAGAAGAAGCCGATCGTGTCCTCGGTGACCTGGAAGCGGCGGTTCAGGAACAGCGCCAGCACCGCGGAGATGCCCTGGAAGGAGCCGATCGCCACCGCGTAGATCCAGATCAGCCGCGAGGCCGGTTCCCGCAGGCGGGTCAGCACGCCGAGCATGGCCGCGCGCGTGCCGACGCGGGGTGCGTCGGCCGCGGTCGTGCTGCCATCGCGCGACTCCGGCAGGAAACGCGCGGCGAACGCCATGTTGCAGAGGCAGATCGCCGCGGCCACCAGCCCCGGCGCGGTCTCGCCGAGGCGCAGCTCGGAGTCACCGGGCAGGAGGTCCTGGCCGCCCAGCAGCACCGCCACCGCGCCCAGCACCGGCCCCATGGCCACGCCGAGGTTGGTGGCCGCCGACAGCCAGCCCAGCGCCCGGGCCCGTTGCGCCGGTTCGATGGTGTCGGCGACATAGGCCTGGATCACGCCGACGGTGCCGCCGCCGAGCCCCTGCACGACGCGGGACAGCAGCAGCAGCCACACCGAGTCGGCGAAGGCGAACACCAGGTAGGCCAGGGCCGAGGCGCCCAGCGCCACCAGCAGCACCGGCCGGCGGCCGAACCGGTCGGAGCACCGACCCCACAGCGGCGCCGAGATCAGCTGCGCCACCGTGAACGCCGAGACGACGACGCCGACCAGCACGCCCGCACCCACCGGCGTGCCCAGCACCGTGGTGCCCTCGCCGAGCCGTTCGACGTAGAACGGCAGCAGCGGCACGATCATCAGGAGCCCGATCATGTCGACGAAGGCGGTCGCCATCAGCACCAGCAGGCGGGCCGGGATGCGGCGGACCTCGCGGGCCAGCACCCACAGCAGGCACAGGCCGATCGTGGCCAGCACCGCCACCGCGGCCGGCGTCTGCAGGGCGTGGGCGATGTCGATCTGGGCGATGGCCAAGGCGGGCGGGCATCGTGCGGCAAGGCCGCCCACAAGTCTCGGATCAGTTCCGCTCAGAAGCGCGCGACGAACTGGGCGCCGCCGCCGCCGAACGCCGGTTCGTCGAGCTGCAGCGACACGACCAGCGCCAGCGCCGTGCCGGGGCGGAACTCCCAGCGGGCGTTCCAGGCGAGCTTGCCCTCGAAGCTGGTGCGCGAGTGGGCCGGCGCGCCAGTGCCGGCCAGTTCGTCCAGGTCGACCACGCCGAGGAAGACCTGCGGCTCGAACGACAGGTGCTCGCCTGCGGGCAGGCGGGTGCGGGCGAGCAGCAGCCATTCCTGGCGGCGGATTCCGAGATCGGCGGCGGGGTCGAACGGCCGCCGGCCCACCTCGTCCTGGTGGGTGGCCTGCAGGCCCACGGACCACTCCAGGGGCCGCACCTGCCGCCACCACTCCACGCGGACCTGCTGGAACGAGCGGTGGAAGTCCTCGCGGAGCGGTGAACCGGCCTGGTCCGGGCGCAGGTCCTTGACGGTCCACTCGGCCTCGCCGGCCGCCACCAGCCAGTCGTCGCCGTCCAGGCGCAGGCGACCCTGGACGCGGCCGAGCCAGCGTTCCATGCCGAACGCGGCCTGGTCCTGCAGGTCGCGGGCGCGGAACGGCAGCTGGGCGGCCAGCTCCCAGGTGACCCGATCGCCCTCGCGTTCGCCCAGCACGCCGGCGAACTGCACGGCGTAGGGATCGACGTCGTGCTCGGCGCGCAGGCTCTTCGCATCGGCGAAGTCCACCGCGGTGACCATCAGCCGCAGCGCCGAGCGTTCGGTGCGGCAGAACCAGGCGCCGACCGACAGGTCGGCGGCGCTCTTGTCGGCCAGGATCTCGCCCTGGGCGAACAGGGCGGTTCGCGCCGACAGGTCGGCCTCCAGCGCCACCGCGTTGGTCAGGTAGCGCGCGTCGCGGTGTTCGCCCTGGTGCAGGTGGTAGCGGAAGCGGAAGCCGTCGGCGAGCGGCAGGTGGTGATCGAGCGTGCCGTCCACCGTGAACTCGCGCGCGCTCACCGAGCCGAAGCGGTAGTCGACCCGGTCGCCCCAGGGGTCCAGGTCCGCGTCCCACCAGGGCGGCAGGCTGACGTAGCTGGTCCGATCGAGCCAGTACTCGGTGCCCTGCCGGAACTGGCGCCGCACGCCCTCGCCGTCGAAGCCGAGCCAGACGGCGCGGTTGACGAACTGGGCGGGCGCCGGCGCGGCCAGGAGCAGGGCGGCGGCGAGCCAGCGGGGATGGGGCATGGGCGCGATTCTAGGTGGCCGCTGCTGCACAATGCGGCGATGGCCAGCGCCCGCCGTCCGTCGCCCAGCCTGCGCGAGGTGCTCGCCGCGCTCGCCGCGATCAGCCCGCTCGAAGCCGCGGCGGACTGGGACAACGTCGGCCTGCTGCTGGAGCCGCCACGGGCCCGGCGCCGGCCCGTGGCGCGCATCGGCCTCTGCATCGACCTGACCGAGGCGGTGCTGCGCGAGTGCCGGCGCCGCCGCGCCGACCTGCTCGTCTGCTACCACCCGCCGCTCTTCGCCGGCGTGAAGCGTCTCACCCAGCAGGATCCCCAGCAGCGGGCCCTGCTGGCCGCGGCCGCCCTCGACCTGCCGATCTGGTCGCCGCACACCGCCCTCGACGTGGCGCCGGGCGGGGTCAACGACTGGCTGGCGCATGGGCTCGGCGGCGCCGGCGCCACGGTCGAGCCCTGCGGCGAGGCCGGCTTCGGCCGGCTGCTGCGGCTCCGCCGGCCGCTCGCCGCCGCCACCCTGCTGCAACGCGTCCGCCGGCTCCTGCGGATCACCCGCCTGCGCATCGGCCGCCCGCCCAGGACCCGTTCGTTGCGCACCATCGCCGTCTGCGCCGGCGCCGGCGGCTCGGTCCTGCGCGGTGTCCCGGCCGACGCCCTGGTCACCGGCGAGATGCGCCACCACGACGCGCTGCTCTGCACCCAGGGCGGCGCCCTGGTGGTGCTGAGCGAGCACAGCCACACCGAACGGGCCTACCTGCCCCTGCTGGCCCGGACGATCGTCCGCCGCCTGGACGGGCGCGTCGCCGCGTTCACGCTGCGCGCCGACCGCGAGCCGTTGACGACGGTGTGAGCGGGCCGCCGGCGCGGCTCAGGCCGCCGCCGAGTCGATCGGCGTCACGTCGCTCGGCTGCTCGCGCCGGATCGCGTGGCGGAAGACGTAGTTCACGATCGGCAGGCCCAGCACCAGGCCCCAGATCCCGAACAGCTTGCCGCTGATGGTCAGCACGATCAGCACCAGCACGGGGTTCATCCGCAGGTGGTGGCCGAAGATCTTCGGGTTGAGGATGTAGGCCTCGATGGCGTGGATCGCGAGGATCAGGCCGATGCCCAGGAACATCAGGCCGAAGCCCGACACCTGCAGCGCCATCAGGCAGATCGGCGCCGAGCTGATGAACACGCCGGCCACCGGGATGAAGCTGGCCAGGAACACGATGGTGCAGAGGAACACCAGGTTCTCCAGGCCCATGAAGTAGATGCCGATGCCGGTCAGCAGCGTGTTGACCAAAGCGATGAAGAACTGCGCCTCCAGGGCCCGGCCCAGCACCTTGCCGAACTCGTGGATGTTGTCGGCCACCTCGTCGTAGATGAAGCCGACCTTGGTGTGCTGCAGCCCGGCGATGCCGCGCTTCAGTGTCGGCAGGTCGAGCACGATCAGGAACGAGAACAGCAGCGACAGTAGGAAGGATGACGCCACGCCGACCACCTGCGAGAAGGCGTCGGTGGCCTTCTTCAGGTTCTCGGTCATCGTCTTGTTGGGATCCTTCGGCGTGTCCTCGCCGGTGCCGAGTCCGATCAGTTGTCCGATCAGGTTGCCGACCATCGGCTTCGGCGTGTGGCCGGGCGGCGGTGTCGGCGTCGGCGCCGGTTGCTGCCCCTCTTCGCCGTTCGGATCGGGCTCCGGCGGCACCAGGTCGTCGCGTCCGAGCGCCCGTGCCAGGCTCGGGTTCTCGCGCAGGGCCCGCTCCACAGCCCGGTCCGCCTGCTTGATGTACTCCGGCGCGTTGTGGATGAAGTTGGTGGCCTCCTTCTCGATCTGCGGGAACGTCGAGTAGCCCGTCGCGAAGATCGTGCCGAGGAACACCAGGCTCACCAGCACCACCCGCACCGTGCGGTTCTTGATACGGTCGCGCAGCCCGTCGACGCCGTGCGCCTGGATGTAGGCGAACACGAACGTCAGGAAGATCAGCAGAAAGAACGGTCGGAGCAGGTAGATCGTGCCGGCGAGGAGGGCCCACACGAACAGCCGCGTGCCGAGGGAGAAGATCCGGTCCCAGGGCGGCGGCAGGCTCTTGCTGCTGTTGTCTTCGGACTGCGGCGGCATCGGGGCGGCGACGGTAGGCCAGAGCCGGGTTCCTCGCCAGCGCGACGGTGGGGAATGGCCATCGACGGCGCCCGGCCGTCCTGCCATGGCGGGGGGACGGCCCGGTCACCTGGCTCGGGTGGGCAGGCTATTGCTTGGGCTTGCCCTGGGGCCTGGACTGCGGCTTGCCCTCGGGCTTGCCGCGCTGGCGCTGGGCCTTCGGGCCGTCGCCGCCGTCCTTGCGCTCCTGGCGGATCTCCTGGGCGCGCTTGCGTTCGAGGGGGCCCGCCTTGCCGTCGTCGTTGCGGTCGACGCGCTCCTTCATCTCCTGGGCGCGCTTGCGTTCGAGGGGGCCGGCCTTGCCGTCGTCGTTGCGGTCGACGCGGTCCTTCAGCTCCTCGCGGCGGCCCTCGACCCGATCCCGGTGCTCCTCGCGACGGTCCTGGAACTGCTCCTTGCGCTCCTCGCGCCGCTCCCCGCGCTGCTCCTTCCGCTCGGCGACGTTCTCCTGGTGCTTCTCGCGCCACTCCTGCTGGCGCGCCTTCATCTGTTCCAGCATCTCCTGGTGGCGCTGCTTCATCTGCTCCAGGTGCTGCTGGTGGCGCTTCTGCATCTCGGCCTTCAGGCGCTCCAGTTCGGCCTTGCGGGCGTTCTCGCGCTCGCCCTTGAGCTGCTGCTCGAGCTGCTCGATCTCGAGGCGCTGCTGCTCGCGCAGCCGCTCGATCTCGGCCAGGTCCTCGGCCCGCGGGCCGTCGGGCTTCTTGCCCTCCACGGCCGGCCGGGCCGGCTTGCGCTCGGCGCCGGGCGCCTGCGCATGGACGATCGAACCGAGGAGAACCGCGACCACGGTCGCGACGACGAGTTTCGGATTCATGCTGTAGCACACCCTCCCAGGTGGACGGGCCGGTTTCGTCGCAGGGCGTCGGTTCCTTGAACGGCGGGCCTGCCGCTTGTCCCTCGTCGGGACCGGCTGCCTTGCCATTGGCGGATTGCCGGTGCTCCGGCGAGACTGCGCGCCCCGATGAAGCTGCTCGTGCTGGACGTGGTGGGGCTGCGGCCCCGGGATCTGGCCCATGCGCCCAACCTGCGGGCGCTGGGCCAGCGTGGCTTCGTCGCGCCGATGCGGACGGTGTTCCCGGCGGTCACCTGCACCGTGCAGGCGACCTGGCTGACCGGGCTGCCGGCCAGCGGCCACGGCGCGGTGGGCAACGGCTGGTACTTCCGGGATCTGGCCCAGGTCTGGCTGTGGCGGCAGAGCAACCAGCTCGTGCAGGGCGAGAAGGTCTACGAGGCGGCGCGAGCCCGCGACCCGGCGTTCACCTGCGCCAAGCTGTTCTGGTGGTGGAACATGTACGCGGCGGTGGACTGGAGCGTGACGCCGCGGCCCGAGTACCACGCCGACGGGCTGAAGAAGCCGGGGCTCTACTCGGAGCCCCAGGGCCTGCAGGCGGAACTGCAGCGCGAGCTCGGGCCCTTCCCCCTGTTCCAGTTCTGGGGACCGGGGGCGGGCATCGCCAGCACGCGGTGGATCGCCGATGCGGCGTTGCGGGTGATGGAACGGCACGATCCGGCGCTGCAGCTCGTCTACCTGCCGCACCTGGACTACGACCACCAGCGCTGGGGTCCCGACGACCCGCGCAGCGTGGCGGCGGTGGGCGAACTGGACCGGGAGGCCGGCCGGCTGATCGACGCGGCGCTGGCGAAGGGCGCGCGGGTGCTGGCGCTGTCGGAGTACGGCATCGAACGGGTCGAGCGGCCGGTGTTCCTGAACCGGTTGCTGCACGAGCGGGGTCTGCTGCGGGTGCAGGAGACGAGCCACGGGCAGCTGCTGGACTGCGGCGCGTGCCGGGCGTTCGCGGTGGCCGACCACCAGGCGGCGCACGTCTACGTGCGCGACGCGAGTGACGTGACGGCGGTGGCGGCGCTGCTGCGGGGCGTGCCCGGCGTGGCGAGGGTGCTGGACCGGACCGCCCAGGGTGAGCTGGGCATCGACCACGAGCGCAGCGGCGAGCTGGTGTGCGTGGCCGAGCCGGGCTGCTGGTTCGCCTACCACTACTGGCTCGACGAGGCGCGGCGGCCCGACTTCGCGCCGACGGTCGACATCCACCGCAAGCCCGGCTACGACCCGGCGGAGCTGTTCGTCGATCCCGCGATCCGCCTGCCGAAGCTGAAGGTGGCGCGGGTGCTGGCGAGGAAGCTGCTGGGGTTCCGCTACCTGATGGACGTGATCCCGACCGATCCGTCGATGGTGCGCGGCAGCCATGGCCGGCTGTACGACGACGACGACGACGGGCCGGTGGTGATCGGCTCGGATCGGGCGTTCGGCAGCGACCGGATCGAGGCGGTGGCGGTGAAAGACCTGCTGCTGCGGATGCTGGCCCGGGCCTGACCAGGCGGTCCGTACAGGCTGCGGGCCCGGCCGGCGGCTGCCGGCAGGGCCCGTGGGGGAAGGCCGGGGGCGCGGGCTAGAAGCCCATGCCGCCCATGCCGCCCATCCCACCCATGTCGTCCATGCCGTGGTCGTGGCCGTGGCCGTGACCGCCTTCCTTCTTCTTCTCCGGCACGGTGGACACCAGGGCCTCGGTGGTCAGCAGCAGGATCGCCACCGACGAGGCGTTCTGCAGCGCGGCGCAGGTCACCTTGGTCGGGTCGACGACGCCGGCCTTGACCATGTCCTCGTAGGTGTCGGTGGCGGCGTTGTAGCCGTGGTTGAAGTCCTTGTGACCGCGGACGGTCTGCACCACGATCGAGCCGTCGACGCCGGCGTTCTGCACGATCTGCCGCATCGGCGCCTCCAGGGCGCGACGGACGATGTCGACGCCGATCCGCTCGTCGCCATTGGCCTGGAACTTCTCCAGCCCGGTGGCGCAGCGGACCAGGGCGACGCCGCCGCCGGGCAGGATGCCCTCGGCGACCGCGGCGCGGGTGGCGTGCATGGCGTCCTCGACCCGCGCCTTCTTCTCCTTCATCTCGGCCTCGGTGGCCGCGCCGACCATGATCTGCGCGACGCCGCCGGCCAGCTTGGCCAGCCGCTCCTGCAGCTTCTCACGGTCGTAGTCGGAGGTGGTGCGGTCGATCTCGGCGCGGATCTGCTCCATCCGGCCCTGGATGTCCTTCGCCTTGCCGGCGCCCTCGATGATCGTGGTGTCGTCCTTGCCGATCACGACCTTCTTGGCCGAGCCCAGCTCGGTGGTCGTCACCGACTCCAGGTTGATGCCCAGGTCCTCGAAGATCGCCTTGCCGCCGGTCATCACGGCGATGTCCTCCAGCATCGCCTTGCGGCGATCGCCGAAGCCCGGCGCCTTGACGGCGGCGCACTTGAACACGCCGCGCAGCTTGTTGACCACCAGGGTGGCCAGCGCCTCGCCCTCGACGTCCTCGGCCACGACCAGCAGCGGGCGGCCGGACTGCGCGATCTTCTCGAGCAGCGGCAGCATGTCCTTGATCGTCGAGATCTTCTTCTCGTGGATCAGGATGTAGGGGTTCTCCAGCACGCATTCCATGCGGGCGGTGTCGGTGACGAAGTGGGGCGACAGGAAGCCCTTGTCGA
>CAZMGG010000072.1:0-28138 GCA_964565715.1 uncultured candidatus Brocadiaceae bacterium | reverse complement strand
GAGGCAGTGAGGCAGTGAGGCAGCAGACGAGCCTGGCGAGCATGATGTTCTCCTGTTTCTTCGACGAGGAGCGGGAGCCTAGATCCCCTTCTCGCCATCGGTCAACTCCCCCACCTGCCCTCGCCCCCGCCGCGCTAAGGTCAGCCCCTGCGGAACCGCAGCGGCGCGAGCACGTCGGGCCGCGGCCTTCCGCCGCACCCACCGAGCCCTGCCGATGCTTCGCACCCTCCTGGCCGCCGCCTTCCTCGCCCTCCTGCCCCTGATCGCGCCCGCGGCCCCGGAAGCCGCCACACCTCCCACCGCCGACGGCCGCGCCGCCACGGTGGTGGACCGTCAGGGCAGCGCCTTCGTCCGGCCCGCCGGCCGCGACCGCTGGACGCCGCTCACCGGCCGCGCGGTGCTGCTGCCCGGCGACACGCTGCGCACCGACGCCCGCGGCGCCAACGCCCTCGAGCTGGAACTGGCCTCGGGCGGGCGGCTGGTGCTGGGACCCGGCAGCCTGCTGGAACTGAGCCCGCAGGGCGGCCTGAACCTGCTCGCCGGCGACCTCGACCTGACGCCCGGGCCCGCCGCGATCCCGGTGACCGGCCCCGGCGGCTTCGTCCGGCGCTGCGATGGACCGATCTTCCTGCGGGCCGGCGGCAACGCCACCGAACAGCTCGCGCAGCCGCCGCGCTGGCTCACCGGCTACCGCAGCTCCACCACCGGCGAATGGCTCGGCAGCCTGCTGGCGAAGATCGACGGCCGCGACGTGCCGCTGCACATCGGCTACCACAAGGTGCAGGTGACGATCCGCGACCAGGTCGCCGAGACCACCGTCGAGCAGTCGTTCGTGAACGGCTCCGACAGCATCCTGGAGGGCGTGTTCCGCTTCCCGCTGCCGCCGGACGCCGCGGTGTCGGGCTTCGGCATGTGGATCGGCGAGGAGCTGGTGGAGGCCGACGTGGTGGAGAAGACGCGGGCGCGGGCGATCTACCAGGAGATCCTGGCGCGGAAGAAGGACCCCGGTCTGCTGGAGTGGAGCGGCGGCAACCTGTTCCAGGCCTCGGTCTACCCGATCCCGGCGAAGGCGGAGAAGCGGGTGCGGATCCGCTACACGCAGGTGCTGCCGAAGGAGGGCGACCGGCTGCGCTACCGCTACGCGCTGCGCAGCGAGTTGCTGCGCACGCATCCGTTGCGGGAACTGCGGATCGACGTGGCGGCGTACCTGGGCGACGGGGTGGCGGGCGTGTCGTCGAGCACGCACGCGGTGCAGGCGCAGCATGGCGAACGGACCGCGACGGTGGCGTTCGCGGCCCAGGAGTACACGCCGACGCAGGACTTCGAGATCGCGCTGCAGGTGGCGCGGCCCGAGGCGGTGACCGCCGTGTCGCACGTGGTGGATCGCGAGGGCTGGTTCCTGCTGCTGCTGGCGCCGCCGGACGAGGCGGCGCAGGGCTGGCAGCGCGTCACGGTGCCGGAATCGGCGCCGTTGGACCTGATCGTGGTGGCGGACACGTCGGGGTCGATGGAGCCCGGCGCGCGGGCGGCGCAGGCGGACTTCATCGGTGCGCTGCTGCAGTCGCTGGGCGGCAAGGACCGCTTCCGGCTGCTGTGCGCCGATGCGCGGCAGGAATGGCTGCAGGTGGAGCCGCGGGCGGCGGACGATGCGGGGCGGGCGGCGGCGCTGGAGTTCCTTCTGCGGCGGCGGTCGCTGGGCTGGACCGACCTGGACGCGGCGATGGCGGCGGTGACGGCGGTGAGCACGGCGGCGAGCACGGTGGTCTACGTCGGCGACGGCATCCACACGGCGGGCGACGCCGACGCGGCGGCGCTGGCGGCGCGGCTCCGGGGGCTCGCCGGCAAGGGCCGCTTCCACGCGGTCAGCACCGGCAGCAGCTTCGACCAGGTGGCGCTGACGGCGCTGGCCAGCAACGGCGGCTCGCTGCGCGATGCCAGCGCCGATCCGGCGGCGGCGGCGCTGGGCCTGCTGCAGGAGGCGGCAGGGCCGGGCCTGCGGAACGTGCGGGTGCAGATCGAGGGCGTGGCGACCGCGGCGGTGTATCCGGACGTGCTGCCGAACTTGCCGCTCGGCCGGCAGCAGGTGGTGCTGGGCCGTTTCCAGCCGGGCGGCGAGGGCAGCGCCCGGGTGACCGTGCGCGGCGTGCTCGACGGCGCGCCGGCTTCGTACGAGGCCGAGCTGGCGCTGCGGCCCGCCGAGGGCAATCCGTTCCTGCCGCGGCTGTGGGCCCGCGCCCGGGTCGAGGCGCTGCTGGCGGCGGGCGGCGGGGGGCTGGCCCGCGACGAGATCATCGCGCTGGGCGAACGGTTCCGGCTGGTGACGCCGTTCACCTCGCTGCTGGTGCTGGAGAGCGACGCCGATCGGGAGGAGTTCGGCGTGCAGCGGCGGGTGGCGGCCGACGACGGCGAGCGGCTGTTCGCCGCGGCGCGGGATGCCGCCGCCACCGAGAAGCTGCGGGCGGCGATGGCGGCGGCCGGGAGCTGGCGGCGGGGACTGCGGTTGGCTGCGCTGCGCGAGATCCGCGGGCTCGGCAAGGACCTGTATCCGTCGCTGCACGCCGAGGTGGCGTTCGGCGAGGTGCTGCGGTCGGACCGCGGGATCCATGCCGAGACGCGCAGCCGGCGGTCGCTCGATGCGGCCAAGGGGGACTGGGGCTTCGATGGCGGCGGCGTCGAGGCCGCCACCGCGGTGCCGGGCGCCGGCGGCGACGACATGTTCCTCGGCCGCCGCGCGGCGAACGACGACCTCGGTCGGCTGGGCGAGCCGGAGGCCGAGGCGACTGTCGCCGAGGACGCGAGGAACTTCGACGATGACTTCCTGCAGGGCGGCCCGACGGCCGGGCGGCCAGCGGCGAGCCCCGCCTTCGAGCCGGCGCAGTTCGCCGGCGAAGCGTTGGCGGGCAAGCGCATCGCCATCGCGCAGAACGTGGCGCCTGGCGGCGGCAGTGACCTCGGCTTCCCGCGGCTCGCCGGCGCCGCGGCCGAACCGCCCCGCGGCCCCGATCCGGTGTGGCCCGAGGCGGCCCTGACCCTGCTGCGATCGTTGGATCGCCGGTCGTCCCTGCAGGCGGCCGCCGACCTGCGGCTGGTGCTCGTCGCCGAGCCGCTGCACCCGGTGACCGGCGCCCCGGGGCCCCGCACGGTCATGACGCTGGGGCTGCGGGCGGGCGCCTGGGCGCTCATCGCCGGCGAGCACGAAGGCCGGCAGTGGCACTGGGCCGACGGCGGCACCCGCGGCGTGGTGGATGCGGCGGGCCTCGGCCGCGCCCGGCCGGCGGTGGCGGCCGACCAGCCCTGGGCACTCGTGCCGGTGGGCCATCTGGCGCTGCACGACGCGGTGCGCGAGCTGCGCTTCCACGAAGCCGCGGTCACCGAGCGGGTGGGGCACGTGCAGGTGACCCTGACCGGCGCCGGCGACGAGCGGCGCGAACTGGACATCGACACCCAGGCCCAGGTGCTGCGGGAGCAGCGCGTGTTCCAGGGTGGCCGGCTGCGCAGTCGCCTCACCTGCACCGACTTCGTCGAGGTGGCGGGCCGCGCCTGGCCGCGGCTGCTCGTCTGGTACGACGACCAGGGCCGCGTCACCCAGCGCACGACGCTGGCCTTCGCCGAGGGCGAAGCGGGCGCGGTGTTCGACGAGGTGCAGGCACAACGCCAGGGCGCGGTGCTGCTCACCGGCGACGGCGAGGTCGAGGCCGCGCGCGAGCGCCTGCACGGTGGCAGCGCGACGTTGACCGACCACCTCGTCCTGCTGCTGCACGCGGCCGGGCGCGACCGCTGGGGCGAGGTCCTGGCCCGTCTCACGGCTGCCGAGCCGTTCCTGACCGGTCGGCGCGGCGCGACCTGGCTGCGCCTGCGCAGCCTGGTGGCCGGCCGGCGCCACCAGGAACTCGCGGCCGTGATCGATGCCATCGCCGTCGCCGGCCCGGCGGAGGCCGAACTGCTGTGGGCGGCGGTGCACGGCGTCCTCGGCGATCGCGAGAAGCTCCTGCTGCTGGACCGGCTGCAGGCGCAGTTCACCGCCGCCGGCGACGACGCCACGGCGCGCCGCCGGCGCTGGCAGCAGCGGCGCGCCCAGCACCTCGAGAACGTCGACCCCGCGGCCGCCGCGGTCGCCTGGGCCGGGATCGCCGCCGGACATCCGGCGGACCTGTCGAGCCAGACGGGACTGGCGCAGTTCCTGGCCCGCGTCGGCCGCACGCCGGACGCCATCGTCGTGCTGCGCGCGGCGCTCGCCGGCGCGGGATGGAGCCGCACCGAGCGCGACCACCTGTACATCCTGCTGACCGATCGCCTGTGGGACCTGCGCGACCTCGCCGGGCTCGCCGCCGCCACCCAGGCCTGGATCGACGAGGTCCCCGGCGAGGCGACGGCCTGGATCCGCTGGGTGGCCGTGCGCCTGTTCCAGGGCGGCGATGTCGACGCCTGGCTCCGCGACGTGGCCGCCGCGCCGTGGCCCGATGCGCCGGACGAGGCCCAGCGGGCGCGGCTGACCGCCGCGCTGCAGACCTGGCTGGGTTCGGGCTGGAACTGGTGGACCCAGCAGCTCGATCCGGCCGCCGCCGCGGCCCTGGCGGCGCAGATCCGCCGGCTGGCCGCCAACAAGGCCGGCCTGGAACTCGCCGCCGGCGCGCTCGCCGACTGGCGCTTCCGCCGCACGCCGGCCTTCGTGCGGCTGCAGGTCGATCTGCGACAGATGCTGCTGGCCGACGGCGCCGTCACGGGCATGGACCTCGGCCGGCTCGAAGGGCTCGTCCGGGCCGTGTCGTGGGGCGTGGGCGACTGCAGCGCAGCCGAATGGCAGAGCCTGCGGGACGCGCTGCATCGGCGCTGGCAGGACACCGAGGCCCAGTCCGCGCAGGACCGGCTGGCCACGCTGCTGTTCCACCTGTTCGACCAACGCAGCCAGCAGGCCAACGAGACCGGCGCGGCGCTGGCGTTCGCCCGGGCCCATCTCGATCGCGCCGAACCGGTCTTCCGGCCGAAGCGCGCCCGCCTGTTGTTCGCCCGCCTCCTGCAGGCCGAGTGGCAGGAGGCGCTGCAGACCGAGGTCCTCGCCATGCTGCCGGCCCAGGCCGATCCGTGGGACGACCGGCACGTGCAGGACCTGACCATGGCGCATGCCTGCCGGACCGCCACCGACACCCTGGCCGAACGGCGGCGCACGGCGCTGCTGGGCCCGGTGGCCGAACTGGAGAAGCTGCCGCGCACCGAACGGCGGCTGCGGGAAGCGGCAGCCCGCGGGCGGGCGTTCGCCGGACTGGCGCGGGCACTGGCGGCCGCGGCCGCGCCGCTGGCGGACCAGCAGGCGGCGTTGGTGCGGATCGAGGCCCTCTGCTGCGCCGTGCAGGGCGCCACCACCGGCGAGGAATGCACGGCCGCGGCCCGCGAAGCGCTTGCGCTCCTGCACGCCGTCGTCGCGCAGGAGCCGGCGCTGTGGCCGGCGCTGCGGGAGCGTTGCAGCCTGGTGGCGGCCTACGCCGCCGTGCTGCGCAAGGCGCCGGCGGAGCTGGCCGATGCGGTGCTCACCGCCTATCGCACCGGCCAGCAGGGGACGCCGGATCTGCTCGACTGGCGCCGGCAGGAGATCCGGCTGCTGCTCGCCCTCGATCGGGCGCCGCAGCTCGCCGAGCGCCTCGCCGCCTGGATTGCGCCGGCCCGCGTCGACCGCGACCTGCGCGCACTGCTCGGCCTGCTGCTGGCCGAGCAGGGCGACCTGCGGGCAGCCTGCGCGCAGTTCGAGCGCATCGCCGCCGACGGGGAGCTGCGCGCCGGCGAACTGGCGGCGCTGGCCGACTGGCGACTGGTCCTGGGCGAGGATGACCGTCGCGAGGCGGCGCTGGAGGCACGCGCCGCCGAGCTGGACGAGAACGCGCTCTACCGCGAGGTCAACGCCGCCCGTTCGAGACTGCGCGACGACGGCAGCGGCGTGCCCGCCAACCTGGACGGCGAGGCCGTGCGTTCGCTGCGCTGGCTGCTGCGCAAGAGCCAGGCGCCCCACAACCAGCTCTGGCTCGCAGAGCGGCTCTACCTGCCGACCAAGGACCATCGCGTGCTGCAGGTGCTGGCCGACGGCGTGCCCGGCCATTCGGTCGAGGCGGTCTACGCGTTCCTGCGCGGCGCCCACGGCCTGATCGCCCAGGTGCACGAGGAGCCCGCCCTGGATGCCTTGCTGGAACGCATCGCCGCGGTCGAGGCCGGCGCCGCCGAGGCGCCGCTGTCGCCGCAGGATCGCCGCGCCCTGGCGCTGCTGCGCGCGCTGGCGCTGCACCGTGCGGCCCAGGTCCCGGACGCGCCGGCGCGGCGGGCGACCGACGCGCTGGCCGCCCTCCGCACGGCACTGGCGTCACCGGCGGATCCGGTGGAGATCGTGCCGCTGGCGGAGTTCCTGGCCACCATCGCGCCGCTGCCGGGCGAGGCCGGCGCCCTGCTGCTGACGGCGGTGGCCTCGCTCGGCGACGACCTGCCGCGCGCCGGCCTGCCCCGGCTGACGGTGGCCCAGGCCCGCGCCCGGGTCCGCTGGCAGCAGGGCGAGCGGGATGCTGCCCTGCAGGGCCTGATCGCCGCCCTGGCCGATCTCGCCGCCGGCGACGGCGGCCGCCTGCCGTTCCTCGCCCGCGCGGCAGTCGAGGAAGTCGGCGCCTACGCCCGCGAGAGCGGCCAGCACAGCCGCGTCGAGGCGATCCTGCGAGACCAGGAACGGCTGCAGCCGCCCGGCAGCATGCGGGCGTTCGTGATCCAGCAGTTGCACGGCCTCTACCTGCACGCCATCCGGCACGACGGCACCACCACCCTGGGCCGCGGCAAGGCGGGGTACGTACCGGCCCGGGATCGCCTGATCGCCGATCTCATGGCGGCGCCGCCGCCCGACGTGCCCGACCTCGTGCAGCACCTCAGCAACCTGCACGACCGGGCGATCACCGCCGACGCGGGCGCGGACCTGCTGGCGTTCGCGCAGGGTCCGCTGCAGGAACTGTTGCCGCGGTTGCCCGCTGCCCACGCCGACGTGCTGCAGCGGGTCGCCCGCCATCTGCACGAGCTGGGCGACCCCCGGGGCGCCCTCGAACTGCTGGTCGCGCGCATCCGCACCGAACCCAGCTGGCACCACCGCGTCGGCAAGGACGGCTGGAGCGAGTTCGCCCACGACCTGGCGCGCTTCCGCGCCGCGGTGCGCGACCGCGGCGACCATCCGGAGCTGCGGCAGATCGTGTTGGCGGCCCTGGAACGCGCCCTGCGCGCCGGCCACACCAGCCCCGACAGCTTCTGGCGGCAGGGCCGCAACACCTTCTGGGCCAGCGAGCGCGGATCCTTCGTGGCGGTGGCGCACAAGGTCCTCGCCGACACCACCACCGACGCCGAGGTGCAGCTGGCGGTGGCGCGCTACCTGTGGGACGGCCTGGTGGAACGCCGCCCGGCGGTGGAGGTGCTGGTGCAGAACGACGGTCGCGGCATCCTGACCGCCGACGGCCGCGGGCAGCTCGCCCGCTGGCTGCTCGAACTGCGGCGCCCGGCCGAGGCGATCCCGCACCTGCAGCGCCTGCTGGCCGACCGACCCGACGTCCTCGACCATCGCACCGCCCTGGTCGTGGCCCTGCACGGGGCCGGCCAGGACGCCGCCGCGCGAGAGATGGCGACGGCCACGATCGCGCTGTGGGCCGAGCGACAGCGGCTGTCCGCCGACAACGCCGCCAGCATCGCCAAGGCCTGCGCCGACGCGGAACTGTTCGATCTGGCCGCCGCCCAGTTCACCCTCGCGATCCGCGAGCGCGAACGGCAGCAACGGCTGACGCCGAGCGGCGATCGGCGGCTGGCGGAGTGGTACGGCGGCCTGGCCCAGGCCGAGTCCGCCCAGGACCACCACCTGGCGGCGGTCGACGCCGCCGCCGCGGCGGTTCTCTTCAGCGGCGGCAACCAGGCCCGGCGCAAGGCCGCCGACGAGGCCCTGCTGGCCATTCTCGGCGCCGCCGGCGATCTGCAGGCGCTGCTGGACCTGCTCGACCGCCGCGCCGCCGCCGACGGCGCCGACTCGCCGGTGCTGCGCAAGGCGCTGGGCGAGGTCCTGACCCAGCGCGGCGCCCTGGACGCCGCCCTCGCCCAGTACCGCCTTGCCGCGGAGCTGCAGCCCGCCGACGCCGACCTGCCGATGCGGATGGTGGCGCTGCTGGACCGCATGGACCGGCCGGCCGACGCCGTCGCCCTCCTCCTGGACTTCGTGACGGGTCGGCCCCGCGACGCGGCACTGACCCTGGAGCTGGCCAACCGCTTCGCGGCGCTCGGCGCCAAGGATCAGGCCGAACGGGCCCGCACGCAGCTCGCCGAAGGCGGTCCCGACGACGTCGACGGCCACCGGGAGCTGGCCCGGGTCCGCGGCGGCCAGGGCCGGCACCGGGATGCCGTACAGCAGTGGCTGCTGGTCACCCGCGCCCGCCCCGCCGAGCCGGCAGGCTTCCTCGACCTCGCCCGGGCGCAGGCCGCCGGCGGCGCCGTGGCCGATGCCAGGGCCACGCTGCGCACCGTCCTCGGCCGCACCTGGAATCCACGCTTCGGCGCGGTCCACGACGAGGCGCAGGCCATGCTGCGCCGGCTCGACGACTGAGGCGCGGTGACCGGCCGGTCAGCGGGCGGCGGCGGGCACGGTCGCCGCCGGCGCCGGCCGCCCGCCCATCCAGCGCTCGATCGTCGCGCGCAGCATGTCGAGCTTCACCGGCTTGGACAGGAAGTCGTCCATGCCGGCCTCCTTGCAGGCCGCACGGTCCGCGGGCAGCACGTTCGCGGTCAGCGCCACGATCACCATGTCGCGGGTCGGCGCCGGCAGCGCCCGGATCGCGCGCGTCGCCGCGTAGCCATCCATCTCCGGCATCTGGCAGTCCATCAGGATCAGGTCGAAGCGCTCGCGCTCGAGGAACTGCAGCACCTCGCGCCCATCGACGGCGAACACGCCCTCGCAGCCGATCTTCTTCAGCATCCCCGCCATCACCCGGCGGTTCACCTCGTTGTCCTCGGCCACCAGGATCTTGGCGTCACTGAGGCCGTCCTTGGCCGCCACCGGCCGGTTCTCGCTCGGCGCCACCGGCGGTGCGACATCGCCCGGCAGCGTCGCCATCTCGGCCACCAGGTCGAGCAGGCGTTGGGCGCCGAGCGGCTTGCCCAGCCAGCGGAAGACCCCGGCGGTTCGCAGATCGTCCTCGCTGGGACGGCTGCCCATCGAACTGGCCAGGGCGAAGCGCAGCGGGCCGAGCCCGCCGGTGGCGCGGACCGCCCGCGCCAGCTGCAGCCCGTCCATGCCCGGCATGGCCATGTCCGCCAGCACCATCGAGAAGGGCTTGCCGCGGTGCGCGGCGAGCTTCAGCAGTTCCAGGGCCTGGGTGCCGTCCTCGGCCAGATCGAGCCCGATGCCGGTGTGGGCCAGCTGCAGCACCACCAGCTGCCGGTTGACCTCGTGGTCGTCCACGACCAGGAGCGAGTGGCCGCGCAGGTCGATGGTCTCGTGATCGTTGGCCACCGGCGCCACCGGCAGCGACAGCCGGAACCAGAAGGTCGAGCCGATACCGATGCTGCTGTCGACGCCGATCTCGCCGCCCATCAGCTCCACCAGCCGCTTGCAGATCGCCAGGCCGAGCCCGGTGCCGCCGAACCGCCGCGTGGTCGACGCGTCGGCCTGGGTGAACGGCTGGAACAGGTTGCGCATGACGTCCGGCGCGATGCCGACGCCGGTGTCCCGGACGCCGATCCGGACCGTCTGCAGCTCCTCGGTGTCGGTCTCGTAGTCGAGGGTGATGACGACCTCGCCCTCGATCGTGAACTTGACGGCGTTACCCATCAGGTTGAGCAGCACCTGGCGCACGCGCGACGGGTCGCCGCGCATGTAGCGGGCGACGCGCGGGTCCTGGAAGGTCAGCAGCTCGACGCCCTTCTGCTCGGCGGTGTTGCCCAGCAGCTTCAGGCAGTCCTCGATGACCTCCTGCAGGCTGAACGTCGAGGTCTCCAGCTCGAGCTTGCCGGCCTCGATCTTCGAGAAGTCGAGGATGTCGTTGAGGATGGTCAGCAGGGCGTCGGCGGACGTCTGGATCGTCCCCGCCATCTGCCGCTGATCGGTGTCGAGGCTGGTCTTCACCAGCAGCTCCGCCATGCCGAGGATGCCGTTCATCGGCGTGCGGATCTCGTGGCTCATGTTGGCCAGGAAACGGCCCTTGGCCGCCGCCGCCTCCGAGGCCTCGCGACGCGCCGTCTCCAGGGCGGCGATCTGCGACCGCGCCGCGCCGCTGAAGCGCACGGCCAGGGCGATGAAGATCGACCCCAGGGCCGCGCCGAGCAGCAGGAACGACACCAGCACCATGCGGACGTCGCCCTGGGTCGCCCGGGCCGCCTCCATGGCGCCGCCCTCCAGGCTGGACTCGAACTGGACCAGGCTCTCGCGGGTGCCGTCCTGCCACTGATGCACCTCGAGCTGCAGGCGGCGCTCCCACTCGCCGAGCCGGACCCAGCGATCCTGCAGGGCGACCAGACCATCGGGCGCGACGCGGCGTCGCCCCACCCGGTCGTCCATCTCGTGATAGCGGCCGAACAGCAGGGCGCCCAGTTCGCGCCAGCCGTCCAGGAAGCCGGCCTGCCCCGCGAGCACGCCCTGCAGCTTGAGCACATGGTCGCCGGCGGCGATGTAGGCGACGTTGGCCCGATTGTGCAGCAGATCGGGGATCAGGGCCGGATCGCGGCAGTTCTCCAGTTCCATCACCAGCAGCCGCAGGTCACGCAGCTCGGCCTGCAGATCGGTGAGCAGGTCCAGTTCCAGACCGGCGGTGGCGGTCGGCACCAGGGTGCCCGCACCGCCCCGCCGCATCCGGCTCAGCTCGCTCTCGGCGAGGCGGCGCACGCACGCCACCAGCATCGCCTCCAGGTGGGCCTCGGCGGCCCGGAAGGCAGCATCACGCTGGTCGGCGAGTGCCGTCCGCGAGGCCAGCCATTCGAGCACCTGGGTCTGCAGGCGCTCGCCCGCCATCAGCCGGCCGGTCATGGCATCGGCCACCTTCGCCACGTTGGCGTCGCCGACGAACTCGGCCAGCAGGCCCTGCAGGTCCTGGCTGGTGAAGGCCCGCCCCGCGGTGGGCTTGCTGGCGCTGCGGCCATACAGCATCTCCAGCAGGTCCGACCCGACGTAGCGGACCGTGTCGTCCATGCCGCGCGAGGCACGCTGCAGCCGCTCGTTGGCCAGACGGTGCTCGCTGGTGCGCTCCTCGGTGCGGTGCAGGACCACCAGCAGGAGGCCGATCACCAGCGCGCCCGTGGCCAGGCCGGCCAGCACCAGGCCCCAGATCATCGCCGGGATGTGACGGCCGTAGCCCTCGCCCACGGCGCCCTCGTCGGTGTCCGGTGCGACCGCCGCGCTCACTTCCGCACCTCCCAGGTGGCCATCTCGGCGGGGTCGAGCAGGCGCGGTCCGTCCGCGGTGAGCACCAACGGCCAGATCCCCCGGCCACCGTCCTTGCCGAGCCAGCCGCCCAGTTCGGGCGTCGCCGACCTGCCGTCGGCGAGGACCTCGCGCACGGCATCGGCGACCTGGACGCGGCTCGGGTTGGCGCCGCAGCGCAGCAGCGCCGCCGTCAGCACGCGGCCGGCCAGCCAGCCCTCGCGGGCGGCCGAGTCCACCTCCGTGCCCGCCGGCAGCCCGGCCGCCACCTCCTGGCCGGCCTCGCGCGACAACGCCGACAGCACGATCAGGCGGTCGCCGGCCACGCCCAGGTCCGCGTCCATCTCCCGCGCCAGCACGAGCGACGCCGCCACGAACATCGCGTCGACGCCCATCGCCTTCGCCGCCAGGAGGAAGCCCGTCGTCTCCCGGCAGTTCGCCGCAATCACGTAGGCCTGCGGCGACCGCGGGTTGCCGATCAGCTGCTGCGGATTCACCTCGATGCTGGCCACCTGCGGATCGGTCCGCAACCGGAGGATCTGCTCCGACCGCACGCCATGCACCTGCAGCGCCTGGGCGCCGGCAGTGAAGGCCGCCTCGCCGATGCCGTCACGCTGGGTGACGAAGGCGATGCGCGCCGGCTCCACCTGCGCGTGCTCCACCAGCAGCCGCACCGCGAACGACATCTCCGAGTCGATGCCGGCCCGCAGGTTGGCGACACCGCCCACTCGGCTGCCGCCGGACGACTCCATCGCCGCCCCCAACGGCGCGAACAGCATCGCGCCGTACTGCTGGGCGAGCGTCTGCACGACGGTGTCGCACAGCGATCCGACGCCGGTGATCAGCAGCACCTGGTGCTCGTCCATCAGCCGGCGGATGTTGGCCGCCGCGGTCGCGGGCCGGCCGAGGTCGTCCAGCACCACCAGTTCGATGGTCTGGCCCTGGACGCCGCCGGCAGCGTTGGCGGCGGCAAACGCGGCCTCGATGCCGGCCGCGTAGGATCGCGCGCGCCGGCTGTCCGGTCCGCCGAGGTCGAGGGAGGCGCCGAGCCGCAGCGGGGTCGTCCGCACCTGCACCTCCCCGATCGGCGCCGGCGCCACCAGTGTCGAAGGCGCCTGCTCGGCGGCCGGCGGGCTCTCGCGCCCGGGATCGCAGGCGGCGAACGCCAGCAGCGCGGTCAGGGCGAGGGAGCGTGGCGACACGTCCCTCCTTTCGTCCGAATGGCGGCGCCGGGCTGAGCCGGATTCGGCGGCTGCCGCACCGCGCGCGGCCACCCCGGTGTGGCGTTTCGCGACAGCGGCCTCAGGCCTGCGGGTCGTCCAAGCGCCAGGGCAGCGCCTCACCCGCCGCCATCGGCACCAGGACCCCGTCGCCGAACGGCAGCTCCGCCGGCACCTGCCAGGCAGCGCGGCGCAGGCCGAGGCGTTCTCGGTTGCGGGGCAGCCCGTAGAAGTCCGGCCCGAAGTGGCTGGCGAAGCCCTCCAGCCGGTCGAGCGCGCCGGCGGCCTCGAACGCCTGCGCATACAGCTCGATCGCCGCGTGCGCCGTGTAGATCCCGGCGCAGCCGCAGGCGGCCTCCTTGGCCGACCGCGCGTGCGGCGCGCTGTCGGTGCCGAGGAAGAAACGTGGATCCCCGGACGTCGCCGCGGCCACCAGCGCCGCCCGATGCCGTTCCCGCTTCAGCACCGGCAGGCAGTACGCGTGCGGGCGCAGGCCGCCGCGGAAGATCTCGTTGCGGTTCCACAGCAGGTGGTGGGCGGTGATGGTCGCCGCCAGGCCCGACGAGGCCGCGCGCACGAAGTCGACGGCGTCGGCGGTGGTCACGTGCTCGAGCACGATGCGCAGCCCCGGCAGCGCCGCCCGCAACGGCTGCAGGTGCCGCTCGAGGAAGACCTTCTCCCGGTCGAACACGTCCACCGCCGGATCGGTGACCTCGCCGTGCAGCAGCAGCGGCACGCCGTGCCGCTGCATGGCCTCGAGCGCCGGGCGGGCGCGCTGCCAGTCGGTGACGCCGTTCTCCGAGTTGGTGGTCGCCCCCGCCGGGTAGTACTTCACGCCGTGCACGAAGCCGCTCCGCGCCGCTGCCGCCACCTCGTCCGGCGTGGTGCGATCGGTGAGGTAGAGCGTCATCAGCGGCTCGAAGGCGACGCCCGGCGGCACCGCCGCCAGGATGCGGTCGCGATAGGCGGCGGCCTGCGCCACCGTGGTGATCGGCGGCCTCAGGTTGGGCATCACGATGGCGCGCGCGAAGCGGCGGACGGTGTCGGGCAGCACCGCCCGCATCGCCGCGTCGACGCGCAGGTGCAGGTGCCAGTCGTCGGGCCGGGTGATGGTGAGGCGCATCTGGCCCAGCACCATAGCCAGGCCGGCGCCAGAGCCCATCGTCAGGTGGCCACGACGATCAGCCCGTTGTAGGTGAAGTGCAGCAGCATCCCCGGCAGCAGGCTGCCGCTGCGCTCCCGCAGCCAGCCGAGGCCCCAGCCGAGCCCGAAGTGCAGGAAGAACGCGGCGGTCGGGCCGTGGCAGACCGCGAAGGCCGCGGCGGTCACCAGCAGCCCGTTGCGCAGGCCCAGGAGGGCCAGCAGCCGCCCCTGCAGCACCCCGCGGAAGGCCCATTCCTCCAGCACCGCCGGCGACACCGCCATCACCAGCATGGTCCAGGCGAAGCCGAGTTCCTCCCGCATGTCGTGGCAGTAGGGGTCGCCGAGGAGACGGTCGCCGAACATCCCCCGCAGCGCCTCGACCCACCCGACGGCGAGGCCGAAGGTGCCCACCGCCAGCACGATGGCGAGGCCGAAGTGTTGCGGCGCCGCCCGGCACCAGCCGGCGGTGCCGTAGGGCCCCGACGCGGCGGCGACGATCGCCACCAGCGCCGCCGACGTCAGGCTGGCGAACGGCAGCAGCAGGTAGTCCTCGCGGCCCCGGGCCAGCAGCATGGCGCCCACCGCCGGGCCGACCAGGGCGACGATCATCAGGCAGAACTCGATGAGGGCGCGGCTGGTCCACTTCGCGCGCGTCTCCGCCGTGCCCTCCTGCACCGTGCCCGGCGCCATCGGCAGGGACGTGGAGATCGGCCGCGGGAACAGGTCGCCGCGCTCCACGTGCAGTTCGATCCGGCCCTGCGCGTCGCGGGAGGCCCGCCGCAACGCCAGTGCCTGGTCCGCCCCTTCGCCAAGGGCATCGCGCGTGGCCACGGCCGCGTCGGCGGCGCCGCCGGTCAGCGCCGCCGGCGTGGCCGGCGCCGGCACGGCGATCCAGCCGCCGCAATCGCAGCGCAGCCGGAAGCCCGCCATCGCCCGATGCACCTGCCAGGGCGCGCCGCAGGCGGCGCAGTTCGCCGCCACCGACTCGTCGGCCGCCGGCGCCCGCTCCCGCGGCCAGTGGCGCGGCGGCTCCACCGGCAGCGGGTCGGAACCGTCGGTCATCGTCCTAGCGGCCCTTTGGGGTCTCGCCCCGCGTCAGCGACAACGCGATCCGGGCCGCATCCATCCGGCCGCCGAGATCCAGTCCGACCTTGCCCGCCGGATCCACCACCAGCGGGCGCAGTTCGATCCGGGCCGCCTCCAGCACGCGGCCCTCGCCGTCCTGGATCTGCACCCACATCTCGCCGCCGTTGCCGACCACCTCCACCGCCGCACGTTCCGGCAGGCCGGCGGCGGCGGCCTGGGCGGCCTGCAGCGCCGCCGCGTCCGCCGGGTAGGCCTCGCCGCGCAGCACACTGATCCGGTAGACGCCCCACGAACGGCTGACCTCGACCCGCAGCAACCGGCCGAACGGGCCGGCTTCCACCTGCAGGCTCTCGGCGCGGGCCGCCATCACCCGGTCCAGCAGGCCGTAGCGCCAGGTCACCCAGGCGCCGCCGACCACCAGCAGCAGGACCGCGATCAGCAGCTCCCGCCGGCCGAAGCCGTGCCGTTCGGCCAGGCCCGCGGGCAGTTCCGGCGCGCCCTCGTCGGGGCGGCGCGGGCGCACGCGGCTCAGCGGCGCGACCCTGCCGTCGGCCACGCGGAACAGCGTCTCGACCACTTGCGCCCGGTAGACCATCGTGCAGCGCAGGGTCGACTCGACGCTGCGTTCGGCGGCGGCGCCGAGCAGCGCGGTCAGCGCCTGCAGGAACGCCTGCTGGCCCGGTTCGGCGAAACCCGCCCCCGGCACCGTGTCGCCCTCGGGCAGCAGCGAGAAGCGACCGCCGTCGACCTCCAGCAGGAAGCGCCCGCCGCCGCAGCGCCCCAGTTCCGCCGCCCGCTGGCGCAGCCCTTCCTCGTCGCCGACGCGGCCATCCAGGATGCCGTCGAACGTCACCGACTCCGGTGCGCCGGCGGGGAGCGCGGGCTCAGGCCGTTCCACGATCGCCCCCCAGTTCCGGCACGTCGCGGGCCGGCTGCCAGTCGGCCATGCCTTGCCGCCAGACCAGCGTGTCGTCGTCGATCTCGCCGGCGCGGAGCAGCCGCCGCACCTCGCCCACGGAGGTCGGCCCCTGCCGCTGGCCGCCCTTGGCGAAGTACCAGCTTGCGCCGTCGGGCAACGGTGGCGGCAGTTCGGCGGGCGCGGCCTCGCCGGCGCCGATCTGCGTCGCCGCGCTGGTGTCCATGCCGAGCGCCTGGTCGTGGGCGCCGAGCCGCCGCTCGACGCCGTGATGGCGCTGGTCCGACACCTGCCGCTCCTTCTTGAGCTGCTCGCGCAGCCGGCGGTTTTCCTGGGCCTGCCGCAGGAAGCGCGCCTCCTCCTTGCGCGGATCGGGCAGCACCAGCAGCAGGATGAGTCCGAGACAGGAGAAGAAGAACCCGACGAAGAACCAGCCGACGGCGCTGCGGCCTCGTCCGGCCGCTACCGCGGCGCAGATGAAGCCGAACACGACCATGAAGATCAGCTGGATGACGAGTTCGGTCATGTCGGCGGAGGCGATCATTGCGGCGAAGGGAATCCCTGGAGTGCTTCCCGCGGAAGGGCCCGGTGCGGTCGTGGCATGGAACCGTCACCGCTCCGAGGAGGCAAGTGCGGGCCTACGCATTCGGGACGTGCGTATTCGCATGCGGGCGGCGAAGGTGGTGCGCCCGAGGGATGGTCGGATGGGGGACCAGTGCTAGGCTTCTGCCGCCTGACCGCAGACGCCCCACCAATCGGAGTTCCAAGACCAACCATGATCCGCCTTGCATCCCTCACCACCCTGGCCCTTGCCTGTGCCGCCGCCGCACAGAGCATCACGATCCCCAACGGCCTTGCGGCCGCCGAAGGCAACAGCAGCAACGCCTTCCCGTGGAACCGCTTCAGCGCCACGCTGAACCTGCAGCAGCAGATGTTCTACGACAGTTCGCACTTCACGGGCCAAGGCGTGACCGGGCCCATCCGCATCACCCGCCTGCGCTGGCGCGCCAACGCAACCACCGCGACGTGGGCTGGCGGCACGCAGACCAACTGCTGGGTCGACATGTCGACCGCTGCCTTCGATCAGGGCGCGGTGACGACCAACATGAACGGCAACCACGGCGGCGACCGCACGCGCGTCTACACCGGCAACGTGACATTCATCGGCGGCACGGGCAACGGCACCGGCATCCCGGGTCCGACGGTGGTCGATCTGGCGATCACCCCCTTCATCTACGATCCGACCAGCGGCAACGACCTGTGCATCGACTGCTGGGTACCGATGGCGTCCTGGGCATCCGCTACCGGCACGGCGCTCGACGTCCACACCACGACGCCCCTGGCCAGCCGCGTGTTCAACAGCACGAACGCCGCCGCCGGGACCATCACGGCCAACCACGGCACGATCGTGACGATCGACTACACGCCGGCGTTCGGCCTGTTCCCCGCCTTCACCGCCAACGTGACGACGGGCAACTCGCCCCTCGCGGTGAGCTTCACCGACCAGTCCTACTCGTCGGCTCCCGGCGGCGTGATCGCCTGGGCCTGGGACGTCGACAACGACACCGTCGTCGACTACACGACCCAGAACCCGACGCACACGTACACCACCTGCGGCAACAAGACCGTGTCGCTGACGGTGTTCGACAGCGCCAATCCGCCGGGGACGCTGACCAAGACCAACTACATCTCGGTCGATCCGATCAACGCTGCGTTCACCAGTTCGCAGCCCAGCGGTTTCGCGCCGCACACGGTGAACTTCACCGACGCCAGCACCGGCCCGGTCCTGAGCTGGGCCTGGGACCTGGACGGTGACACCATCACCGACTCGACCGCGCAGAACCCGAGCTGGGCATACGGGCCCGGCACCTACAACGTGTCGCTGACCGTTACCAACGGCTGCTTCTCGGACACCGAGACCAAGAACAGCTACGTCGTCGTGATCGCGCCGGGCACCGTCCCTGCGCCGCCGGAGCTGTTCCAGTTCCAGTTCAACGAGGTGCGCGGCAACGCCGTCGCCAACACCGCCTCTGCGGCGCCGACGCCCACCTGCGTGATCAGCAACAGCACGTGGCAGACCGACTCGGGTCGCGCCGGCTTCCAGGGCAACGAGCCCGGCTTCGGCTGCAACGGCTACCGGTCGACGGGCGCCGCCTGGGTCAACCCCAACTGGGGCACCAACGTCACCGGCAGCTTCTCGATCAGCTGGTGGATGCGCAAGAACGCCGCCGCGGCTGCGGCGCCGTTCGGCTACGCCTTCGGCAACAGCACCTTCCGCTCGTTCGTGGGCGGCGCCGCCGTCAACGGCGTGACCTTCCGCGGCTCCTCGATCGGCAACGTCGACAGCAGCTTCACCGTCAACGGCACCCCGGGCGTCTGGCAGCACGTGGCGCTGGTCGTGAACGACAGCACCGGCCAGGCCCTCTGGTACAGCAACGGTCAGCCCAGCACGACCGTGGTCAACTTCACGCCGAACACGTTCAACTACGCCAGCACTGCCCAGTTCGCTGTCGGCGCCATCAGCACCGGCGGCACCAGCCAGTTCGGCGTGGGCTACGACATGGACGACTTCCGCTTCTACACGCGCGCGTTGTCTTCGGCAGAACTCCTGGCCATCTCGCTGTTGCCGGAGAACGCCTCATCCGGCGTGTTCGGAACGACCTGCCCCGGCACCATGGGCACGCCCACGATCGCCGGTGTCGGTCAGCCAAGCGTCGGCAACCTCAGCTACGCCGTGTCCCTCGGCAACGCCGAGGATTCCCGCCTGGCCGCCCTCGTGCTGGGCTTCACGCCTGCCGCGTGGGGCTCGTTCGACATCAGCGGTTTCCTGGGCGCCGGCTGCTTCCTGGACGTGCCGTGGGGTGTCGTCCACTTCCATGTGACCGCCAGCAACGGCGCCACGCAGGCCCTGGGCGTGCCCAACAACAGCGCCCTGTCCGGCATGCACGTGTATGGCCAATGGCTGATCGCCGGCACCACCGGCGCCACGTCGCAGGCCCTCGACATCAACATCGAGTAGCCCAGGCGCAAGCCCGGAACGACCCCCGCGGGCCGGCCATTGCGCCGGCCCGCGGCCTGTACACGGAGGCCGGTTGCGGCAGAGGGCATCACCCACCCCGTTGGTGATGCCCGGCCGCACCCGTACCCTTTCGCGCTCCCTTTCCCCGACCCACCACCAGAGGACTCCATGCAAGCGTCACGCCTCCTCGTCGCCACCGCCCTGCTGGCGGCCGCGGCCACGGCCCAGCTCACCCACGTGATCCCGAACGGCATGGCCACCGCCGAAGGCAGCACCAGCAACGCCTTCCCCTGGGGCCGCGGCAGCGCCGCATCGCTGCAGATCCAGACCATCTACGACACGACGCACTTCACCGCCGCCTCGATCAACTACCCGATCGTCATCTCGCGGCTGCGCTGGCGCACGAACGGCAACGTCGCCGCCGGCGGCGGCAGCTACACCACCGCCACGGTCGAAATGGCCAGCGCGACGGTGGACGCGATGGCGCCCGGCACGTCGTTCGCCGGCAACATGGGTCCCGACCGCACGGTCGTCTACTCGGGACCGGTGACCCAGCAGTCTGTTCCTGCCGCCACGCCGGGCAACTGGTTCGTCGACATCCCGCTGTCGCCGGCGTTCGTCTACGACCCGTCCCAGGGCAACGACCTGGTGATCTTCAGCGACATCCCGCCGGGCGTGGGCGGTGCGGCGCAGACGCTGCAGATGGACGTGCACGCCACCAACGCGCTGGCCAGCCGCGTCTTCAACAGCACCGCCTACGGCTCCGGCTCCGGCACCGTGAACGCCAACCACGGCGTGGTCGTCGAGCTGACCTATGTGCCGGCGCAGGGCCTGTATCCCGACTTCGCCGCCAACGTGACCGCGGGCGCCGCGCCGCTCGCCGTCAGCTTCACCGACCGCTCGTTCTCGTCGGCCCCCGGCGGCGTCATCGCCTGGCTGTGGGACATCGACAACGACACGGTGGTGGACTACACGGTGCAGAACCCGACGCACACCTACACGGCCTGCGGCAGGTACTCCGTCAACCTGACGGTGATCGACAGCACCCATCCGCCCGGCTCGGTGACCAAGACCAACTACATCTCGGTCGATCCGATCAACGCCGCGTTCACCAGCACGCAGCCCGGCGGCTTCGCACCGCACACGGTGAACTTCACCGACACCAGCACCGGCCCGGTGACGAGCTGGGCCTGGGACCTGGACGGCGACAACGTCACCGACACGACCCTGCAGAATCCGAGCTGGGCCTACGGGCCGGGCACCTACAACGTCCGCCTGACCGTCACCAACGGCTGCTTCAGCGACACCGAGACCAGGACCGCCTACGTCAACGTCCTGGCCCCGGGCGCGATGCCGGCGCCGCCGGAGCTGTTCCAGTACCAGTTCAACGAGGTGCGCGGCACCCAGGTGGCCAACACCGCCACCACCAACGCCGCGCCCGCCACCGGCGCCGTCCTGAACAACGCCACCTGGCAGACCGATCCGGGTCGGGCCGGCTTCCGCGGCAACGAGGCCGGCTTCGGCTGCCTCGGCTACCGGGTCACCGGCGCCGCCGCGGTCAACACCGGCTGGACCACCAACGTCACCGGCAGCTTCTCGGTGGCCTGGTGGATGCGCAAGGATCCCAACGCCGCGGCAACGCCATTCGGCTATGCCTTCGGCAACGGCACCTTCCGCTCCTTCGTCGGCGGCGCCGCCGGCACCGGCGTGACCTTCCGCGGCTCGGCGATCGGCAACGTCGACAGCGGCTTCACCGTCAACGGCACGCCGGGCGTGTGGCAACACGTCGCGCTGGTGGTCGACGACACCGCCGGCCAGGCTCTCTGGTACAGCAACGGCACGCCCAGCGCGACGGTGGTGACCTTCACGCCCAACACCTTCTCGTATGCCAGCACGCTGCTGTTCGGGGTCGGCTCGATCTCGTCGGCCGGCTCGAGCCCGTTCGGCGCCGGCTACGACATGGACGACTTCCGCTTCTACACGCGCGCCCTCCTGCCGGTGGAGGTGATGATCCTGTCGGTGACGGCGGAGAACGCGTCGTCGGGCGTGTTCAGCGGCTCCTGCCCCGGCACCATGGGCACCCCCACCATCGCCGGGGTCGGCCGGCCGACGCTGGGCAACGCCACCTACGCCGTGAGCCTGGGCAACGCCGAGAACTCGCGCCTGGCGGGTCTGGTGATGGGTTTCACGCCGGCGGCGTGGGGCACCTTCGACCTCAGCCCGTTCCTCGGCGCCGGCTGCACCCTGGGCGTGCCATGGGGTCAGGCCCTGTTCCACGTCACCGCGGGCAACGGCGCCACGCAGGCGCTGCCGATCCCCAACAACCCCGCCCTGTCCGGCTGGCACGTCTATGCCCAGTGGCTGATCGCCGGCACCACCGGCGCCACTTCCCAGGCGCTGGACATCAACATCCAGTAGCCAGACACCTGCCCTGAACGACCGCCGCGGGCCGGCCATCGCGCCGGCCCGCGCCATGTACCGGCGGGCGCATCCGCTATCATCCCCGCCCCGATGCCGTCGCCCTGCCAGACCCCGCCCGCGCCGTTCCCGCCCCTCGACCCGGCGGAGGTCCGCGCCCGCGGCTGGGACCAGCCCGACGTGCTGTTCGTCAGCGGCGACGCCTACGTCGACCATCCGTCCTTCGCCGCGGCCCTGCTCTGCCGGCTGCTGGAGGCCGAGGGCTTCAGGGTGGCGGTGCTGGCGCAGCCCGACTGGCGCTCCGCCGACGCGTTCCGCGCCATGCCCCGGCCCCGCCTCTTCTGCGCGGTCAGCGCCGGCAACATGGACTCGATGATCAACCACTACACCGCCAACCGGAAGCGGCGGAACGACGACGCCTACTCGCCGGGCGGTCGCATCGGTCTGCGCCCGGACCGGCCGACCAACGTCTACGCCCAACGCTGCCGCGAGGCGTTCCCGGGCGTGCCGGTGGTGATCGGCGGCGTCGAGGCATCGCTGCGGCGCATCGCCCACTTCGACTACTGGTCGGACACGGTGCGGCCGAGCATCCTGCTGAGCAGCAAGGCCGACCTGCTCGGCTTCGGCATGGGCGAACGGGTGATCGTCGAGATCGCCCGGCGGCTGGCCGCGGGCCGGACCATCCAGGACTGCCGCGACCTTCGCGGCGTCGCCTACCTGCTCGGCGCCAGCGAGACGCTGCCGGCGCACCGCTTCGACGCCGAGGGCTGCGACGAACGGGTGCAGGGCGAGACCGTGGCGCTGCCCTCTTGTGAAGACGTGATCGCCGACAAGGTCGCGTTCGCCACCATGACGCGGCTGCTGCACCACGAGACCAACCCGCTCAACGGCCGCCGCCTGACCCAGGCCCACGGCGACCGCACCGTGGTGATCAACCCGCCGGCGCTCGGGCTGTCGCAGCAGGGGATGGACCGCATCTACGGGCTGCCGTTCACCCGCAAGCCGCATCCGTCCTACCGCGAGGCGATCCCCGCCCACCAGATGATCGCCGACTCGGTGACGATCATGCGGGGCTGCTTCGGCGGCTGCACGTTCTGCTCGATCACCATGCACCAGGGCCGCGCCATCCAGAGCCGCAGCCAGGAATCGGTGATCCGCGAGGTGGAGCAGATGGCGGCAGACCCCGACTTCAAGGGCCACGTCAGCGACATCGGCGGCCCGACCGCCAACATGTACCAGATGCGCTGCTCGCGCCCCGACGTCGAGAAGGTCTGCCGCCGGCTGAGCTGCGTGCATCCGACGGTGTGCAAGCTGCTCGGCACCAGCCACGGCCCGGTGCGCGAGCTGATGGCGAAGGCCCGGGCGGTGAAGGGCGTGAAGACCGTGCGCGTCGCGTCCGGCATCCGCATGGACCTGGCGCGGCTGGACGAGCGCTACCTGGAGGACCTCGCCCGCCATCACGTCGGCGGCCAGCTCAAGGTGGCGCCGGAGCACGTCAGCGGCAAGGTGCTCGACCTGATGAAGAAGCCGGCGCACCACACGTTCGACGAGTTCGCCGAGCGCTTCGCGAAGGCCAGCCGCAGGGCCGGCAAGGAGCAGTACCTGATCCCCTACTTCATCGCCTCGCATCCGGGCTCCGGCGTGCCGGAGATGATCGAGCTGGCGGTGTTCCTGAAGCAGCGCGGCTACCGGCCGCGGCAGGTGCAGGACTTCATCCCGGCGCCGATGGACATCGCCACCTGCATGTACCACACCGGGCTGGACCCGATCACCATGCGGCCGGTGGACACCGTCAAGAAGTTGCGCGACCGCGAGGTGCAGCGCGCCCTGATGCAGTTCTTCAAGCCGCAGAACTGGTTCGTGGTGCGGAAGACGCTGCTGGAGGCGGGGCGCAAGGACCTGATCGGCGACGGCCCGCTGTGCCTGATCCCGGCCGAGCCGCCCAAGGAAGCCGTGGCGGCGCGGCGCGCCGAGGCCCGCGGCGCCCGGCGGGGCGATCCCACCTACGTCCACGCCCGCGACGCCGGCACCCGCGCCCGCGGCGGCAAGCCGCCGAGGCGCCGGCCGTGAGGCCCGCGGCCCCGTTCCTCGCCATCGCCTTCGCTGGGTCCCTGCCGGCCCAGGATCCGGCCCCCGGCATCGCCCAGGACCTGGCCCGGGCGCGGACCGGGCAGATCGGCGAGTGCCACTACGAACTGCTGTTCCGCCTCGAGGAACGCATGGCCAAGGTCACCGGCGAGGCCACGGTGCGCTTCCGCCTCGCCGACGAGACCCCGACGGTGCCGGTCGTCCTCGACTTCGCCGGCGACGACCTGGCCGAGGTCACCCTGAACGGCCGCGATGGCGACGCCGTGCGGGCGGTGAACGGCCACCTGATCCTGCCCGCGGACCAACTCGTGCCCGGGCTGAACTCGTTCCGCGCCACGTTCACGTCGGCGGTGGCGCCGAGCGGCACGCCGCTCACCGTCTACCGCGACGCCACCGATGGCCGTGAGTACTGCTACACGCTGGTGGTGCCGGCGGACGCGCACCGGCTGTATCCGTGCTTCGACCAGCCGGACCTGAAGGGCCGCTTCACGCTGACCCTGGAGGTGCCGCGCACCTGGACCGCGGCGGCGAATGGCCTGTCGGCCGAGGGCTCGCCCGAGGCGATCGCCGACGGCCGCCGCCGCTTCCGCTTCCAGCCGACGCGCCCGATCAGCACCTACCTGATGGCGTTTGCCGCCGGTCCCTTCCACGATTTCACGGCGCCGCCGCCGCAGGTCGCCGGCATGGACGGCGCCTCGCCGTTCCGCCTGCTGGTGCGGCCCGGCGAGGTGGAGCGCTGCGACTTCCCGGCGCTGCGCGCGCTGCACGAGAACGCCCTGCGCTGGCTCGCCGAGTGCTGCGGTGTGCCCTATCCGTTCGACAAGCTCGACGTCGTGCTGCTGCCGGGCTTCCCGTACGGCGGCATGGAGCACGCCGGCGCGATCTTCTATCGCGAGCAGGCCCTGGTGTTCGACCACGCGCCCACCCGGTCCGAGCTGATCCGCCGCAGCACGCTGATCTACCACGAGGTCGCGCATCAGTGGTTCGGCAACCTGGTGACCATGCGCTGGTTCGACGACCTGTGGCTGAAGGAGGGCTTTGCGACCTTTCTCAGCTACCAGTGTCTCGACGCCATCGAGCCGGGCAGCCACGCCTGGCTGCGCTTCCACCAGCGGGTGAAGCCGCGGGCCCAGGAGGTGGACGGCACCCCAGGCACGGTGCCGGTCTACCAGGCGCTGGGCAACCTCGCCGAGGCCAAGTCGGCCTACGGACCGATCGTCTACAACAAGGCGCCGGCGGTGCTGCGCGAACTGCACCAGCGGCTCGGCGACGGGCCGTTCCGCAGCGGCCTGCGCCGGTTCCTGGAGGCGCACGCCTACGGCGCCGCCGACTGGCGCGACCTGGCCCAGGCGCTCACCGCCGCGTCCGGCGAGAAGCTCGACCGCTGGTCCGACCGCTGGCTCCTGGCCGACTCGCTGCCGCAGGTGCGTGCGCAGTGGAAGATCGGCGGCGACGGCGCCGTCGTCGAGTTCGTGGTGCGGCAGAGGCCGGTGGCCGGCGGCGACGGCGCCTGGCCCATGCGGCTGCACCTGCTGGTGTGGGAGCAGGACGGCACGCGTCGGGAGCTGCCGTTGGACCTCACCGGCGACGAGACGCCGGTGCCCGAGCTGCACGGCCGGCCGGCGCCGCGGGCGGTGCTGCTCGACCCGCGGGCGGTGGCCTACGGCCAGTTCCTGCCCGACGGGGTCAGCAGCGCGTTCCTGCTGCAGCACGCGGCGGGTGAGCCGGATCCGCTGGTCCGCGCGGTAGCCACCGCGGCGCTGTTCGAGGCCGTCCGCGAGGCCGAGCTGGATCCGCTGGAACTGGCGTTGCTCGTGGCCCGCCAGGTCACCGCCGAGACCGATCCCGAGACCCATGCCAACCTGCTGGGCATGCTGCAGACCTGCCTCGACCGCTGGCTGCCCGACCGGCGCGGCACGGCGCTCCGCACCCAGGTCACCGATGGCCTGCTGGCCCAGCTCGAGGACGGCTTGCCCGGTCGCGAACTGCAGACCTTCCGCTTCCTGGCCGCGTCCGGCAGCCCGGAGCTGACCCGCGACCTGTGCCGCCGCGTGGCCACCGCCACCGACCTGCCGGCGGGCCTCGCGCCCGGCAAGGCCGACCGCTTCCTGGCCGCCGCGGCGCTGCTGGCGGGCGATCCGGCCAGCACCGCCATCGCCGACGTCCGGCAGGCGCTGGCCGGCGAGGACACCGCCCGCGACGCCTTCCTGGCCAGCTGCGCCACGCCGGATCCGGCGCAGAAGGCGGCGATGTTCCGCCGCCTGCTCGACGACCCCGACGTGCCCGAGCAGTGGGCCCAGGACGCGCTGCCGTTCTTCCACTGGCGCGGCCAGGCGGACGTCACGCTGCCGTTCCTGCGGCCGGCGCTGGACCGGCTGCCCTGGATCAAGGAGCACCGCCGCATCTTCTTCCTGCCGGCCTGGATCGACGGCTTCGTCAACGCCCACGCGACGCCCGAGGCGCTGGCCCGGGTGGAGGCCTTCCGGGCCGCGGTGCCCCTCGAGCCGGACGTGGCGAAGAAGCTGCTGCAGTCCCTGGACGGCCTGCAGCGCACCGTCCGCATCCGCGCCCGCTGGCGGTAGCCCCTCCCGAGACCCTGCGCAGGTTGCGAGGGCGGACTGCGCACAGCGGCCCATGCCGGCATGGGCTCTCGGCGGGTGTCATGGATGTCCGGGGGTCCGCACCAGGCGCTCCCGAGGAACCGAGCGATCCATGACCAACCCCACTTCGGCCACCCCCCGCCCGAGTCCCCGGCCCGCGGGCAGCCTGCGGCGGCTGCACCTGCTGCTCCGCTCCAACTGGATCACCAGCCTGGGCGCGGCCCTGATGACCCTGGCGGTACTGGGCTTCCTGACCATCACCGCCATGCAGAACCTGGGCGGCGTGTGGGCTGGCCCCTACACCGGCCTGATCGGCGCCGTGGTGGCGCCCCTGGTCTTCGTCGCCGGCCTGCTGCTGGTCCCCGCGGGCCTGCTGGTCTACCGGCGGCACCTGCGGGAGCGCATCGACAGCCTCGGCGACCGGCCGATGAAGCTGGCCCGCGCCGTGGTGGTGCTCACCGCCATCAACTTCGCCGCGGTCGCCACCGCCGGCTACGGCAGCGTCCACTACATGGGCACCGTGCAGTTCTGCGGCAAGGCCTGCCACGCGGTGATGGAGCCCGAGCACGTCGCGTTCCTGCGCGGGCCGCACTCGCGCGTCGACTGCGTGAAGTGCCACGTCGAACCCACTGCCGGCGGTTTCGTGCATTCCAAGCTGAACGGCATGAACCAGCTCGTGTCGTTCCTGCGCGACACCTACCACAAGCCGGTGCCGACGCCCGTGGCGCATCTCGCCGATGCGCACCTGACCTGCGAGCAGTGCCACAACCCGGAGAAGTACCTCGGCACCAAGCTGAAGGTGCGCCCGCACTTCCGCGAAGACGAGAAGGTCAGCGGCTACACCAACGTGCTGCTGATGCGCACCGGTGGCACGGCGCCGGACGGGCGTTCGGTGGGCATCCACTGGCACGTGCACCCGGACGCCGTCGTGGAGTACGTGGCCGCCGACGACAAGCGCAGCGAGATCCCGTGGCTGCAGGTCCGCAAGCCCGACGGCAGCACCGTGGTCTACGCCGCCGACGGCCACGACCACCGGCGTCCGGAGGGCCAGCTGCGGCGGATGGACTGCACCGACTGCCACAACCGCACCGGCCACGCCTTCGAGATGCCTGACCAGGCCCTGGATGAGGCCATCGCCGCCGGCCTGATCTCCCGCGAGCTGCCGTTCGTGAAGCGCTTCGCCATGGAGGCGCTGAACACGGACTGGACGCGCCAGGGCGCCGCCGACGGCATCCGCCAGCACCTGCAGCAGGCCTATGCCCGGAGCGGCCTGCTCAACGAGCAGAACCGCCAGCGGCTGGAGCAGGCCATCGACCAGGTGACGAGGATCTGGACCCGCAACGTCTACCCCGACCTCAACCTGCGTTGGGGTACCTACCAGGACCTCGCCGGCCACGCCGGCTGCTTCCGCTGCCACGACGGCAAGCATCGCACCGCCGACGGCAGGGTGCTGTTCGGGCCGAAGCAGATCTCGCCGACCGGCGCCGTGTCGGTGCAGGGCGACAGCAGCTGCGATCGGTGCCACGTCGTGCTCAGCGAGAACGAGGAGGATCCGGCGGTCCTGGAGTCCCTGGGGCTGCGGCGCTGAACGGCGGCCATGGGGCATCTCGGACAGCGGCGCCGGTGGCCGGCGCGCGGCGCGACCGCCGCGCTCTGCTGCCTGCTGGGTGCCCCGGTGGCGCGAGCCCAGGACCCACCGCCGCCGCCGCAACAACAGCAGCCTCGGCCGCCCCAGCCGAAACCGCCGGATGAACCCGATCGGGCCGCCGACGTGCTGCGACGGCTGCTCGGCCTGCGCAAGGGCCCCGGCGGCAACACCGGCACGGTGCCGGAGCAGCCGCCGACCCCGCCTCCGGTGATCCCAACGCCCGCCCAGGAACCCGAGCTACCGCCGGCGGCGGTGCAGCCTGGCCCACCGCTCCTGCCGCAGCCGCTCGATCCGGCCGAGGCGGCGGCGCGGGCGCTGCGCCGGCTGCTGCCCGGCGCCGAGCGCCCCACGGTGGCGCCGCTGCCGCAGGTGCCGCCGTTGCTGGCCCGCCCGGAACCGGGCTCCATGCCGCAGGATCCGTCCAAGCCGTCGCCCGCCGACGACACCGGCCGGGCGGCGGGTGCCCTGGAACGGCTGCTGCCCACCGCCACGCCACCCCGCGACCCGCCAGCCATGGCCCAGCCGACCACCGGACCGCAGACACCCGCCCCGCGCAGGGTCCCGGGCGTGCCCGTGCACGGCTCGCTGTCGCTGCG
>CAZMGG010000071.1:9269-28552 GCA_964565715.1 uncultured candidatus Brocadiaceae bacterium | reverse complement strand
GCCTCCTTGCCGAACAGGACGTCCTTCTTCAGCAGCTTCATGCTGACGACGTCCTTCGGGTAGCCGACGACCGAGTAGACCGTCTCCCGCACGCCATTGCTGGCCGAAACCGAGGTGCGCGAAGTGCCCAGGTCCATGCCCACGTAGAGCACGCCATGGTCCTTCTTGCCCTCGCCGCCCTTGCCTTCTTGCTCCGTCATCTGTGCTGGTCCTCGTCTCCGTCTGGGTCCTGGGTTGGTTGAATCAGCTTCCCGCGCCCTTCTGCAGCTTCAGGTTGGCCTTGAAGATCTCGGCCATCAGCTCCTTCTTGCGGGTGTAGTCGGTGGCGCTCGACGCGAGGCCCTGGACCTCGCGGTAGATCGACGAGATGCCGTCGTCGATGTGCTTCATCGCCGCCGCCTGCTTCAGGCGGTCCTCGGTCTGCTCCAGGGTGCTGGACAGCTTGGCGATGCGCCGCTGCAGGGTGTCCACCTCCCGGTCGCGCAACGCCGAGCGGGCGTCGGCGGCGGCCTTGCGCTCGCTGGTGACCAGCTGCAGCACCATCGCCAGCACCTGGTCCTGCACCTGGCCGAGGTTGGTGTCCGGCTGCGCCGCCATGAGGCGGAACAGCTCCTGCACCTGGCCGGCGATCCGCTGGTCCTCGCCCTCGTACTGCGAACGGCGCTCCAGCTCGCCCTGCTCGAGCTTGCGCTCCAGCGCGCCCCGCTGGTTCTCCAGCTCGCGCCGCAGCATGTCGACCTCGTCCTCGGCGCGCTCCTTCAGCAGCTCCAGCTCGCCCTTGGACTTCTGCAGGTCCTCGTTGCTCTTCAGCATCCGCAGGAACTCGGCCTTGGTGGACTCCGCCACCGCCTCCCGCTCGATGCCGAACATCCGGGTCTTCAGGCTCCGGTGCACCGCCTCGTCGATCAGGGCGATGATCCGGTCGATGCCGAGCACGCTGACCTCCTTGACCCCCTTCTTCTTGAGGCTGTCCAGGGAGGTCTTGAAGGCCATCTGCTTGACGGCCTCCTTCAGCGTCTCGCGGAAGCCGGTCACGGGGAGTCGCCCTCGTCACCCGGGGCCAGCCGCGGATCCGCCTCCGGGTCGGTGCCGCGCACCTCGACCACGAAGGTGCCGAGCACGTTGGCGCCCAGGTCCTGCAGGTTGCGGAGGGCATCCTTGGCGTGGTGCCGCGTGGTGTGCTCGAGGCGCAGGATCAGCAGCGTGCCGTCGGCCCGCGCCGCCAGCACGCCGGCATCGGTGAACGGCAGCGCCGGCGGCGAGTCGATCACCACGTAGCGGAAGCGCTCCTTCAGCCGCGCGAAGAGCTCCTCGATGCGGCTGCCGCCCAGCACCTCGGCCGGATTGGCCACCCGGGTGCCGGCGCCCAGCACCGAGAGCTGCCGGAAGCCCGCCGGCCGGAGCGCCCGGTCCAGCGGCACCTGCCCGGTCAGCACGTCGCTCAGGCCCGGCCCCGGGTTGAGGCTCAGGCACCGCTCGATCCCCGGATGCCGCAGATCGCCATCCACCAGGGCCACCTCGTGCCGTTCCAGTTCGGCGAGCGCCATGGCCAGGTTCACCGCGGTCACGGTCTTGCCGTCGCCGCGCCCCGCCGAGGCGATCACCAGGGTCTTCGGCTCGCCGTCCGGGTTCATCGCCTGCAGCTTGTTGCGCAGCGCCCGCACCTGCTCGGCCCGGAAGCCCGCCGGCTCGTGGAACATCACCAGGAACGGACTCACCGCCCGGTCGACGATCACGACCAGGTCGTCGCCCACGGGCTGGGCGTCGTCCCCGGCGGCATCGGGCTTGTTCGAGCGGAACTTGGCCATGGGCGGCTCTCTACCTATCGCACGACGGGCCGCTGCAACTTGCCGGCCCGCCTGCAGAAACGATGGAAGCGGGCGATGCGGCCGGCGCCAAGGGCGATTTGGCCGATCCCGCCGCTGGACCCGGCCGGCGGTCCGACACCCGCTCCGACCCGATCGGACCGGCACCGCGCCGACCGTCGCTCAGCCGCCGAGGTCGATGCCGTGCCGCTCGGCCTCCGACCGCGCCGCCGGGTAGCCCGCATCGACGTGCCGGGCGATGCCGATGCCGGGATCGCCGGTCAGCACCCGGCGCAGCCGCTGGCCGGCCTCGTCGCTGCCGTCGGCCACCGTCACCTGGCCGGCATGGATCGACCGGCCCATCCCGACGCCGCCGCCGTGGTGGATCGACACCCAGGTCGCGCCGGCGCTGGTGGCCAGCAGCGCGTTGAGCAGCGGCCAGTCGGCGATGGCGTCGCTGCCGTCCCGCATGCCCTCGGTCTCCCGGTACGGCGATGCCACCGAACCGCAGTCCAGGTGGTCGCGGCCGAACACCACCGGCGCCGAGATCTCGCCGCGCCGCACGAGGTCGTTGACCGCCACGCCGAACGCCGCCCGCTCGCCGTAGCCGAGCCAGCAGATCCGCGCCGGCAGCCCCTGGAAGGCGATCTGCCGCCGCGCCTTCTCGATCCAGGTGCGCAGCGACTCGTGGTCGCCGAACATCTCCAGCACCAGCTCGTCGGTGCGGGCGATGTCCTTCGGGTCGCCGCTCAGCGCCACCCAGCGGAACGGCCCGCGTCCCTCGCAGAACAGCGGCCGGATGTATTCCGGCACGAAGCCCTTGATCCGGAACGCCTCGGCGACGCCGGCCGCCCGCGCCTCGGGGCGGATGTTGTTGCCGTAGTCGAACGTGATCGCGCCCCGTTCCTGCAGGTCCAGCATCAGGGCGACGTGGCGGGCGCAGGTGGCGGCGCTGGCGGCGAGGTAGGCCTTCGGGTCCCGCTCCCGCAGCGCCAGCGCCTTGGCCAGCGGCATGCCGTCGGGCACGTAGCCGTGCAGCATGTCGTGCGCCGAGGTTTGGTCGGTCAGCAGGTCGGGCACCACGCCGGCATCGCGCACGACCGCCAGCAGCTCGGTGGCATTGCACGGCACGCCGATCGACCAGGCCTCGCCCCTGCCCTTCTTCGCCAGCGCCGCCCGCAGCGCCGTCTGCGGGTCCTCGATCAGCTCGTCCAGGTAGCGCGTCTGCAGGCGCTTCTCGATCCGGCTGCGATCGACGTCGGCGGCGAGACAGACGCCGCCGGCCATGGTCACCGCCAGCGGCTGGGCGCCGCCCATGCCGCCGAGCCCGGCGGTCAGGACGAGCCGGCCCTTCAGGTCGGCGTCGAAATGGCGCCGGCCGGCCGCGACGAAGGTCTCGTAGGTGCCCTGGACGATCCCCTGGCTGCCGATGTAGATCCACGAGCCGGCGGTCATCTGGCCGTACATCGTCAGCCCGAGCTGCTCCAGGCGGCGGAACTCGTCCCAGTTGGCCCAATCACCCACCAGGTTGGAGTTGGCCAGCAGCACCCGCGGCGGGGGGGGGGGGGTGTGGGAAACACCCCCCGACGAAGCCGCACGAACCACACTCGTCTCAGAGGGGTGGAGCCGCCGCCCTTGCCGGACTGCACCAGCATGGTCTCGGTGGGCTGCAGCCGCCGCAGGGTCGCCAGGATCTTCTGCAGCGCCTCGGGGTTGCGCGCGGCCTTGCCGGAGCCGCCGTACACGATCAGCCGCTCGGGATCCTCGGCCACCTCGGCGTCCAGGTTGTTCTGGACCATGCGGTAGGCGGCCTCGATCTGCCAGTTGGCGCAGGTGAGCTTGCTGCCCCGGGGGGCACGGTAGGAGACGGTCATCGCCGGCCAGGGTATCCGCGGCGCCGGGCGCACGCACCGGACGGGCGGCCATCCCGGAACCGCCAACGTGGTTGCCACGGACCCGCATCAGGCGCGACGCTATGGCCCGCCCGCCCATGACCGCCGCCGCCCCGCCCACCGCAGTCCGGCCCACGGCCTCGCCGTGGTTCCGCTCCGCGGCCTTCGACCTGCCGCTGATCCTGGCGGTGCCCCTGTTCACCTGGCCGCTGGTGATGGCGGCCCAGGACGCGTGGGGTGCGGCCCTGGTGGGCGAACTGATCCTGCTCACCGCCACGGGCCACTACTTCGCCACCTTCGTGCGCACCTACGGCGACCAGGAGCTGTTCGTGCGCTTCCGCCTGCGCTTCGTGCTGGCGCCGCTGCTGCTGGTGCCCTTCTGCGTGCTGCTGCTGGCCACCGGCCGCGGCAGCGGACTCCTGCTGGTGACCTCGCTGTGGGCGTTCTGGCACTGGCTGGCCCAGGCGTTCGGCTTCGCCCGCATCTACGACATCAAGGCCGGTTCCTATCGCCCGCTGACCGCGCTGCTGGACAAGGCGCTGGTCATCACCGGCTTCGTCGGCGCCGTGACGCTGAACGACGGGCCGGTGGTCACCTTCGGCAAGCTGTTCCTCGACGCCGGCATCCCGCTGCCCTCGCCGGCGACGCTGGGCACGCTGCAGCAGATGGTGCTCGGCGCCATGATCCTGGTCGGCGCCGCCTACGTCGCCAACCTGCTGGTCACCGTGCTGCGACGACAGCCGTGGAGCTGGCAGAAGCAGCTGATGCACGTCACCACCATCGGCTACTACTGGTTCGCGCTGGCCTGGCTGCCGAACGTGCTGGTGGCCTACGTGCTGTACGAGCTCTTCCACGACGTGCAGTACTACGCCATCACCTGGCTCACCTGCCGCGGCCGCGTGCGGCGGCCGAACGTGACGCCGTGGCTGCGCTCCCTGTTCCGCCCCGGACCGTCCGGCGTCCTGCTGTTCCTGCTGGCGATGACCGCGTTCGGGGCCTTCGACCTGTTCGGCCGCCGCCTCAGCGAGCAGAGCCTGCTGCGCGACCTCAGCGTCGGCCTGTTCCTGGCGGCGGCGCTCCTGCACTACTACTACGACGGCTTCATCTGGAAGGCCCGGGAGAGCGCGCTGGGCCAGGACCTCGGCATCCAGGGCGGCCTGCGCGACGCGATGGTGCCGGCATTGCGCCACTCGGCGCGCTGGTCCCTGTTCGCCGCGCCGATCCTGCTGCTGCTGTGGCTCGGCCGCCCGGTGACCGATCCGCTGGTCCGGGCGCAGGCGCTGGTGGCGCTGGCGCCCGGCGACTTCGTCACCCAGGGCGACCTCGCCTTCCAGCTGGGGCGCGGCGGTGACCTGGAAGGCGCCCTGCGGCATCACGCGGCCGCAGTGGCGGCCAATCCGGACTACGCGCTGACCCGCGCCAATCACGGCGCCGCCCTGGAACTGCACGGCGACCTGGACCAGGCCCGGCAGGAATACGAGGCGGCGCTGCGCTGCCACGACGGCCAGGGCGCGCACCGGCTGGCCCACGTCAACCTCGGCATCCTCCTGCTGCTGCGCGGCGAGCGCGCCCGGGCCGACGAGCACTTCCAGGCCGGCGCCCGGCTCGGCGGCGAGCCGCCGCTGCACCGGCTGCTGGCGCTCGCCCAGGCGATACCGCCCACGGCCGGCGACCGCCGCCGCGCCTACCTCGGCGCCGCCCTCGCCCTGGAGCCCGCCCACGTCGGCGCCCACCTCGAACTGGGCGGGCTGCTGCTGCAACGGCGCGACTACACCACCGCCGACCGGCACTTCGCGGCGGTCCTGCAGGTGGCGCCGGACGTCGTCGACGCCCTGGTGGGCCGCGCGGCCTGCCAGGCCGGGCTGGGGCAGCGCGAGGTCGCCCGGGCGCTGGTGCAGCAGGCCCTGCAGCGGCAGCCGGGCCATCCGCAGGCCCTGGCGCTGCAGCAGCACCTGCAGAGCCGCTGACCGATGGCCGCGCCCCATCGGGCCGATCTCCGCGTCGCCCGCGCACCCCGGCCCACCCGCTGCCGATAGAGTGAGGCGATGGCCCTCACCCGAAGACTCGCCTGGACCAGCCTGATGGCCGCGCTCGTCCCGGTGCTTCGAGCCCAGGAGCCACCGCCGGTGCAGGCCCGGCTGCACGTCGAATTCTCCAGCCTGTGTTGAAGCTACTCGTTCGCGAAGGCCCGGGCGGCCTTCGAGCGCGTGCCGGGCGTGCTGGAGGTGCTGCCGGTCCTGTCGTTCGGCCAGAGCCGAACGGCAGTGCAGCTCACGTTCACCACCGCCGAGCCGCCCGGCCTCGCCGAGTTGAACACCCGTCTGCAGCCGCAGGGTTTCTTCGCGGTCGAGGTCCTGCGGATCGACGGCCGGAACGGCGATCCGCGGCCGGCCCTGGCGGCCTGGCGGAAGATGTTCGACGCCCTGCCCGCCCAGCAGCAGCGCCTGCACCGCGACGTGCTCCAGTCGGGCAGGCAGTTCCCAGGCGGGTTGCCTGAGACGACGCAGCAGCAGTCCCGGGAAGCCGCCGTCGCGGCATTGCGCCGGTTCGCGGCGCTGCGCGACGATCCGGCGGTGGCGCTGTGGGATCCGCGCCTGCAGGAGGCGGCGGAACTGGCCGAGGTGGTGGCCGGGCGCTGGGCGGCCGTGGACGGCGCGGCGAACCAGCCGGCGGCGGCGGGCCTGGATCCGGAGATCGTCGCCGCGGCGAATCACGGCCTGTTCCTCGACGGCTGGGCCCTGGCGACGGCCCGCGACCGCCTGCTCGACACCGCGGTGCACGCCCTGCTCACCGCCGGTTCCGCCGGCGATCCCGGGATGGCCGCCCGCTACGCGGCCCTGGCGGCGCGCTGCGAACGGATGGCCCAGGCGATCACCGAGGGCCTGCGGCGGCACCCCTGAGGGCCGCCTGCAACCGCTGCAGCGCGCCGACCGAGTAGCCCCGGTCGTGGAAGAACATCACCCGACCCTCGCCGTCCAGCAGCAGCACCCGCCCGGTGAGACCGTCGTCGTTGCCGGTGAAGGCGGCGATCGCACCGCCGTCGCCGTAGACCGTCACCACGCCGCCCCAATCCTCCTGCGGGATGCCGCGGCGCATGCCGCCGTCGATCATGCCGGAGAACAATCCGGGCACGAGGCCCGGGATGGTCGGCACCTCGAACGCCCGCACCCGCACGTCGGCCTGGGCCAGACCCAGCAGCCAGCGATCCAGGTCGAACTGGGCGTTCTGCTCGTAGCCGATCAGCAGGAGCAGGGGTGCCCCGCTGCCGACGGCAGGCAACTCCACCGCCTGGCCTTCCAGGCTGGTGCCGCGCACGCTCGGGAAGACCTCGCCGGTCGGGTCCCGGCGCGGGTGGGAGCTGGCGCAACCCTGCAGCAGCAGGGCGGCCAGCAGGAAGACCGAAGCGAGATGTCGCCGCATGGCCGGATTTCGACCGGCACGACGCCCCGGATGCAGGACCAGATATTGATCTTCTTCGATATGTGGGCGACAACCGGGCCATGGCCCGCACTGCCACGACCGACCACGCCGGGACCCGCCGGATCCGCACCTCCTGCTGCGGCCCCGACGGCACGCTCATCAGCCAGCTGCGCCGCCGGCCGGCCCTGTTCCGAGCCCTCGGCCATCCGGTCCGGCTCGAGATCCTGGGCCTGCTCGATGCCCACGGTGGTGAACTCTGCGCCTGCGACATCGAGGCCCACTTCCGGCTCGCCCAACCGACCATCTCGCACCACCTGCGCCTGCTCAAGGCCGGGCAGCTCGTCAGCAGCGAACGCCGCGGCGTCTGGCAGCACTACCGGTTGCAGCCCGGCGTCAGTGCCGGCCTGCGGCTGCTGGTGCGGCGCGCCGGCGGCCGGCCCCATGCCCACGACCAGGAGAGACCATGAAGGACCAGCAACTGCGCCAGTTCATCCAGAAGAAGTACGGCGAGGCCGCCGAGGCGGTCCGCACCGCCGCCGGCGACGCCACCCCCTGCTGCGGGAAGACGAACCCGGTCGGAGCGGTCGATCCCATCACCCGCGACCTCTACAGCCAGGACCAGCGCGGCGCGCTGCCGGCGGACGCCGTGAGCGCCTCGCTCGGCTGCGGCAACCCCACCGCCCTGGCCGAACTGCACCCCGGCGAGGCCGTGCTCGACCTGGGCTCCGGCGGCGGCATCGACGTGTTGCTGTCGGCCCGCCGGGTCGGCCCCACCGGCAAGGCCTACGGCCTCGACATGACGCCGGAGATGCTGGCGCTGGCCAGGGCCAACCAGGCCAAGGCCGGCGTGACCAACGTCGAGTTCCTGCAGGGCACCATCGAGGACATCCCGCTGCCGGACCAGACGGTCGACGTGGTGATCTCCAACTGCGTCATCAACCTCTCCACCGACAAGGCCGCGGTGCTGCGCGAGGCGTTCCGCGTGCTCAGGCCGGGCGGCCGCTTCGCGGTCAGCGACATCGTGCTGCGGCGGGCCCTGCCGCCGGCGGCCCGGCGTTCGCTGCGACTCTGGACCGGCTGCGTGTCCGGCGCGCTGGTGGAAGGGGACTACCGGCGGCTGCTGGCCGCGGCCGGCTTCGTCGACATCGAGGTGCAGCCGACCCGCGTCTACGGTGAGCGCGACATCGCCGAACTGGTGAGCGGGAGCGGCTCCTGCTGCGGCGTGTCGGCGCCGGTCCACGGCATCGACCCGGCGCTCTACGCCGATGTCGTCTTCAGCGCCTTCGTGCGCGCCCGCCGGCCGGACACGGTCTAGCCGGCCCGCCGCGCGGCCGCGCGCATGCTGCGGGGACTCTCGTCGCTTCACACCGCCAGGACGCCGGCCGCCTTCTCCGCCGCGGCGACCAGGCTGCCGTCCAGGACCAGGGTCTCGGCCTCGGCGATGTCCGGCGCCAGGAAGCGGTCGCCCTCCAGCGACGCCACCCGCTTGCGCAACGCCCGGTAGGCCGCGGCCACGCCCTTGCCCGGCCGCAGCGGCTCGCCGAGGTCGAGCCCCTGGGCGGCGCACAGCAGTTCGATGCCGAGCACCTTGCTGGTGTTGGCGACGGCGCGGGCGGCGTGATGGGCGGCGGTCACCCCCATCGACACGTGGTCCTCGCGGTTGGCCGAGGTCGGGATGGTGTCGACGCTGGCCGGATGCGCCAGCGACTTGTTCTCGCTGGCCAGCGCCGCGGCCACCACCTGCGGGATCATGAAGCCGCTCTCCAGGCCGGGATTGCGGGCCAGGAAGGGCGGCAGGCCGGAGATGTCGGGGTTGACCATCTGCTCGATGCGGCGCTCGCTGATGTTGGCCAGCGTGCTGACGGCGATGCAGAGGAAATCGAGGGCCTGGCTGACCGGCTGGCCGTGGAAGTTGCCCGCCGAGACGACGTCGCCGTCGGGGAACACCAACGGGTTGTCGGTGACCGCACTGGCCTCGGCCAGCAGCACCGTGCGGGCGAAGTCGATGCCGTCCTTGGCGGCGCCGTGCACCTGCGGCGCGCAGCGCAGCGAGTAGGCGTCCTGCACCTTGCCGCAGTGCCTGTGGCTCAGGATCACCCGGGAGCCCTGCAGGAGGGCGCGCAGGTTGTCGGCGGTGAGACGCTGGCCGCGGTGCGGCCGGGCGGCGTGCACCCGCGCGTCGAACGGCCGCTCGCTGCCGCGCAGGGCCTCGACGGTCATGGCGCAGGCGATGTCGGCGGCCTTGGCCAGCAGCACCGCGCGATGCACGGTCAGCAGCCCGATCGCGGTCATGATCTGGGTGCCGTTGATCAGGGCGAGTCCCTCCTTCTCGCGCAGTTCGACGGGCTCGAGGCCGGCGATGCGCAGGGCCTTGCGGCCGTCGATCACCTTGCCGCCGTGGTGGACCTGACCGTAGCCGAGCAGCGGCAGCGCCATGTGCGCCAGCGGCGCCAGGTCACCGCTGGCCCCCACCGAACCCTGGCTGGGGACCACCGGCACCAGGTCGTGGTTGAACAGGGCCGCCATCGCGTCGAGCAGCGCCGGCCGGACGCCGGACAGGCCGAGCGCCAGGTTGTGGATGCGCAGCGCGAACGCCAGCCGGCTCACCTCGACCGCCAGCGGCTCGCCGACGCCGGTGGCGTGGCTGAGGATCAGGTTGCGCTGCAGCAGGGCCAGCTTGTCGCGCTCGATGCGCACGCCGGCGAGCTTGCCGAAGCCGGTGTTGATCCCGTACATCGTCGCGGCGCCCGCGGCCCCCGCCCCCCCCCCCCCCCCGGGCCCGCGGGCCGCGGGGGCGGGGGGGGGGGGGGAACGGGTGCGGGGGCCGGCCCGGGACAGGGCCACCAGGGCATCGAGGGGCAGTTCCGGCTCGCCGAGGGCAATCGCTGGCATGGGCGGAGTGTGCCGCCTCGCCGGGCGGCTCACCACATCTCACCACCACATGGTGCGCAGATAGCCGAGCCACTCGCCGGAGTCGCAGGAAGGCGCCTTCAGGTCGCGGGCGGAGTCGGGCCAGTCGACCAGTTCGACCAGGCGGCGTTCGGCGACGTCGCGGATGCCGGGGTCGCGCTCGAGCAGCAGGTGGTAGAGCGGCAGGGTGTCGCGCGGCGCACCGGCGGCGGCGGCCACGGCCCGGGCCGGCTCGCGGCGGCCGGCGGCGTCGGCCCGCGGCCGGGCGTCCAGGGCATCCAGCGCCCGCCGCAGCTCCGGCGGGCAGTCGCGGAACCGCGGCGTGCCCGGGCCGAGGTCGGGATGGGCCCGGCACTCGGCGCCGCGCGGCACGAAGACCTCCAGGTCGGCGATGGCGAACGCCACGTAGCCCAGCGTGACGTTGACGTGGCTCACGCCCTGCTCGTCGACGGTCAGGGTGTAGCGGCAGCCGAGGTCGACGCACTGCGCCGCCGGCGTCGCCACCTGGAAGAAGCGCGGCGCCACCGACGGATACACGAAGGCCTCGATGCCGCCCTGCCGCAGGTCGAGGCGGGCGCCCTGGTCCGACCAGCGGTCGATGCGCAGCGTGCTGCCCGGATGCACGGTGATGTCGCCGACGCCGGGCAGGTGCACCTCGCGGGGCGACTTGGTCGCGGCGATGGTGCGATCGGTGACGCCCTCCCGCAGCACCACGCGCTCGGCACCGGCCGGGTCGCCCGCCGGACGGAGGGCGAAGTGCCAGCCCAGTCCGAGCGCCAGGAGCAGGCCCGCGGCCAGGAGCAGCCAGCGCGCCACGTGCCGCGGCCGCCGCCGCGAGGCCCGCGACAGCACGGACACCTCGGTGCCCGACCCGGTCGGCGACCAGCGCAACGGCGTGCCCGGATGCCGGAAGCCCGCGAGCTGCCGTTCCAGCGCCGCCACCAGCGGATCCTCGGGGCCGCTGCCGTCCCACAGGTGGCCGTCGGGCTCGTGGGGAGCGCTCATGCGAGACCGGCCTCCAGGAGCCGCGGGCGCAGCAGCGCCATGCCGCGGGACAGGTTCACCCGCACCGAGCCGTGGGTCATGCCGGTGCGGGCGGCGATCTCCGGACCCGTCAGGCCCTCGACCAGGCGCAACACCAGCGTCTCGCGATAGGCATCGGGCAGCGCCCGCACCTCGGCCAGGATCCGCTGCTGGACCTCGCTGCTGGCCGCCGCCGTCACCGGCGCCGCGTCGGCCGCCGGCAGCTCTTCGGCCGCGGTGAGTTCGGCCGGGGCCGGCTGCCGGCGCCGCCCGCGGCGGCGGTCGATCGCCTGGTTGCGGGCGGTGCTGCACAGCCAGGCGGGGAACGCCGCCTCGTCGCGCAGGTCGGAGAGCCGCAGGAACGCCTGCATGAACACCTCCTGGGTCACGTCCTCGGCGTCGCGCGGCCCGGCGTGCGCCAGCGCCACGCCGTGGACGACGCGGACGAAGTCGCGGTAGAGCAGCTCGAACGCAGCCCGGTCGCCGGACCGCGCCCGCCGCACGAGGCCGCAGAGTTCCGCATCGGTCCGGTCCGCAGGCGTGAGGGCCAAGATCGCTCGAGGATAGCGCTTCTCACCGGGTCATTTCTGCGAGCAGCGCCGTGGCGCGCCGCACCGCCGCGGCGTCCTGCCCGTGCGCGACGACGTTGCGCAGATGCGGCTCCAGGAAGCGGTCCAGGCCGCTCAGCACGGCCGCGGCGCGATCACGGACCAGGGGATCGCCGCTGTCGCCGTCGCGCAGGGCGCCCTCGACGCGGGTCTGGGCCTCCGGCGTGATGAACTCGTGGCGGCCCACCAGCACGCGCAGCAGTTCCTTCGGCACCGGCCGGATCGACAGCGGCAGGACCTGGTCGACCTGCTCGCGGGGCAGCAGGTAGATGAGACGGGCGCCGTCGGTCTGGAACCACGAGCGGGACCAGGTCGCGACCATGGCCCGGGCCTCGTCGGGATAGAGCCCGGCAGCGGTGAGTCCGGCCAGCACCGCGGCGCCGACCTGACGGGCGAAGCGCTCGCGGTCGGGCTCGAAGGCGGCGTCGGCCAGGTCGAAGTCGTGGGTGGCGCCGGGCTCCAGGGCCGGCCCGCGCACGAAGCGGCCGCCCGCCTCGCCCAGTTCGAGCAGCAGCGTGAACGGCATCACCTGCGCCATGCCGTTGGTCACCGCCGCCCGGCCGCCGGGCGCGGCGCGCAGGTCGAGCTTCGGATTCCAGCGGCCGAGACCGCGGTAGAACAGGTAGTGCTCGGCCTCGACGGCGGCCTGCGCCGCCTCCGGCTGGGTGCGCACGTAGGCCGCGCCGGTCTGGCGGGCGAACGCCCACGGGTCGGTGGGCGCCACCACCGGGATCTCCTTGGGCGGGGTCCGGTGGTGCGGGATCAGCTCGATCCGCCAGGTCAGCGCCGACAGATCGACCTTGCTCATGTCGATGCGGCCCTGCCGCAGTTCCGCCAGCGTCGGCTGCACGAGGTCGGGCAGCGGATAGAACTGGCTCATCAGGCCCTGGATGAACCAGACGTCGACCTGCGCCCGCATCGGCTCGTCGCTGTAGAAGTAGATGACCGGGGTCTCCATCTTCTGCGTCACCCGGCTGGCCGGCAGCTTGCTGCGGGTCTGGCCGACCTCGGTGAGCCGCAGCAGGTCGTGCACGAACTTCGGCAGCGCCTCCTCCTCGTGGTGCAGGCCCTCGAGGGCCACGCCGTCCCGGCCGACCATGCTGGTGAAGGTCCCCCACTCGTGCACGACGAAGTCGGCCTTGTCGGGCAGCTTGTCCCAGGGGGTGAACTCCTGGGCCGGGGCCGCGGCAGGCAGGACGAGGAGGGTGGTGGCGACCGCGGCGGCGGCGAGAACGGGGATCCGGTGCCGGTTCATGCGCCCCTGGACGCTCCGGCCGGGACGGGTGTTAGCGCGCGTCGGCGCGCTGGGGGCGGCGGCTCAGCAGGTGCTGGTACGTTCCAGGGTCAGCGGTGGCGCCGACTGCACCAGGAAGAAGCGGCCGATGCGGGCCTGCACGCGCTCGCCGGTGTCCCGTTCGAAGGTGTAGAACCCCTCCATGGTGCCCCAGGCGGTGCTCAGCGGGCAATAGCTCATGTAGCTGTAGCTCTCGCCGGGCGCCAGCTTCGGGTACTCGCCCACCACGCCGGGGCCGCGGACCTCCTCGCGACGATTCTCGCTGTCCAGGATGATCCAGTGGCGCGACAGCAGGCGCACCGTGGCATTCCCCTGGTTGGTCATCGTGATCCGGTAGGCGTAGACGAACCGGTTCTGCTGCGGGTCCGATTCCTGCGGCAGGAACTGGGCCGCGGCGTGGATCCGGATGCCGGAGCTGACGATCTCGGAGTGCGGCATGGAAGGCATGGCGTGCAGAGGGAGCGCGGAGGATAGGGCGATCCGCAGGGGGGCGGAAGGCCCGTCCGCAGGGCTCGGGCCGGGAAGTGTGCACCATGCTGGCGGCATGGCCAGCGCCAATCGGCGATCGGCGCGCGAAGATCCCGCCCGCCGATGCGGCGAGCAGGAGGTCACCTGTCGGGCAGGCGTAACCTCGCCCGTCAGCGCCGGCGCAGCCGTCGGACGCCTTCGCCCGCGGCCGGCGTCAGGGTCAGCACGTCGTCCTGGATCGTCGCCGTCCAGGCCGCGTCCTTGCCCGCCGACTCCCAACGGCCGGTGATGCGGAGGGTCTGGCCGTCCTGCTGCCAGGTGCCGTTGCAGTGGTCGTGGCTGCCGTGGTCGGCCCCCTCGCCGTGGATCATCATGCGGCCGTCGGCGGCGAACTCGATCTCCCAGCCGTGCTGGGCATCGACCTCGGCCCACTTGCCCACCAGCGGATCCGACGAGCCGCAGGCGAAGAGCGCCAGACAGAGGAACGGGACCAGGCGTGAGAACTTCATGGGTGGGTTCATGCCGGTAGCGCCCCGGGCCGGCCGCAGCACTTCTTGTGCTTCTTGCCGCTGCCGCAGGGGCAGGGATCGTTGGCGCCGACCTTGGCGGTGGCGCGCTTGAAGGGACGGGGCTTCACCTCGATGCCGTCGACGAAGTACCAGGCGCCGTCCTCCTTGCGGAACGACGCGATCTCGTGGTGGACGATGTCCTCGCCGGCCAGGGTGTAGCGCGCCTTGAACTCGACCACGCCCTCGGCGTCGTCGGGGCCGCCGTTCTCGGTCTCGACGATCTCCAGGCCGTGCCACTGCGCCCGCTTCGACCACTCCTCGGTGGCCCGGCGATCGACGAACTGGCGACCGTCCGGCGACTGGCTGTCGACGATCCAGTCGACGTGGCCCAGCGCATAGGCCGAGTAGCGCGAACGCATCAGCTCGGCGGCGGTGGCGGCGAGCCGCTCGCCCTGGACGACCGGCCCGCAGCACTCGGCGTAGGCCTTCTGGGAGGTGCATGGACACTGCATGGAGGCCAAGAGGCTAGGGGCCGGAGGGATCGGGGAAAAGGGCTGCTCAGCGCGCGATCGAGAAGAAGAACTGCCGCCGGGAGTCGCTCTCCTCGAACAGGATCGGCCAGCCCAGGTCCAGGGCGATCGGGATCTCCAGGACCGGGATCTCGATGCGGAGGCCGACGCCGACGCTCAGGCGCGGCTCGGTGAAGGTCGGATCGCTGAGCCCGAGGCCGAGCAGGCCGAAGTCGGAGAACACCACCCCGCGCAGCAGTTCCGAGTCGCGCACCTGGTGCTCCATGCGGGTCGCCACCAGGGGATACGAGTACTCGAGGGTCGAGCTGTAGACCGCCTCGCCGCCGATCGCCCGCTGGAACTGGCTGGGGCCGACGCCGCGGTAGTCGAAGCCGCGCAGGTTGCCGCCGCCCAGGTAGAAGCGCTCGGTCAGGAACACATCGTCGCTGCCGCCGAACTCCTGGGCGATCCCGAACGACTGCTCGAGGCGCAGCACGTGCCAGTGGCCCGCCGCGTTCTCCAGCAGCGGCACGAAGAGGTTGCCGCCGACGGTGCCCTTCACCAGGCTCTCCTCGCCGCCGAGGAAGCCGCCGACCACCTCGGCGGTGGCGGTGACGTCGAAGCCCTTGGTCGGCCGGCGCGGGTCGTCGTGGTCGCGGTAGCGGGCGGTGGCGCGCAGGCCGCGCAGCTCGGTCTGGCCCTCGGCGTCGAAGGCGATCAGGGGCGCGTCGGCGGTCAGGTTGCGCACCTTGACGGTCTCGTGGCGGAAGCCGAGGCCGGCGCTGAAGAACTCGGTGAAGTTGCGGCCGAAACCGACGTCACCGCCGAGCACGTCGGTGGTGTAGCCGTCGCGGAACCGCCGGATGCGACGCCGGCCCGCCACCCGCAGCTCGTAGGTGTCGAAGTGGTCGCCGAAGATGTCGGGTTCGGTGAAGGCGATCTGGAACTGGCTGATCTCGGTGCCCGGCGCCAGCAGCAGGTCGAGCTGCTGGCCGCCGCCGTGGAAGGCCCGGTTGTCGATGATCTCGCCCAACGCGGTGAACGGGTTGAGCGAGCTCGGCGGGTTCCACAGGTCGAAGTTCTTCTTGTTGAACTGCAGGGTCGCCTGGGCGCCGGCGCCGGTGCTGATGCCGATGCCCCAGCGGAACTCGCCGGTCTCGCCCTCCTCCAGGTCCAGGGCCAGGTCCACCTCGTCGGCCTTGCCCGGCACCGGCAGCAGCTCGAAGCGCGGCCCCTGCAGGGTGATCGGGTTGAAGAAGTAGCGCGTCGCGTCGAGGTGCCGCATCGACTTGTCGACCAGCGTCATGTCGAGGCGTTCGCCGGGCATCTGGTACACCTTCCGCCGGATCACCTTGTCGCGGGTGGCGGTGTTGCCGCGCAGGATCACGTCGCGCAGGGTCTTCGGCGAGCCCTCCTCCAGGCGATGGGTCAGGTCGACCTCGAAGGTCTCCGAGTAGCGCTCCCGCGGCCACAGGATCTGGAAGGCGTCGGCGACCGACTGGCTGAAGCTGGCCCGCGGTGGATGGCCGCGCTGGCCGTAGAAGTCCTGGATCCGCCGCAGATCCTGCCGGATCTTGGCGTGATCGTAGAAGTCGCCGGGCACCACCTTCAGGTCCTGCAGCACCTCGGCGCTCGGATAGCGCGCATCGCCGTCGGCGATTTCCTTGCCGGCGGGGTCCAGGCGCACCAGACCGATGGAGCGGATCCGGTAGCGCGGCCCCTCCACCACCAGGAAGTCGATGTCGACCTCGGTGCGGTCGGCGGTGAACTGCACGTCGCCCAGTTCGACCAGCGCATCGAGGTGGCCGCGGCTGCGATAGAACAGGCGCAGGCGGTCGAGGTCCTCGTCGATGATCTCGCGGCTGAAGGGCTCGCCGCGCAGCGGGATGAACAGGATGGCGCCCGCCGGGTCGCTCTGGATGTGCGAGTCGCGGATCAGGAAGTCGCCGCTGCCGACGAAGCCCCACAGCGGCCGGGCCGGATACGAGCGGTGGCCGCGGAAGCGGACCTCGCGCACGGTGACCCGCGGCCCCTCGTCGATCCGCAGGGTCAGGATCTTGCGCGGCCGTTCGACCCCGGCGGCGTCCTCCGGATCCGTCTCCTGCAGGTCGACGCTGCAGAAGGCGAACCCGTCGCGGCGGTAGCGCGCCACCAGCACGTTGCGCATGGCGATCGCCTCCGACGAGGTGACCTGCCGATCGGTGTAGAGGCCGAGCAGTTCGTCCACCTCGCCCCGTTCGAAGTGCTTGAGCCCCTGGAACTCGACGCGCTCGTAGACCTCGTCCTCGCGGCGGATGCCGATGGTCAGCTCCACCTCCTCGCCGACCGGCCGCGCCAGCGCCACGGTGACCAGGCGCCGTTCGTTCCACAGGTTGGCGACGTCCTGGGTGACCTTGCGGGCGTCGAGCGGCTCGCCGGCCCGCGTCACCAGGGTCCGCAGCACGCTGTCGGCGACCTCGCCGACGAGCGGCAGGATCCGCCCGTTCTGGCCGATCCGGGCCACGACGATGGTGCGGACGACCTTGCCCTGCAGCGCCTGCACCGCCGGGTCCACCGCCGGCCCCGCCGGGTCCTGGGCCGGATCCTGGGCCGACGGCCGCGCCGGCGGCAGGTCCGGCTCCGCCCGGGTGGGCGGCACCGGGTCCTGCGGCACGACCGCCGGGCTGCCCGGCTGCCCCACCGGCGGATCCTGGGCCACGGCGGATCCACCTGCCAGGACGGCCACGGCGATCAGGCACGCAACCAGGAGTGCCAGGGCGCTGCCGCGCCGGGTTCCGGCGCGGTCGCCCACGTCACTGCAATGGCTCGGCCCGGCGGGTGTAGTTCTCAAAACGCATGTACTCGCGGAAGAAGCGCAGCGTCACTTCGCCGGTCGGCCCGTTGCGCTGCTTGGCGATGATGATCTGCGCCAGCCCCGCATTGGTCTCGGTCGGTTTGTAGTACTCGTCGCGGTGCAACAGGATGATCACGTCGGCGTCCTGCTCGATCGCGCCGGACTCGCGCAGGTCGCTCATCCGGGGGCGGTGATCATCGCGGTTCTCCACGTCCCGGTTCAACTGCGACAGGGCGATCACCGGCACCTTCAGCTCCCGGGCGATGCCCTTCATGGCCCGGGAGATGGTGGCGATCTCCTGCTGCCGGCTCTCGACGCGCCCGCCGGCGGTCATCAACTGCAGGTAGTCCACCACCACCATGCTGATGTCGTACTTCTGCTTGAGCCGGCGGCACTTGCTGCGGAGCTGCGTGACGGTCATGCCGGCGGTGTCGTCGACGTAGATCGGCAGGTCGTAGAGGGTCTGCGCCTCGTCGGTCAGCCGGCGGTACTGGGCGTCGGTGATCCGCCCCTTGCGCATGGCCTGGCCGTCGATCTGGGCCCGGTTGCACAGCATGTTCTGGATGACCTGCTGGTTCGACATCTCCAGGCTGAAGAACGCCACGCCGTGCCGGCTGCTGGCCACCCGCTCGGTCAGGTTGAGGGCGAAGCTGGTCTTCCCCATCGACGGGCGGGCGGCGACGATCACCAGCTCGCCGGGCTGCAGCCCGCCGGTCATGTCGTCGAAATCGTAGTAGTCGGTGCCCAGCCCGGTCAGGCGCCCCTCCCGCTCCCGCAGGCGGTCGATCCGCTGGAAGGTCTCCTGCAGGATGTCGCTGATGCCGTGCGCGTCACCCGACTTGTCCATGCGGGCGATCTCGAAGATCTGCCGCTCGGCCTCGTCGAGCAGCTCCTTGGCGTCGAGCTGGTTCTCGTAGGCCTGCCGGGCCAGGTTGAGGCAGCTCTCCAGCAGCTTCCGCTGCACGGCCTTCTCCCGGACGATCTCGGCGTGGTAGGCGACCGCCGCCGCCGACACCACGCTCTCCAGCAGGTCGAGCAGCTGCTCGCGGCCGCCGGCGTCCGTCAGCTTGCCCCGCCGCGACAGATCCTCCTCCACGGCGATCGGATCGGTCTGGTTGCGGGTCCCGTAGGCCGACACGATCGACTCGAAGATGACCTGGTGCCGCGGCAGGTAGAAGTCCTCCGGCTTGAGGAAGTTGACGTCGCACACCGCATCGGCGTGCAGCAGCAGCGCGCCGAGCACCGAACGCTCGGCCTCCAGGTTCTGGGGCACGCCGCGACCTTCGAACGGAGCCTTGAAATCCACCATGGGCACCCAACCGCTACTGACCGGACCGCACCCAAAGCTGTAGCGTCCCGCGCGCGGCGCACAAGCACCGAGGGTGTGGGCAACCCGTGATCATCCCGTGGTGAAGCGGTGGTCAACCTGTGGGCACGGGTGGAATCCGGGCCGGCCGTGCCACCGCGTCATTCCGCGTCGGCGATGACGCGGCCCTGGGTGGCCCCGGCATCGATCTCGATCACGCCCTGTTCGCCCAGCACCCGCAGCAGGGCCATGGCCTCGTCGTAGTCGACCCGCAGGCGCCGCTGCAGATGGGTGGCGCTGGCGCGACGGCTGCTGATGACCACCGCGGCCGCCTCGCGGACCAGTTCGTCGGGCAACGCCGCCCCGAACAGGCGCCCCTGCCGGGCCGGTTCCGCCGGCCGCGGGATCGGCACGATCGGCTCGGCGCCGTCCGGCTCCCCGGCGCTGACCTCGGCGCTGGCCTCGGCGCTCTCGATCTCCTGCTCGCTGCTGGCGGCGGCGCTGCCCAGGAGCCAGCCGGCGGGATCCTCGTCGGCCCGCCGGTCGGGCTCCGGCACCTGCACGGGCGCTGCCCCCCACGCCGCCGCCGCCTCATCGGCGGGGAAGGACTCGCCGGCGTCCTCCAGCGCCGCCATCAGGTCGGCCTCGCCGACGATCACCTCGTCGTCCGGCTCCACCAGATCGGCGGGCCGCGCTGCGCCGGCGA